>DASPWG010000189.1:0-37641 GCA_035621915.1 Streptosporangiaceae bacterium
TTCGCGGCCGGCCAGTTCGGGCCAAGGGGCAAGGTCTACGACGGCTGGGAGACCAGGCGGCGGCGCGAGCCGGGTCACGACCACGCGATCGTCCGGCTCGGCGTGCCAGGCGTGGTCCGCGGCGTGACCGTGGACACCTCCTTCTTCAAGGGCAACTTCCCGCCCGAGATCTCGGTGGAGGCAGTCAGCGCGGACGGGTACCCGGCACCTGCCGAGCTGGCCGGGATGCGCTGGCACCCGCTGGTCGAGCGGACCGCGGCGGCCGGGGACGAGGTCAACCGCTACCCGGTCACCGATCCGCACCGGTGGACGCACCTGCGGCTGTCGATCTACCCGGACGGCGGGGTGGCCAGGTTCCGCGTGCACGGCGAGCCGGCGCCTGATCCCGCGTTCCTGGCCGGGACCGTCGACCTGGCGGCGGTCGAGAACGGCGGCCGGGTGGCCGGCTGCTCGGACGACTTCTACGCCTCCGCCGTGCACCTGATCATGCCGGGCTCAGCCACCGGCATGGCCGATGGCTGGGAGAACGCGCGCCGCCGGAAGGGCGGGAACGACTACGTCACGGTGGCACTCGCGGCGGCCGGGCTGATCCGCGAGGTCGAGATCGACACGTCGTACTTCGTCGGCAACGCGCCGGGCTGGGCCCGGCTGCTCGGGGCGTCGGCGGCCGGCCAGGCGCTGCCCGCCGAAGCCGACTGGCACGAGCTACTGTCCAGGACCGCGCTGCAGCCCGACACCCGGCACCGGTTCCTGGTCTCCCCCGCAGGCCCTGTCAGCTCGGCCGGGCCGGTCACGCACGTCCGGCTGGACGTCTTCCCCGACGGCGGCGTGGCCAGGCTGCGGGTGCGCGGCGAATTGCTGCCCGCCGAACTCACCCGGCTGGCCGAGCGTCACCTGCGGCTGCTGCCGGACGGCTCCGGGCAGCCGGAAGCCTGACCCCTGGCGGAGGTCACCCAATGGCAGACTTGCCGATATGACCTATGCTGCGGCGCCCGACCGGTACGACGAGAAGATGCCCTACCGCCGCTGCGGCCGCAGCGGGATCAAGCTGCCCGAGATCTCGCTCGGGCTCTGGTACAACTTCGGCTTCGAGACGCCGCTCGCCACGCAGCGGGCAATCATTCTCCGGGCCTTCGACCTCGGGGTCACGCACTTCGACCTGGCGAACAACTACGGCGACCAGGCCCGGCTCGCGTCGCGGCAGGCATTCGCGGGCTACGAGTCGCCGTACGGATCTGCGGAGCAGAACTTCGGCCAGATCCTGCGCAAGGACCTGCGCCGGTACCGGGACGAGCTGGTCATCTCGACGAAGGCGGGCTACGACATGTGGCCAGGACCCTACGGCGAGTGGGGCTCGCGCAAGTACCTGCTGGCCAGCCTCGATCAGTCACTGGCCAGGATGGGCCTGGACTACGTCGACATCTTCTACAGCCACCGGTTCGACCCGGAAACGCCGCTGGCCGAGACGATGGGCGCGCTGCACACGGCGGTCCAGTCCGGCCGCGCGCTGTACGCGGGCATCTCCTCCTACTCCGCGGAGCGGACCGAGCAGGCCGCGGCAATCCTGGCCGACCTCGGCACTCCGCTGCTGATCCACCAGCCCTCGTACTCGATGCTCAACCGCTGGATCGAGGGCGGCCTGCTTGACGTGCTCGGCCAGCAGGGCATTGGGTGCATCGCATTCTCGCCGCTCGCGCAGGGAATCCTGACCGGCAAGTACCTCGGCGGCGTTCCGGCCGGATCGCGGGCCAGCCAGCACGCGTCGCTGTCCGCCGACGATCTCAGCGAGCGGGATATCGCGCACGTGCGCGCGCTGAACGACATCGCCCGCGGCCGCGGCCAGTCGCTGGCCCAGCTCGCCCTGTCCTGGGTGCTGCGCGATCCGCGGGTCAGCTCGGCGCTGATCGGCGCCAGCAGCGTCGCGCAGCTAGAGGAGAACCTGGCCGCCGCCGGGCGGTCGTCGTTCAGCCAGGAAGAGCTCGCCGCGATCGATCAGCAGGCCGTGGATGCGGGCATCAACCTCTGGGCCACCTCCAGCGACGGGTGACAGGCGCGCCGGCCGGCGCCGCCCTGCAGCCTGGCCGGGGCGGAATGTCAGAGCCCCGGGTTACTGTGGCTGGGTGCTGGAGTCGTTCCATCCGGCCGTCCGTGCCTGGTTCGAGCGGCGGTTCCCGGCTGGGCCGACCGAGCCCCAGGCCGGGGGCTGGGCCGAGATCGCGGCGGGACGGCACACGCTGATAGCGGCGCCGACCGGGTCTGGTAAGACCCTGGCGGCGTTCCTGGTGTGCATCGACCGTATCTACCGGGCGCACGAGCAGGCCGCGGCGCTCGCCGGGCCTGGCGGCGGGGACGCCGGAGCGCGCGCGGGCGACGCCGCGACCGACGCCGGCGACCAGGCAGCCGGGCCGCAGGTGGTCTACGTCTCGCCGCTGAAGGCCCTTGCCGTCGACATCTGGCAGAACCTCGAGCAGCCGCTGGCGGAGATCGCGGCGGTCGCGGCCGAGCTCGGGATGACCGCGCCGCAGATAAGGGTGGCGGTCAGGACGGGCGACACGGCGGCCGGGGAGCGGGCCGCGATGCTGAAGCGCCCGCCGGACTTCCTGATCACCACCCCCGAGTCGCTGTACCTGCTGGTGACCGCGGAGCGAAGCCGGAAGATGCTGCGCACGGCCAGCACCGTGATCGTGGACGAGATCCACGCGGTGGCCGGCAACAAGCGCGGCTCGCACCTGGCGCTGACACTCGAGCGGCTGCAGCACGTGGCGGGACGGCCAGTGCAGCGCATCGGCCTGTCCGCTACCCAGCGGCCGATCGAGGCTGTCGCCCGGCTGCTCGTCGGGGCCGGCGCCGACCGGTCGGACGGTGCCGGGGCGCCGCGCTGCTCGATCGTCGACTCGGGCCATCAGCGTGAGCTCGACCTGGGCCTGGAGCTGCCGGGCGACGAGCTCGGAGCGGTGGCGAGCAGCGAGCAGATGGACGAGATCTGCGACCTGATCGCCGCGCACGTGCAGGAGCACCGGACCACGCTGGTGTTCGTCAACACCCGGCGGATGTCCGAGCGGATAGCCCACCAGCTTGGCGAGCGGCTCGGCGACGGCCAGGTGGCGGCCCACCACGGCAGCCTGTCCAAGGACCGCAGGCAGCGGGTGGAGGCGCGGCTGCGCGGCGGTGACCTGCGCGCGCTGGTGGCTACGGCGTCACTGGAGCTGGGCATCGACATCGGGCCGGTGGAGCTGGTCTGCCAGATCGGCTCGCCCCGTAGCTTCGCTACCTTCCTGCAGCGGGTCGGCAGGTCCAATCACACCCGGCACGGCGTGCCCCGCGGGCTGCTTTACCCGACCTCGCGCGACGAGCTGGTGGAGTGCGCGGCCCTGATGCACGGCGCCAGGTCTGGCCGGCTCGACAGGCTGCTGATCCCGCCGTGCCCGCTCGACATCCTGGCCCAGCAGGTGGTGGCCGAGTGCGCGGCCGCCGAGTGGGACGCAGCTGAGCTGCTGTCGCTGGTCCGCGGCGCGGCGCCGTTCGAGTCCGTCTCGGCCGCGGACTTCGGCGAGGTCACCGAGCTGGTGTCGGAAGGCATCCGCACCGGCCGCGGCCGCCGCGCCGCGTACGTGCACCGCGACCAGGTCAGCGGCCTGCTGCGCGGCAGGCGCGGTGCCCGGCTCGCGGCGCTCACCTCCGGCGGCGCGATCCCCGAGCTGGGCGACTACCGGGTCCTGGCCGAGCCCGACGATGTCCTGGTCGGCACGGTCAATGAGGACTGGGCGATCGAGAGCATGGCGGGCGATGTCTTCCTGCTCGGCACGACGTCGTGGCGGATCCGCCGGGTGGAGCCTGGCGTAGTCCGGGTGGTCGACGCCCAGGGCGCGCCGCCGTCGGTGCCGTTCTGGCTCGGCGAGGCACCCGGCCGGACCGCGGAGCTGTCGCAGGAAGTCTGCGCGATCAGGTCGGCCGTCGCCGGGCAGCTGGCGGCGGGCGGTCAGGCCGCGGCGGCCAGCTGGCTGGAAGAGCAGTGCGGGATCGGCGCGGACGCAGCCGAGACCATAGCCGCATACCTGGCCGCCGGGCTCGCCCAGCTCGGCGTCCTGCCCACCATGGACACGATCGTGCTCGAGCGGTTCTTCGACGAGGCCGGCGGGATGCAGCTGGTCGGGCACACCCCGTTCGGCGCCAGGCTGAACCGGGCGCTCGGACTGGCGCTGCGCAAGCGGTTCTGCGTGACGTTCGACTTCGAGCTGCAGGCCGCAGCGAGCGACGATGCGATCTTGCTCTCGCTCGGGCCGCAGCACAGCTTCCCGCTGGACCGTGTGCCGAAGTTCCTGGCCTCGGGCACGGTCGAGGAGGTGGTCCGCCAGGCGGTGCTCACCTCGCCAATGTTCGCCGCCAGGTGGCGGTGGAACCTCAACACGTCGCTGGCCGTGCTGCGCCGCCGCGGCGGCAAGAAGAACCCGCCCGCCATCCAGCGGATGGAGGCGGACGACCTGATGGCGGCGGTGTTCCCGACCCTGGCGGCCTGCCAGGAGAACGTGGCGCCCGGCCCGCTGCAGATCCCGGATCACCTGCTGGTCCGCCAGACGCTGACCGACTGCCTGCACGAGGCCATGGATATCGACGGCCTCAAGGACCTGGTCGCCGGGATCGAGTCGGGGCACGTCACTGTCGTCGTGCGCGACACCACCGAGCCGTCGGTGCTGGCGCACGAGATCCTCAACGGCCGGCCGTTCACCTTCCTCGACGACGCGCCGCTGGAGGAGCGGCGCAGCCGCGCGGTCCCGTTGCGCCGCGGCCTCCCGGTCGAGCCGCACGAGCTGGGCAGGCTGGACCCGGCGGCGATCGAGCGCGTCGCCGAGCAGGTCCGCCCCGATCCGCGCGACGAGGACGAGCTGCACGACCTGCTGATGAACCTGGTCGTGATCCGCCCGGCGGCAGCGTGGCAGGACTGGTTCTCCGCGCTGGTGCGCGCCGCCCGCGCAGTCGAGGTGCACACCCAGGCCGGCGTGCTCTGGTCGGCCGTCGAGCGCAGGCCCGCGGTGCAGGCGCTGTTCCCCGCCGCCGCGATCATGCCCGACCACCGCTGCCCGGTCGCGGCGGATCCGCCCGAGGAGGAGACGGCGGCGGCCGACATGCTCCGCGGCCACCTGGACTGCCAGGGCCCCGCTACCGTGGCCAGCCTGGCCGCGGCGGGCGGGCTCGGCGAGCCGCTGATAACGCGCGCTCTGGCGAACCTTGAGGCCGAGGGCTTCGCGATCCGTGGTCACTTCACCGATCAGGACGGGAACGAGGAGTTCTGCTCACGCCGCCTGCTGTCGCGGATTCACGTCTACACGAGGGAACGACGCAGGCGGGAGATCGAGCCGGTCACGGCGCGCGACTTCATGCGGTTCCTGCTGCGGTGGCAGCACGTCGCGGCCGGCACGAGGCGCGAGGGCCGGTTCGGCATCCTGGCAGTAGTCGAGCAGCTGCAGGGCTTCGAGCTTGCCACCGGGGCATGGGAGACCGGCGTGCTCGCCGCGCGGGTCGAGGGCTACCGCCGCGAGTGGCTGGACGAGCTGTGCATGTCCGGGCAGGTCTGCTGGGGACGGCTGTCGGTCCGCGACAGCGAGCCTGACACCGCCCCGCGCCGCGGCGGCATGACGCCGTCCCGCGCCACCCCGATCACGCTGGCGATCCGCGACGACCTGCCATGGCTGCTCCGGGCGGCGCGCGGCGACCTCAGCCCGGCCGAGCCCGCCGTCGGCCGGACGCGCGAGGTACTGGACGCCCTCCGCCAGCACGGCGCGCTGTTCCGCCCTGACCTCGCGACGATGACCGGCCGGCTGCCTTACGAGATCGACGAGGCGCTCTGGGAGGGCGTGGCCCGCGGCCTGGTCACGGCGGACGGGTTCCGGGCGGTCAGGTCGCTGCTGCGGCGCGGCTCCCCGGCGGCCTACGCGCCCACGCGAGGCCTGCGGCGCGGGCTGCGCGGCAGTACGGGCGGGGCGTCCGGGCGCTGGTCGCTGCTGCCGGATCCGGCAGCAGACACCGACAGGGACGAGCTGGCCGAGGCAGTCGCGGAGCAGCTGGCCGCCCGGTGGGGTGTGGTGTTCCGTGACGTCGTGGCGCGGGAGAACCTCGCGATTGCGTGGCGGGACCTGCTCTGGGCATTCCGGCGCATGGAGGCGCGGGGGACGATGCGCGGCGGCCGGTTCGTGGCCGGCTTCAGCGGCGAGCAGTACGCCCACCCGGACGCGCTCGACGTGCTCCGGTCGGTGCGCAAGCAGCGGCCAGCCGGCGAGACCGTGCGGCTGTCCGCCGCCGACCCGCTGAACCTGACCGGCATCGTGCTGCCCGGCCCGCGCATCCCCGCCATCGCGGCCAACACGGTGACCTACGTCGACGGCGCCGTCGCGGGCCAGGTCGCGGCGAGCGGGATTGCCTGACCGGGAGCAGCCGGGCAGGCCGGCTACCAGCAGAGGGCCGCACGTGCAGGGCCGGATCACCGTCCGCCCCCGGCTGCCCGCAGACATGGACGCGTGCGTATCCGTGCTCCGGCAGGTGCACGAGCACGACCGGTATCCGCTGGTGTGGCCCGCCGACCCGGCGGCCTGGCTGTCCGGAAGCCGGCAGCTCGCTGCCTGGGTCGCATGCACCGAACGTGGCATCTGCGGGCATGTCGCGCTGGCCAGGCCCCGTCCGGGCGAGGCGGCGACCGCGTGGGCGGCGCACCTGCAGGCCGAGCCTGACACGCTGCTCTGCGTATCGGTGCTGTTCGTCGCTCCGCTGGCGCGCGGCAGCGGGGCGGGCGGCCGCATGCTTGACACTGCGCTGGCCGGCGCGCGGGCACGGGGCGGCGCCGCGGTGCTTGAGGTCGTTACGCTGAACCCGCAGGCCATCGCGCTGTACCGAGCCAAGGGCTGGCGTCCCATCGGCTCGGTGCGCTACAACTGGCTGCCGCCTGGCGAGGAGTCGCTGCTGTTCATCTCGCCGGACCACGGCTAGCGACCTCAGGCGCCGGCCTCAGCGGGGCAGCAGGCCGGCCAGGCTCCTGGCGACCTGCATCGTGCCTGGCTGGTGACTTTCGCTGAGGACGTGCAGTATCACGTGATCGGCACCGGCGGCTAGCTGCGCGCTGATGCGGGCGCCGATCTGCTTCGCGTCGCCCCAGATCACGAGCTCATCGAACAGCCTCTCGCCGACGCCGGCGATCTCGTCGGCGGTGAAGCCCATCCGCGCGAGGCTGGCCTGGTAGCCGGGCAGCCCGGCCAGGAACCGCAGCGACCTGGCCGCGGTCTGCCGTGCCTGTGCAGCGCTGCTGTCGGCTACGACGAACTGGTCAACGACCAGCGTGGAGTGCTCGCCGAGGAGCTCGCGGACGGTGCCGATGTACGCCCGCGTGACCAGGAGCAGGATCGCCCCGGCGGACCGGTCGCGGGCCATTTCCAGCTTGCGCGGGCCGAGTGCTGCTAGCAGCCGCCGGTGGCCGGGCACCGGCGGCTGCGCCGCGTCGAGCGTGTCCAGGAAGTCGCGCATGGCGGGCAGCGGGTGTGGTTTCTGCGGGCCGCCGAGGCCGATCACCAGGCGTCCCGGCGCAGCTTCGTCCTCCCGCGCGTAGAACTCCGCGACCATATCCGCGGCGTAGACGTCCAGCGAGATGATGCTTGATCCGACCTGCATGGCCGTCGTGGCCCGGACAACGTCGGCTAGCCGGCTCAGGCGGTCGAGCTGGCCGCCCGCGAGCCAGGCCGCGCGATAGCCAAGGCGTTCTGCCTCGGCTGCCTCATCCAGGTAGGTTTCCGACACTGTCAGTGCTACGCCAACCGGCCCAAGGGCCAGCGTCATGTCAGCCCTTTGGTCAAGCCCTGCCGCCATGACGCATACCGTAACTGCCGGCGAGCTCTCGGTTGGCGTGGGCCTTGCAGAAGCGACGCAGCTCAGATCACGTTGCGGTGCCGTGGCACTGAGCAGGCTGGCAGCTCAGCTGCCGGATAGAGCCGTCGGTCTTCTTTCCCATCTGGAAGCCGCCGAAGAGCAGCGACAGGGCCAGCAGCACGAGGATGACCGCGACTATCAAGAGCAGGCACCCGGACAGCCGCCTCCTTCGCCGCGGCCGCGACCGGCGTCTGCGGTCCCTTCCGCGCCGATCCCGTCCGCGCCGGTAGTAGGCGCTCATTGCTGATCCTGTGCGCGCAGCTGCGGCGCCTGCCGCTCTAGTACGTAGGCGTCCACCTGCACCTGCTGCTCCAGCACATGCCCGTCAACCGGCACCTCCCGCTCCAGCACATGCCCGGCCTCCGGGACCACCGGCGGCGCCTCCTGCGCGGCTGGGGCCGGGGTAGCATCCTGCGTCCGCTGCTGGCCGTCGAGTGAGATGAGGGCGCGCTCATAGGCCTCCCGGACCTTGGCGACCTCACGCTGCGGATCGTGGAACCAGTTAGTGGACCAGACCCGGTGAAAGCGCCATCCCAGCCGCTGCAGGTGCTCGGCGCGCAGCCTGTCGCGGTCGCGGACGCTGCCTGACTCACGGTAGGACGCGCCGTCGGCCTCGACCGCCAGCACCATCAGGTTGGGATCCTGCGGGTGCGTGACGGCGAAATCGATCCGGTAGCCACCGACCCCGTACTGCGGGACGACCGTTATGCCCCACTGAGCGAGCCGGTCGCGCACGTCAGTTTCGAATGCGGACAGGTTCTGGCCCCCTGTCGCCGTGGCCGGGGTGCCGCCCGATCCGGCGTACTCCAGGTACTCCGCCAGCAGCCGGGCACCGGCCTTGGTGACGCGGTCCGGGTCGACGTCATGGCTTGAGAACGAGCTGACCAGGGTGAGGCGGTGCTTTGCGCGGGTCGCGGCCACGTTCAGCCGGCGCTCGCCGCCGTCGCGCAGCAGCGGCCCCCACTGATAGCGCATCCGGCCGTCGGCGTGCTTGCCGTACCCGATGGACAGGATGATCGCATCGCGCTCGTCACCCTGGACGCGTTCCAGGTTCTTGACGAAGAACGGCTCGAGGGTGTCCTCCGCGAAGAAGCCCTCGAGCTCGGGATGCTCGGCCAGGGCGGCCCGCAGCGCCTCGTCGATCCGCTCGGCGTGCCTGATGCCAAGCGCGATGACGCCGAGCGACTCCGACGGCCGGGTGCGCGCATGCTCGAGGATGAGCTGCACGACCCTGCGTACCTCTGCGGTTACCGACACCTCCTGGCCGGGCTCTGGGGTTTGCGCCACGACCACATGGCGAAGGCAGTCTTCTCTGGAAACGCCGGGGAACGTGGTGAGCGCGCCGCCGTAGATGCGGGTGTTGGAGAAGGCCACCAGGCGCTCGTCCCGGCTGCGGTAGTGCCAGTTCAGCGGGCAGGTGGGGAGCAGCGGCCTGAGCGCGTCGAGCACGGACTCGAAGCCCTCGCCGAACGACACCAGGCTGTCGTCGCTGTCCTCGTCCGCCTCGTCGTCGCCACCGGTGAACTGCCGGAAGAACGTGGTGGGCGGCAGCTGCCTGTCGTCGCCGGCTACGACGATCTGGTGCCCGCGCATGATCGAGGGGATCGCGTCGGCGGGCACGATCTGGCTTGCCTCGTCGAAGATCACGACGTCGAAGAGCCTGGCCGCCGGCAGCACCTGGCTGACCATGAGCGGTGACATCGCCCAGCAGGGCTTGAGCTCGAACAGCACGTCACCGGTCTGGTCCAGTAGGCGCCGCAGCGGCAGGTGGCCGCGGCGCAGCGCCGCCTGCTTGCGGATGATGCGCGCCTGAAGCGGGTGCCGGTCAAGCGCCTCGCGCAGTCGCTGCGCCCACGCGCGCCGCACCCGCACCCTGTTGGCGGCCAGGTGCTCGACATCCTGGGCCTGGAAGTCGCTGGCTATCTCGTCCAGCGCGTCGCCTGGCGATGCCGCGTACCGCGGGTCGCGCACCCGGATCTGATCCAGGATCGAGGAGTACCAGGCATGGTCGAACGCCGCCGCCGCCAGTTCGGGCGGCACGGCGTCGCGGCTCATCTGGTCGAGCAGCCGTCCGAGGCCAAGGCCATCGAACCGGGCGGCGAGTTCCGCAAGGCGAGGCAGCTTCCAGGCCGTGTCCTGGTCGGCGGCCAGCGCCGTCAGCCACGGTTCCAGGTCGCCGTCCGGTGGCCGGACATAGCCGCTCAGCGCCGCAAGCTGGCCCGAGCATTCGGAGTAGAGCATGGTCAGCTCCGCGAACCCGGCAGGCAGCCTGGGCAGGCCGGCATCGGCGCCGCGGTCGGGTGCAAGCGAGCCTGGCCTGCGCTGCCGCTCCCACTCGGCAAGCTGGTCGGCGGCCGCCGATAGCATCACCGCGATCTCGGGTGCTGACGGCTTGCCGCCGCCCCGGAACAGGCCCTGGCCCGTGCGGCGCAGCCGGCGGCGCTCGGCGAAGCCGACGCCGCTGTCGGACGAGCCGCGCAGCGCCGCGGCCAGGACTCCCGGCCGGGCGCCGAACACGGCCGCGTCAAGCACGCGGAGGACCTGCTCGATGCCGGCGTACAGCTGCATGCGAGCGACGACGTCGGCAAAGCAGCGCGGCTCCTGCAGGCCGGTCTCCGCGCTCGTGCGGGCGACCCTGTCGACCAGCACTGGCACCGTGTGCGTGCTCAGCCGGACCGCGAGCTCGCACGCGCGCTGAACGTCGCCGGTAGTGGGCAGTTCCGCGCCGAACCACGGGCTCGAGTTGGCGCGCAGCGTGAATCCGCCCAGGTGCGCGAACTCCCTCAGCTCGTCCCTGATCTGGTCGGCGACCGCCTTGTTGATCCGCTCCACCGCTGGCAGCCTGGCTGCGGTGCGCGCCTGCTCAGGCACGCCGAGCAGCGCGGACTGGACGCCGAAGGGAGTCAGGCCCCACGGCGGGTGTGCCTCATGTAGCGCGGTGACGTGCTCGGTGAGCCTGCGCTGCCGGTCGGTCAGCCGGCGGCGCAGCTCAGCGTCGTCGGACATGTCCTCCTGCTGCGCGAGGTCGAGGGTCGCGCCAAGGTCGCGCGCGATCCGCATCCGGTCACGCGTCCCCTCGTGGATATCGAGCGCCAGGTCGGAAAGGCCGGTGCTCTTCAGGCGGGATAGCACGGCGTCGATGGCGGCGCGCTTCTCGGCGACGAACAAGACCTTGCGGCCGCGTGCGACCAGCGCCGCGATCAGGTTGGCAATGGTCTGGCTCTTGCCGGTTCCCGGTGGCCCATGGATGACCAGGCTGCGCCCGGACAGCACCGCCGCGATCGCGCTGCGCTGCGAGGAGTCGGCGTCCAGGACCGAGAAGTCCTCGGACGGCGTGTCCACCACCGAGTCAATCTTCTGGTCCGCGGACAGTAGCTCCTGGGCGTCTGGATCGCCGGCGATTGCCGCGACCACGTCGCTGTCGGCGAGCAGCTCGCCGGCGGCCTGCATATCCCGCACCATCGGCAGCTTGGCATAGGTGAAGGTGCCGATCACCTGGCGGTGGCTGATCGCGAATCCGGGCACCTCGGCAGCGTCGGCCATCTCGCGCAGCTGGCGGTAAAGGGCCTCGCCGCGCAGGTCCGCCAGCTTGCCCGCGGCAACGCCGTAGGCATCCGCCAGCTTGTGCAGCAGCAGCGGGTTGACCTCGGCCTCGTCGTCGAGCGCGAGGTCGAAGTCATCGTGCCTGGCCCGGCTCGGCGTGATCGTCAGTCGCTGCAGCATCACCGGGGCAGCGGGCTCGAGGAACAGCTCGTCCCAGCGGGCCATGCCGGTCGCCAGGTAGGCCGCGCGCAGGCCGCGCTCCTCGAGCAGTTCGCGGGCCTTCCGGTAGATGACCTGTACCCGGCGGATCGCGTCGGCCCGCGCGTCCACGTCACTGAAGAGCCGGGTGAGCCTGACCGACCCAGTGCTGCGGAAGTGCTCGAGTGCCGCCGGATCCGCGGCCGCCAGGTCCAGGGTGCCTGCCCTGCGGTCCTTGTAGTAGAGCAGGGTGTTGCGGCCGCCCAGGTCGGTGAGAGCCGCGGCCCAGCGCGCCTGCGCCGCCTCGATCAGCTGACCGCGGCGGCTTCCGGCCCAGTCCTGCTGCTCGGGCTGATCCTGCTGCTCCTGCTCGTCCTGCTCGTCCTGCTGGTCTGGCCGGCCCTCGGCCTGCGCGGTCACCGCATGCCGCCTGCGGCACTGAAGTCAACCGTGATCTGCTGGAACCCCAGTGATCGCAGCATCCCCTGCAGCATGTCCCTGGTGTTCTGCTGGGCCTCCGCAATCAGCTGGCTCTGTCTGGCCGCCGCCGCGATCCGCTGCTGGGCCAGGATGTAGACCTGCTGCTGGCTGTTCGGGTTCCCGGAGAAGAAGTCGGCCACCCGGTTCAGCAGGCCCTGCTGCTCGGCGAAGACGTAAGACTGCCTGACGTTGAGTACCGGCGGCTCTAGCTGCGCGTCCGGAAGCGTGACGGTCACGTTCGCCCGGTTCGGCGACATCTGGATCGACGGGCCCTTGAGCTGCGAGAAGTTCACGTACGCGATCACCGTTCCCTGTCCGATGAACAGCGTCTGGCTGCCAGCGAGGTAAGACGGCAGGAAGGAAGTGTGCTGGGTCAGGTCGATCACGACCTGGAACGACCCGCTCGCCGCCTCGTAGCGGCTGAGCGCCGTGATCGACTTGAGCAGTACCTGGGAACTGCGGACCGTGGTCGTCGTCGCGAACGGATTCCTGATCTGGGGCAGCAGGTGCACCGCCGCTAGCACGAGCAGCATCGCCACCACGACCGCAGCGGCCGTCGCGAGCGCGACAAGCTTGCCTATCAGCCCTTCAACACGTGGGATCTGCATCGCCGCTACCGATGCGCGGGGTTAGCTAGCGGCTCGCGGCCGCCGGACGGCCACCTGCTCCAGGTCACGTCGCTCGCTCCAAGCATTGGCTGACGGCGCTTACGCCAACCGCGGGCGCGTTTAACTACCCGGAACCGGAAATCCCATGCGGGGTTGGCGCAGAATTGGCACCGGGCCGGCTCACCCGCAGCCGCCCGGAAAGTAGGGTCAGATGTCAGGCATAGTCGTAGGCATTGACGGCTCGAACCGTGCCACCGGAGCCCTGGAGTGGGCGATGGCCGAGGCAGCCCTGCGCAAGACGAGGCTGACCGTCCTCGCGGTGCACCCCGTCGCGTCAAGTTACTGGACCGGCAACCCGACGCCTTATCCCGGTGACGAGGAAAAGGTCGCCGAGGTCCGCAAGAGCGCCGAGTCCGCTGTCGCGGCGGTCGCCGAGAAACGTGGCGAGAAGCCGGAATCCATCACGGTGACAGCGATCAGCGGGCTTCCTGCGCACGCGCTCATCGAGGCATCCAAGGACAGCGACCTCGTCGTGGTCGGCACCCGCGGCGGCGGCGGCTTCGGCCCGCTTACGCTCGGCTCGGTGTCCAGCCAGGTGGCCAACCACTCGAGCTGCCCGGTCGTGGTCGTGCCCACCGGCGGGTAGCCAGGCTACGGGCGCGCCCGCTTACATCGGGATCTTGATGCCGCGCCTGACCAGCCACACGTTGGCCGGCCAGGACGCGAAGAATCCGATCATCATGCCGACCTGCATCAGGAACCAGAAGGCGGCCGAGCCCGGCGTCAGGTTATTCGGTGCGGGGAACAGCACGAACGCCATGACCGCCATCCAGCCGAACAGGCCGACTTCGAACGCCGTGAGCGAGATGAAGTCGGCCTTGGCGGCCGCCTTGAGGCCATCCCGGACGCCAAGGCCCCGCATCGGCGCGATCGCGAAGTACTGGAACACGATGCCGAACGCCAGCGCAAAGAAGTAGTCACCGATGTACTCGGCCCACAGGGTGACGCCGGCGATCGACAGCGCGAGCCAGAAGATGGCGAACTCGGAGATGACATCGCCCAGGGCGCAGCCGGAACCGCAGTGGCTCACCTCGGTTGCCATCATCAGCCACCGCGGTTGCCCGGCCTTGGCCTGCCGGTCGGCGGCGGGCCGCTCGGGCGTCTCGGCAACGCCATGCGCGCCGTGCTGGCCTGCGTCGGTCCCGGGCGCTTCGCCAGTGCGCGCCATTGCTGTTTGCGGTGCATGCGCCAGGCTGCCCGACCCCGCTCCCGGCGCGCGCCTGGACGGCGCCCGCCGCCACCGCCAGTAGACGGCAAGCGCCAGCGGGCCGAAATACAGCGCCGTGATCGGGTACACAGCGTTCATGACGCCCATTGACTGACGACGGCCGCAGACGAAGATGTCGTAGCCGACGATGGCAGCGCAGAGGAAGCAGACCGACAGGTAGGTCCAGGCCACTGCGGTCAGCCAGCCTGGCGCCATGGCCTGTCCTTCCGATTTGCCAATCTATGCGCACTACCTGATCGTGCCCTGGGGCGGGTACTAGCACATCGTTCCCCCTGCGGCGCGCGGACACCACCAGGGCACTATGTAATGCAGGCAGATGGCACGGGAGCGACGCATGGCGCACATCGGCGCGGTCCTGCTCGACATTGACGGCGTGCTGACTGTCTCGTGGCAGCCAGTACCCGGCGCGGTCAGCGCGGTGGAATGGCTGCGTGCCGCCCGCTTGCCGTTTGCCCTTGTCACGAACACGACATCACGCTCGCGCGACTCCATGGCGGCCGCGCTCGTGCAGGCGGGGTTCCCGGTGACGGCGGCGGACATTCTCACCGCGCCGGTGCTGTCCGCGGCCTACCTGCGTGAGCACCATCCAGGCGCCCGCTGCCTGCTGCTCAACAGCGGTGACATCACCGCCGACCTCAGCGGAGTCACCCTGGCCGGCGACGGCGACACCGAGGTCGAAGTGGTCCTGATCGGCGGCGCCGGGCCGGAGTTCAGCTACCAGGCGCTGAACCGGGCCTTCGGGCATCTGCAGGCAGGCGCGCGGCTGGTGGCCATGAGCCGCGCCATGTACTGGCGCACCGCGGACGGCCTGCAACTCGACGCGGGACCTTACGTCGCGGCCCTCGAGCAGGCCACCGGCACGCAGGCAGAGGTCGTCGGCAAGCCCGCCGGGGCGTTCTTCGCTGCCGCGCTCTCCCGCGTCGGAGCCGCCGCCTCGGACGCCCTGATGGTGGGGGACGACATCGACAACGACGTCCTTGCCGCGCAGCGCCACGGGCTGACCGGGGTCCTCGTCCGGACCGGCAAATACCAGGCCAGGACGCACGCCGCCGCGCCAGCGGCACCCGACTACGTGCTGGACTCGGTGGCCGGCCTGCCGGACCTGCTCGGCCGGCTGTCGCGCTAGGCCGGCCGCCCGCGGGTGATGCGACCGCTACCGCCCGCCGGCCGCCGCCCCGCCGCCGAGCAGCACCGCCACGTGGTCAGGCACGAATGTCTGCGACTCGCGCGGTGCCCGGACGTAGCCGGTCGCCGTTGGCCGCGGCGGCAGTTCCAGCGGCCGGCGCTGCACGTCGTGATAGCCGACCGTGCTTAGCAGGTGCGCGATCATGTTCAGCCTCGCCCGCCGCTTGTCAGCGCTGTCCACCACGAACCATGGCGCCTCGGGGATGTCGGTGTGCACGAACATCTCGTCCTTCGCGCGCGAGTAGTCCTCCCAGCGACTGATCGACTCGAGGTCCATGGGCGACAGTTTCCAGCGCCGCATCGGGTCTTCGAGCCTGGCACGGAACCTGCGCTCCTGCTCGTCGTCGCTGACCGAGAACCAGTACTTGCGCAGCAGGATGCCGTCCTCAACCAGCAGCCGCTCGAAGATGGGGCACTGGTGCAGGAACCGGCCGTACTCCGCCTTCGTGCAGAAGTCCATGACCCGCTCGACGCCCGCACGGTTGTACCAGCTCCGGTCGAACAGGACTATCTCGCCGGCCGCGGGCAGGTGCTCGATGTAGCGCTGGAAGTACCACTGCGTGCGCTGCCGCTCACCCGGCACTGGCAGCGCGGCAATCCTGGCAACCCGGGGGTTGAGGTACTCGGTGACCCGCTTGATCGTGCTGCCCTTGCCGGCCGCGTCACGGCCCTCGAACACCACGACCAGCCTGGCTCCCTCCGTGCGCACCCACTCCTGCAGCTTGACCAGTTCCGCCTGCAGCCTGATCAGCTCGCGCTCGTAGATCTTGCGCGGCACCCTGGCGGCGGCACCGGACGGATCGGCTGCCCGCGCGTGCGGCTTTCCCTGCTGTTTCGCCATGACGACCCTCCTGCACTCCTTTTACCCACTGGGTCCGCGCAGGCCGACATTCAACCGCCTGCGGCCTGGCTTCGGCCCGGCGGACCCGAGTCCTATGGCCCGCGGTATCAGGGACCAAGGTCCTGGGCTGCCCCCGATCACCGCGGCTATGGTGAAGGTGACCGGGCCAGGGGCGGTGCGTTTCCGGTCGAAAGGTCATTTTCCTCACCGCGGTGGAAGGCGACAGCTGATGGCGGACCAGGCAGAGGGCGCAGCACGCATCAGGGTTTTTCTGCTCGACGATCATGAGATCGTCCGCCGCGGCGTGAAGGACATGCTGGAGACCGAGCCGGATATCACTGTGATCGGCGAGGCAGGCACCGCGGAGTCTGCGCTGGCCAGGATCCCGGCGCTGATGCCGGATGTCGCGGTGCTCGACGTGCGGCTGCCCGATGGCGACGGGGTGACGGTCTGCCGGGAGATACGCTCCCGCTACCCCGAGGTGGGCTGCCTGATGCTGACCTCGTTCGGCGACGACGAGGCACTGTTCGACGCGATCATGGCCGGGGCGGCCGGGTACGTGCTCAAGCAGATCCGCGGTACCGACCTGGTGGGCGCGGTCCGCACCGTGGCCAGCGGCGAGTCGATGCTCGATCCGGAGGCCGCCGGCAAGGTGATGGCCAGGATGCGCGAGCAGGCTGCCCGCAAGGATCCGCTCGCGGCGCTGACGGCGCAGGAGCGCAAGATCCTGGAGCTCATCGGCGAGGGCCTGACGAACCGGCAGATCGGCGAGCGGATGTACCTGGCCGAGAAGACCGTCAAGAACTACGTGTCGGCGCTGTTCGCCAAGCTCGGCATGGAGCGCAGGACACAGGCCGCGGCGTACGCCTCGCGCATCTTCGAGCCGCACGAGTCGCCATCGCGCCCCTGAGGCCGCGGCTTTCATCCTGCTGATATCTGGGATCAAACCGGCCTAAATGGACCGGTCAGGCCTGCGCAGGCAGGGAACCGTGGGGGATGCCGGTCTACGCGCCCGGGCGGAGGTGGCGGCATCCGGACGGTCGTAGACTTATCTGGAGACCACCTCCATATACGTGCGCATGAGGTGAGGCCGTGCGAGCTGGCACGTCACACGGGCGCCATGGCAGGCCGAGGTCTACGGGGATCATGCCAGCGGGCAACAGGTCCCCGTCGCCGGCAGCGAGCCCGGCTCGAGGCTGGCCGGATTCACTGCTGCCGTGGCTTCGCCACCCGCTGCTGGCCGCGCGCGCCGCGACAGCGCGGCACCAGTCGCTGCGCTTCCTGCAGATCATCCCGGTTGCGGTGGTGCTCTGGGGGCTGGATGACTTCGACCGGTTCCGCGCCGGGGCAGCGGCCGTCGGGCTGAAGAACGCGCTGGCCGTGGCCGCTATCAGCAGTCAGCTAGGCGGCGACTTCGCCCGCCAGATGAACGACTGGCTGCTGGGTCATCCCGTCCTCGGGACCGCGGCCGCCTGGTACTACGTGCTTCTTCAGGGTGCTATCGCCGGGTTTGTCGGGCTGCTGCTGATCTGGCGCCGCGTCCCCTCGTTCAAGCTGCACCGGAACGCGCTGATCGCCTGCAACCTGATCGGGCTCGTGGTGTTCTGGCTGTATCCCGTGGCGCCGCCCCGGATGCTGCCCGGATATCACGACATCACGGGTTCGGCGATCCCGTTCTTCTCCAGCATCCTGGAGGGCAAGGCCGCCGACCTGTTCGCTTCGCTGCCTTCGCTGCACGTCACCTGGGCGCTGTGGGTCGCCGTGGCCGCGGCCGCGCTGCTCGAGGGGCATCCGGTGCTGCGTGTCGCGGTGTGGCTCTACCCGGTGGCGACCGTGCTCGACGTGCTCGCCACCGCCAATCACTACTGGCTCGACGTCATAACCGCGCCGGGGGTCCTGGCCCTGGCCTACGCGATGGCACTGCTCCCGGCGGCCGGCCGGCGCTTCGGCCTGCTCCCGCGGCACCGCCCGACCGGGTCGGCCCGGCTGCGCTGGTCGCCTCGGCTGGCCGGGACGGCCCGGCTGAGCTGGTCGCCGAGCCTGGCCAGGCCGGCCTGGCTGCCTCGCGCGGCCTGGCTGGCCGACCTGGCCTGGCCGCCGCGCGAGGCCTGGCTGGCTAGCCTGGCCTGGCCCGCGGGCCGCGCGAGCCCGGGAACGGCGCGGGCGACTGGCCGCCCGGTGGCGGCTACAGCAGGCGGGGCGACCGCTACCGCGGGCCGCGCGGCCGCCCCAGGCGGCGAGGCGCCAGGCAGCTCCTGGCGGGCTGCGGCCGCCGCGGGCCAGGTCACTGGGACCGTGGCCCGCGCGATCGCCAGGGCAAACCGGGCCATGGTCATCCTGCGCCGGCCGACCGCACCGGCGGCGAGGACCGAGTGCTGCAAGTCCCGCTCCGATGGGCCGTGACGAGGAGCGGCCGCCCCGGACCTCCGCGCCCAGGATCTCGGCACACAGAGGCGGCGGCGAGGCTGCGCCGGAGGGCACTTACCAGGCATATCGCTACGCTCTCGATGCCGGGGCCGACTACCTGGAGCTGGACATACGCCGCACCGGCGACGGAACTCTTGTGGCCTGCCACCAGGACCGACTCGGTCACGGGCGGGTCGTGGCCGACATGAGCTACGACCGGCTGTGCGGTGCCGCCGGCTACGAGGTGCCGCGGCTTCGCGAGGTCCTGGACCTGCTCGCGGGGCGCGCAGGTGCGCACCTCGACCTCAAGGAGGCTGGTAGCGCGGCAGCCGCGGTGCAGCAGGCGCTTGGCGTGCTCGAGCCCGGCAGCATCCTCGCCACAACCCGCGATCGGGCGGTGGTCCGCGCGCTGAAGGACCGCTATCCGGCACTGCCGGTCGCGCTCACCGTCGGCGGGGACCTTGCTCAGACAGCGCACCTGGCGCTGATGCGCGCCCGCAGGCCCAGCCTGACCTGGCTGCGCTACATCGCCGCCGCGCACGCTGACCGGGCGGCCATCCACCGCAGGCTGGCCGGCACCGGGCTCGCGGCCGCCTGCCGCGCCAGCGGGATTGGGACCGTGATCTGGACCGTCACGGGCGATCGCGCCCTGGCCAGCTGGCTGGCCAGCCCGGATGCCGACGTCGTGGTCACCGACCGGCCGGCGCGGGCCGTCGCGATGCGGGACCAGCGGTCAGCCGCCGGTCAGTGACTCCAGCGGCGTCGACGGGTCGGCGAGCGCGGTCGGCTCGACTGGCTCACCGGAGCGCACGAGCTTCTGGATCTGCTCGGTCACGTCCCAGACGTTGACGTTCATCCCCGCCAGCACCCGGCCGTCGTCGGCGAGCCAGAACGCGATGAACTCGCGTCCAGCCACGTCGCCGCGGAAGACCACCTGCGCGTAGCCTTCGGGCTCGACATAGCCGGAGTACTCCATGCCGAGGTCGTACTGGTCGCTGAAGAAATAAGGCACCCGGTCGTAGGAGACGTCCTGGCCCAGCATCGACTGCGCCGCAGCCTGCGGCTGGTTCAGCGCGTTGGCCCAGTGCTCAACCCTGATGTGCTTGCCGATCAGCGGGTGATACGCGCTGGCGACGTCGCCAGCGGCATAGATGTCCGGGTCGGACGAGCGCAGCGCGGCATCTACCCGCACGCCGTCCTCGACCTCGAGGCCCGCGGTCTTTGCCAGCCCGGTATTGGGCACGATGCCGATCCCCACGATGACAACGTCGGCCGGTATGTCGCGCCCGTCGGCCAGCCGGACGCCGGCCACGCGCCCGCCCGCGCCGGCGATCTCCGTGACGTGGACGCCGAAGCGCAGGTCGACCCCGTGGTCGCGGTGCAGCGCGACGAAAACCTCGGCTGCCTCCCGGCCCAGCACGCGCAGCAGCGGCAGGTCTGCCATCTCGAGCACGGTCACCTGCGCCCCGGCCTGCCTGGCGGCCGCTGCGACCTCGAGCCCGATCCAGCCCGCGCCCACCACCGCGACCGATGACGCCGCTGCGAGCGCCGCCTTGATCGCGTCGCTGTCACTTGCGGTTCGCAGGTAGCGCACGCCTTCGAGGCTGCCTCCAGGTACCGACAGCTGCCGCGGCGAGGAGCCGGTCGCAAGCAGCAGCTTGGCATACCCGACCCGGCTCCCGTCGTCGAGTGCTACCGCATGCTCGGCGGGCTCGACGCTGGTCACGGTGGTGCCCAGCCGCAGGTCGACGTCGTTGTCGGCATACCACTGCCGCGGGTGGACGTAGATCGTCTCGCGCGCAGCCTTGCCGAGCAGGTAGCCCTTCGACAGCGGCGGGCGCTCGTACGGCAACTCGTTCTCCGCACCGACGAGGACGATCTGGCCGTCGAACCCGCCCGCGCGCAGCGCCTCCGCGGCCTTAGCGCCAGCCAGACTTGCCCCGGCAACCAGGTAGGTAGTGTCCTGCGCCATCGCCCTCTCCGCTTCGCCTCGTAAGTCACCGGGCCCGCTCAGCCCGTGCCCGGCCCCGCGGATCCGGCACCGGACGTCATGCGAGTATCAGGTTGGCACTGTGTCGCAAACACCGGTGCGTCAAACAGCGGTTCACGATCGGATCCGGTACCCCGACGGAGGACTTCTACCCCCCATGCCCACCATCCTTATCACCGGAGCGGCCGGCCACATCGGCGCCATGCTCCGGCCCCGGCTGGCCCGCCCTGACCGTCGGCTGCGGCTGCTCGACCTGGCCCCGATCACCGCCGGTCCCGGCGAGCAGGCCATCCATGCCTCGATCACCGACATCGGCGCGCTGACGGCCGCGTGCGCGGGCGTCGACGCGGTCATCCACCTAGCCGGGCTGGCCTACGAGGCGCCCTGGGACCGGATCGCCGAGGCGAACATCCATGGCACCTACACCGTCTTCGAGGCGGCGCGCCGGGCAGGTGCCGGCCGGGTTATATTCGCCTCCTCCAACCACGCCGTCGGCTTCACGCCTGCCGCGCAGTTCCCGGTGGCCGACTACGCGCTGCCAGTGCCCGATACCTACTACGGAGTGTCCAAGGCGGCGGGCGAGGCGCTCGCCGCGCTGTATCACTACCGCTATCACCTGGATGCCATCTGCCTGCGGATCCTGTCCTGCAAGGAACGACCAGTCAACGTCAGGGAACTGTCCACCTGGCTGTCGCCAGACGACACCGGACGGCTCTTCGAGGCCTGCCTGGAGGTAGCGAAACCCGGATTCCGGCTTGCCTACGGGGTGTCGGCCAACACCAGGGGCGACTGGGTCAGCCTGACCGAGGCGCGGGCGCTCGGCTACGAGCCGCTCGACGACGCCGAGCGCTATGCCGCCGAGGTTCTGGCAACCGCCGGGCAGCAGGATCCGGCCGACCCGGTACTGGCCCATCTCGGCGGCGAGTTCTGCCTCCCGTCGCTTGACGCGCAGATCCCGTCGTGACCGGCACCGTCGCTGCCGTGACCAGCAGCCTGCACCGGCTGCAGATGCCTGTGCCGTGGGGGCCGATCGCCGGCTCGCAGTACGTCATCGCCACGACGGTGCAGGCCACCGACGGCAGCACGGGCCAGGGATTCAGCTGGGCGGTGCAGGCCGGCGCGCAGGCGATCCAGGCGATGGTCGCCGCGGACTGCGGGCCGCTGGCCGTAGGCGGCCCGCTGGCGCCCGCGGCCGCCTGGGACCGGATGTGGCACCACCTGCGCGAGTCGGGCGGCGGCGTGACCACGCTGTCGATGGCGGCGATCGACATCGGCCTGTGGGACCTGCAGGCCAAGTCTGCCGGGCTGAGCCTGGTCGACCACATCGGCCGGATGCGGGACGCGGTGCCGGTCTACGCCAGCGGCGTGAACAGGCACCTGGCGCTCGATGAGCTCAGCGAGCAGGTGCACCGCTGGGTCGAGGCCGGCCACAGCCGGGTCAAGATCAAGGTAGGGCTGCCGAGCCTGGAGGAGGACCTGGAACGGGTCGCCGTGGTCCGGCGCATCATCGGGCCGTCGCGGCTGCTTATGGTTGACGCGAACCAGCTCTGGGACCTGCCGACCGCGCGCCGCGCGGCCAGGGCGCTGTCGCCGTTTGACATCTTCTGGCTGGAGGAGCCGCTTCCGGCGCACGACACCAGGGGCTACGCGCGGCTGCGGGCAGCGATCGACATCCCGGTCGCCGCGGGCGAGAGCCTGTACAGCGAGGCACAGTTCCGCGACATCCTTCTTGCCGAGGCGGTGGATTACCTGCAGCCCAACGTCTGCAGGGTCGGCGGGATCACCCCGTTCCTGCGGATAGCAAGGCTGGCCGCCATGTTCGACATCCCGGTCATGCCCCACCTGCTGCCTGACATCTCCGGCCAGCTCGCCCTCTGCCTGCCGCTGCCGGCCATGGTCGAGGACATCGACCAGGGATCGTTCGCGGCGCTCGGCGCGCTGGCCGTGCCCAGCGGCGTGACGGTCACCGGGGACACCCTGCAGGCCGACACCGCGCCCGGCCACGGCCTGCAGTTCGCCGGGTAGCCCGGCAAGGCGCCGTCAGCCAGGCGCGGGCAGCGCGTTCCCGCGGATCACGCTGCCGTAGAAGCGCGCGCTGGCCTTCGGGGTCCGCCGCTGCGTGCCGTAGTCGACGTACACCAGCCCGAAGCGCTTCTGGTATCCCTCCGCCCACTCGAAGTTGTCGAGGAACGACCAGCAGAAGTAACCGCGCAGGTCGACGCCGCTCTCGATGGCGCGGGCCGCCGCATCGAGGTGGTCGCGCAGGTAGCCGACGCGGTCGTCGTCATCCACCCCGCCCTCCGGATCGACGTAGTCCTCGGCGGCCATGCCGTTCTCGGTGATGTACAGCGGCAGTTGCGGCGCCTGCCGGTGCAGCTGGACCAGCAGGTCGTATAGCCCGCTCGCGTCGATCGGCCAGCCCATCGAGCTCTGCGGGACTCCGTCGATGGTGACGTTCACCGCGCCGGGGTAACCGCTGATGCGCTGCTCGCCCCGGCGCAGCTCGTCGTCCTCGGAGCGCCAGCCGACGGTCCCCGGACGGTAATAGTTGACGCCGAGGAAGTCGATCGGCGCGCTGATGACGGCCAGGTCACCGTCCCTGATCAGCTCCGCGGGCGGCAGCAGCGACGGCCGGACCGCGCCGGCCGGGTACGTGCCGTACAGCACCGGGTCCAGGTACACCCGGTTGGTCTCGGCCTCGATCGCCTCGGCGGCCGCCTTGGCCTGCTCGGTCGTCGCCCGCACCACCGTGAGGTTGAGGGTGTACCCGACCGGAACGCCGGCCGGCAGCTCGGCTCGCAGCGCGCTCAGCGCGAGACCGTGGCCGAGCAGGAGATGGTGCGTCGCCGCGGCGGCCGCTGCTTCGTCGCGGCGGCCCGGAGCGTGTATCCC
Organism: Streptosporangiaceae bacterium; assembly: GCA_035621915.1. Classification (GTDB taxonomy): domain Bacteria; phylum Actinomycetota; class Actinomycetes; order Streptosporangiales; family Streptosporangiaceae; genus JAJYUU01. The sequence continues at coordinate 23,340 of DASPWG010000189.1, forward strand.
GATCCGGTAACCGTGGTTGGCCACCACGAAGGGCTCGTTGAGAGTTATCCAGCGCGCTACCCCGTCCCCCAGGGCGCGGGCCACGATCGCCGCGTACTCCGCGAAGCGCTCGGCAGTTGCCCGCTCGGGCCACCCGCCGTCGTCCTCGAGCGGCTGCGGAAGATCCCAGTGATACAGCGTCGCCACCGGCTCGATGTCACGGGCCCGCAGGCCGTCGACGAGCCGGCGATAGTAATCCAGGCCCTCCGGATTGACCTCTCCGCTGCCCTTCGGCTGCACGCGAGGCCAGGCGATAGAGAATCGGTACGCGCCGACGCCCAGGCCGGCGAGCAGGTCGAGGTCGGACTCGAGCTGGTGATAAGCGTCGCAGGCGATGTCGCCGGTGTCGCCGCGCCTTATCTTGCCCGGCGTGTGGCTAAAGGTGTCCCAGATCGAGACGCCGCGGCCGCCCTCCCTCGCAGCTCCCTCTACCTGGTAGGAAGCCGTCGCGACTCCCCACAGGAAGCCGTCGGGGAAGCGCCGCTGCCCGTTCGCCGCGCCGAATCCGTCATTGCTCATCGACCCTCCATATGGCGCCGGGAGACCCTTGACGCTCCCTATCCGCGTCCTTAGTGTAAGCGGTGACACTTCGACGTGTAAGCGGTGACATGTACATGGTTAGGACCCCTTTTACGGTGTTGCCCGCTGGGAGCGCCGTGACCGATCCTGCTAAGGCCGCGAGTTGAACGACTCCGGCCCGGCCGGGTCCGTGGCGCCCGACGGCTTCGCGGCAGCGATGCCCGCAGCCGCGAGCGCAGCGACTCCGATCGCTCACTCCGATGGCGCCACGTCGACGCCGGCCAGCACGGCGCGGCTGTCAGGGATCGTGGCCGCCACCCTCTACGACGTGGCCCGCGAGGCGGGCGTATCGACGGCGACCGTGTCGCGGGTCGTGCACGGCCACGACCGGGTCAGGCCAACGACGCGCCAGCGCGTCCTGGACGTCATCGAGGCACTCGGGTACGTGCCCGACGGCGCGGCGCAAAGCCTGTCCAGGAAGCGCAAGCAGGTCATCGGCCTGGTCGCCGTCGAAGGCCGCGACCCGGAGTCCGAGATCGAGCAGACCAGCCTGCTGTTCGTGGAAGAGGTACTGCGCGGCGTCGAGTCCTCGCTCGGGGAGATCGGCTGGTCGCTGCTCATCTCCTTCCTGCAGTCTGGCGACTCTGCCTACCAGCGGCTGCAGTCGCTGTCGGGAAAAGTCGACGGACTGCTGATCGCTGAGGGCATCGTCGGGTCGCAGCAAATGGCCAGGCTCGCGGCGCGGCTGCCGATCACGCTGGTGGCAGGCTCGCCCGACGAGCCAAGCGTCGACGTCGTCGACGCGGACAACCGCTCTGGCACCAGGGACCTGGTCTGCCACCTGGTGGAGTTCCACGGGATGCGGCGGCTGTACTACGTGGCTGGCCCCGCCGACGCGCCGGACGCGCGCGCCCGCCGCGGCGCCTTCGACGAGGTGCTGGCCGAGCACATGGGCATGCGGCCGGTGGGCCTCTTCGAGGGCCGGTTCGCCGGGATCAGCGGCAAGCTGGCAGCCCAGGAGATCCTGGCGATGCGCGATGGCGACCTGCCGGACGCGGTCGTCTGCGCGAACGACCAGATGGCGATCGGCGCCATGCGCGAGCTCCAGGCCAGCGGGCTGCGGGTGCCCGACGACATCGCCGTGGTCGGGTTCGACGACATCTACCCGGGCACGCTGGTCGTTCCGTCACTGACCACCGTGCATCAGCCGATGCGGCAGCTCGGGCAGCGGGCCTGCTCCCGGCTGCTCGAGCGGATTGCCGATCCCAGCCTGCCGCACCGGGTCGAGCTGCTGCCGACCGAGCTCGTGGTGCGGGAGAGCTGCGGTTGCCCTAGTCCGTCCACTACCGGCGTCAGCCATTCGGAAGCGGGGTTGCTCTAGATGGCGTTCCTGGCACGGCGCATTGTTTTCTACCTGGTCGCCGCGTGGGCCGCGGTCACGCTCGACTTCTTCATCCCGCGCGCGTTGCCCGGTAGTGCCGTCCAGGACATCATGGCCAAGTTCCCCACGCTGCAGCCCGCGGCCTACAAGGCGCTCGAGGCGATGCTCGGCGTCGGCCATCCCGGCTCGCTGTGGCACCAGTACGTGTCTTACCTCTACGACATCGCGCACTTCAACTTCGGCACTGACGTGACCGAGTACCCCGCCAAGGTGTCGACGCTGATCGGCGAGACCATTCCGTGGACCCTGACGCTGGTCGGGACCGCGACCGTCATCGCATTCCTGCTCGGCACCCTGGGCGGCATCCTCGCGGGCTGGCGCTACGGCGGCCGCCTGGACAAGCTGCTGCCCGGCCTGATGTTCCTGCAGGCGATCCCGTACTTCTTCCTGGCGCTGATCCTGGTCGAGCTGCTCGCCGTGCAGTTGCACGTCTTCCCGATCGGGTCTGGATACGCCGGCGGCCTGGTGCCCGGCTGGAACTGGGCGTTCATCAGCAGCGCCGTCCTGCACTCGCTGCTGCCGGCCGCGACCATCGTCATCACCTCGGTGGCCGGCTGGATGCTGCAGATGCGGAACGTCATGATCACGACCGTCGGCGAGGACTACGTGCTGGCCGCGCAGGCCAAGGGGCTGCCCGAGCGCAGGGTGGTGTTCAACTACGCCGCCCGCAACGCGCTGCTGCCCCAGCTGCAGGGGTTCGGCCTCGCCCTCGGCTTCGTGGTGTCCGGCGCGATCATCATGGAGATCGTCTTCTCTTACCCGGGCATCGGCCTGCTGCTGGTGAACGCGGTCACCTCCGATGACTACCCGCTGATGCAGGCGATCTTCCTGGTCATCACGTTCGCCGTCCTGCTGGCCAATGTGCTCGTCGACATCGTCATCGTCTTCGCAGATCCGCGCGCCCGGACGAAGGAGGCAGCGGCATGAGCCTCGTGCTCCCGGTCAGCACAACCCCGGCCGCGCCGCCGGAGGCTGCGCGCAGCCTCGGCCGCTGGCGCCGGATGCCAGCCAACGCCAAGGCCGGGGCGATCATCCTGGGCATCTTCGTGCTGGTCGCCGTCATCGGCCCCGAGGTCAGCCCGTATGACCCGTCCTACCAGAACCCCTCGCCTGCCGAGTCGCTGCGGCCGCCGAGCGCCGCGCACCTGCTGGGCACCACGGTGAGCGGCCAGGACGTGCTGTCGCAGCTGCTCGTCGGGATCCGGCTCACGCTGGAGCTGGCGCTCGTCGTCGGCGTGGTGGCCACCGTGCTGTCAGTCGTCGTGGGCGTCACCGCGGCCACGCTTGGCGGCTTCTGGGACGAGAGCCTGCTGCTCCTGTCCAACGTCTTCCTGGTCATCCCCGCGCTGCCGCTGCTCGTCGTGCTGCTGGGCGAGCTGCCGCAGAAGGGGCAGACGCCGACCATACTCGTGCTGGCCGGCCTCGGCTGGCCCTGGGGCGCGCGGGTGATCCGAGCGCAGACCCTGGCCATCCGCGGCCGCGACTTCATCGCGGCCGCCCGCGAGACCGGCGAGAGGACCTGGCGGATCCTCGCGTTCGAGGTCGTACCCAACGAGGTCGGGCTGATCGCGGCCAACTTCGTCAATACCGTGCTTTACGCGATCGGCGCCTCGGTCGCGCTGGCCTTCATCGGGCTGGCAAACCTGTCCAGCTGGAGCCTGGGCACGATGCTGTACTGGGCGCAGAGCCAGGACGCGCTCCAGCTCGGCGCCTGGTGGTGGTACGTGCCGCCGGGCCTGGCCGTCGCCCTGATCGGTACCTCCCTGGTGCTGCTGAATACCGGCATTGACCAGCTCACCAACCCGCGGCTGCGCGACGCTGGCGGCGCGAAGCGAGTGGCCGGGCGCCGGGTGCTGCCCGCTGACCCGACCCCGGTACTCGCCGACATCGAGCCGCGGCGCGGGCCGGTCGCCGCATTCCTGCACTCGTTCTCCCGCAGCTCGCTTCTGGACGGAAACGAGCAGCGATGAGCCGGCCCGCCACCGACCGCCAGCCCGGCTCCGACGGCTCGTTTGCCGGGCTGTCAGATCCCGTGCTGTCGGTCCGCGACTTCTCCGTCGTCTACCGCGCGCTCGGCGGCGACGTCCGTGCGGTCGACAAGGTCAATCTCGACCTGCAGCGCGGCGAGGTCGTCGGGCTCGCAGGCGAGAGCGGATCGGGCAAGTCCACCCTCGCCTACGGCGCGTGCCGGCTGCTGCGGCCGCCCGCGCTCATCACCAGCGGCAGCGTCCGCTACAGCGGCCGGCGCATAGCCCAGCCGCTGGATCTCATGCGCCTGTCGGCCGCGGAGCTGCAGCGGCTGCGCTGGCGGGAAATCTCCATCGTCTTCCAGAGCGCGATGAACGCGCTGAACCCCGTCATGTCGGTGCGCGACCAGCTCGTGGACGCCATGGTGGCGCATCTGGACGTGTCCAGGCAGGAAGCGCTGGAGAAGGCCAGCTCGCTGCTTGACCTGGTCAGCATCCCGCGCGCGAGGCTGCGCAGCTATCCGCACGAGCTGTCCGGCGGAATGCGCCAGCGGGTGATGATCGCCATGGCGCTGGCCGCCGACCCCGAGGTCGTCATCATGGACGAGCCGACCACCGCGCTCGACGTCGTGGTGCAGCGCGACATCCTCGCCCAGATCGTGGAGCTCAAGGACCAGCTCGGCCTGTCGATCCTGTTCATCACGCACGACGTGTCCCTGCTGCTCGAGCTCGCCGACCGCATCGCCGTCATGTACGCCGGGCAGCTGCTGGAGGTCGGCACCGCCGACGAGATCCAGCACGAGGCCGCGCATCCCTACACCAAGGGACTGCTCGGCTCGTTCCCGTCCCTGCGCGGGCCGCGCAAGGATCTGGCCGGCATCCCCGGCTCGCCGCCGGACCTGCACAATCCGCCAGGGGGCTGCCCGTTCCTGCCCCGATGCGGATACAGCACGCCCGCCTGCGCAGAGATCGACATGCAGCTGGCCCCGGTTGCCTCGTCGGCCGACCCGGCGCACGTGACTGCCTGCCCGTTCGTGCTGCCCGCCACGGCGAGCCCTGGCCTGGTCCAGGCCGTGCCGGTGCCCTCCGGCCCCGCCTCCGCTGAGCCAGCGCCGGCGCCCGCCCAGGGTGGCCCTGGTCTTGAGGAGGAACTCTGACCGTGACAGCGCACCAGGCACCCGACGGACGGGGCCGATGACGACCGGCAACAGCGCCGCGGACGCGAGAGGTACCGACGAGCCCGTCATCGGCCCGGCGGGAAGGCCAGCCGACGACGAGGTCGAGTCGGCAGCGGCGAGCCGCGGGCCGCTGGCCATGGAGGCGATCGCGGTCAGCAAGGACTTCAGGGCACGGCACGGCACGTCGATCCACGCGGTCCGCGCTGTCTCGTTCAGCCTCTACCGCGGTGGCGTCGTCGCGCTCGTCGGCGAGAGCGGCTCAGGTAAGTCCACGATCGCCCGGCTGCTTGCCGGGCAGGAGAAGCTCAGCTCGGGCTCGGTCCGCCTGGATGGGGAGCCGGTCACGCTGCACACCCGCCGCGGATTCCGTCGCTACAAGAGCTCGGTGCAGCTGGTCTTCCAGGATCCGTTCTCATCGCTGAACCCGGTGCATACCGTGCGCTATCACATCGAGCGCCCGGTCCGGCTGCACCAGAGGACGACCTCGGCTGCCAAGGTGGGCGAGGAAGTCGCGAGCTTGCTGAGGCAGGTGCGGCTAGTCCCGCCCGAGCAGTTCGTCGGCAAGTACCCGCACGAGCTTTCCGGCGGCCAGCGGCAGCGCGTTGCGTTCGCGCGGGCGCTCGCGGCGCGGCCGGAGGTGCTGCTGGCCGACGAGCCGGTCTCGATGCTGGATGTCTCGATCCGGCTGGAGATACTGAACCTGCTCGACGACCTGCGGCAGCGGTTCCAGCTCGCGATGCTGTACATCACCCACGACATCGCCTCGGCGCGCTACTTCGCCGATGAGGTGCTTGTCCTGTATGCGGGCCAGGTGGTGGAGCGCGGGCCGGCCGAGGACGTCACTCAGCACCCGGCGCATCCCTATACCCAGCTGCTCGTCGCCTCGGCTCCCGATCCTGACCGGTTCGGCAGCACCCTGCGCGAGGGCGCCAGGTCAGCCGCGCGCGAGCAGGCGGCGGCCATGACGACGGCGGATGGCTGCCCGTTCAGCCCGCGGTGCCCATTCGCAGTCGACCACTGCCGCACGCATGCGCCGGCACTACAGCGCATCGACACGAACCGGGCGGCGGCGTGCTGGCGTCTCGACGTCGCCGCTCCAGACGTTCTTGCCGGGCGACAAGGGGGTGGGAATCTTACGGCCTGATTCACAGCACCCGACCAACGGGGCCATCTCTCCTTCTAAATACAGGAAAGGCAAACATGACAAGAAGACATCTGAGCTATCGAAGGCTCACGGCGCTGTCGGCCGCTGGCCTGCTTGCGGCGGGCCTCGCCGCATGCTCCTCTAGTGCGGCCCCAAGCTCCAGCACGTCCTCGAACACGCTGGTCATGGAGAGCTCCCCGGAGAGCGCGATTACCCAGGACTTCAATCCGTTCGTCTCGACGGCGGCTCCGCAGGGCATGGGCGCGACCGGGCTGATCTACGAGCCGCTGCTGCAGTTCGACCTGGCCGCGCCGCCCAAGTTCTATTACTGGCTGGCCACGGCCTATAGCTGGGGCAACAGCGGCAAGTCCATCACCTTCACGATCCGCCAGGGCGTGAAGTGGAGCAACGGCACGGCGCTGACACCGGCCGACGTGGCCTTCACCTACAACCTGGTGAAGAGCAACACGGCCGTCAATCTGGCCGGCCTGACGATCTCGAGCGTGAGCACCTCAGGCAACACGGTCACGCTCACGTTCCCGACCGCCCAGTACACCGCCCTGCAGCAGATCGCAGGCGTTCCGATCTTGCCGCAGTCACAGTGGAGCGGGGTCAACCCCACCACGTTCACCGACGCCAACCCTGTCGGCACCGGCCCGTACAAGCTGAAGACCTTCACTCCGCAGGGCTTCACCTTGACCAAGAACCCGGACTACTGGCAGGCCTCGCAAGTCAAGATCCAGAACGTCTACTTCCCGGTCTATACCTCCAACACCGGCGCCACCAACGCACTGTTCTCCGGTCAGATCGACTGGACCGGGAACTTCATCGAAGGCCTGCAGCAGGACTTCGTGGACAAGGCGCCCTCCTATCACCACTACTGGGAGGCACCAGGCAGCACCAACGCCCTGATACCGAACCTGCACACCTGGCCCACCAACCAGCTGGCGGTCCGCAAGGCCATCAGCCTGGCGGTCGACCGCAACCTGATCGCGTCCGAGGGCGAGGCAGGCCTGGAAGACCCGGTGCTGAACTCGACCGGCATCACGCTGCCTACCTTCTCGGCGTGGGCAGGTCCGATCGCCTCGGACACCGTGTCGGCTACCGGTAGCGCCAGCGCGGCCGATGCGGTGCTGACAGCGGCCGGCTACAAGAAGAACTCCAGCGGCTTCTACGCCCTGAACGGCAAGGAAGTCACGGTCACGCTGATTGCACCGTCCGCCTACACCGACTATGCAGAGGTCGGCTCGATCGTCTCCCAGGAACTGAAGAACGCCGGCATCAACGCCAGCTTCACGGGCCTGACGGTGACGGCGTGGAACGCGGACATGGGCGACGGCGACTTCTCGCTCGCCGAGCACTGGTCTGGCGGCGGCCTGACTCCGTACAACCTGTATGACAACTGGCTCGACAGCGCGCTGGGAACCGGCAATGCCGCAACTGGCGACTACGAGCGGCTGGACGACCCGGCTCTGGACAGCGACCTCGCAGCGCTGGCTGGCGCCTCGTCGGTTGCGCAGCAGACCAGCGACCTGGTGCCGCTGGAGACTTACGTCGCCGCCAACCTGCCAGTCATCCCGCTCACCACGGCCTCGGAGTGGTTCGAGTACAACTCGCAGCGCTTCGTGGGCTGGCCGACTCAGTCCGACCCGTACGAGACCGGGCAGCCGTCCGGCACTAACAACGGCGCGGGCTCTGGAACCGACGAGGTGGTGATCCTGCACCTCAGTCCTCGGTGACGCCGAGGATAAGCGGGCCCGCCCCTGGTTAGGCCAGGGGCGGGCCACACCCCACCCGTACAGTAGCTCACCACCTGGCGCGAGCCTGGTCAGGCCGCGGGCTGAGCGGGGTGCCCGGCCTGGTCAGGCGGGCACCCCGCTCATGCAGTTTCCTGGGCTGGACTCCGTCGCCTGGCGCCGCAGCGGCCGGGGCTACTGACTCCGCGCCCGTCTCATCCCGATTTCGTCGCACGCACACTGCCAGGGTCTTGATGCGAACCGCCGCTCCCGGCGTATCTGAACTGACTTGGTGTGACTTTCAGTCATTTTTACGCCCGCTATGTGATGCTTTGCGGTCCTGAAACTCGCACATAGTCGCGCCTGGAGACCGCCAGGGGACGTCCCCGCAGCCCGAAGACGTCCCTCGCCAGCCGAAAGACGTCCCCGGATAGCCGGCGGACGTCCCCCGCAGCCCGAAGACGTCCCGCGCCGCCAGAACCAGATAGCCGGCGGACGTCCCGCACCGGCCGTCAGACGCCCCGGATAGCCGGCGGACGTCTCCCGCAGCCCGAAGACGTCCCGCACCGGCCGTCAGACGTCCCCCGCCAGCACGCCTTGGTTCCGACAGTCGGAAGCGCTGGGGCCACCCGGCGCTCGCCCGGCACGAAACGCGATCACCTGCCACCTGCGGCTCACTAGTTAGTTTGCGTTGCGCAAAAATCTACTTGACGGCCGGTTAGCGCCGTGCCTAGCCTGAGCTTTGGGCGGCGGCTGACCTGTCGGCAAGTAAACGCCGGGGCGTCGCGGCCAGGGTCGACTCGAGGCGGGAGGATCGGCATGGCGGAGCCCCAGGTGACGGGACGGGCGACAGGGGCATCCGTTCCGCCGGGGACCAGCGTTGGAGTCCAGGGACTACCCGCAGCCGACCACCTTCCGGGCGCCGCAGGCCAGGCACCGTCAGCAGCCGACCACCTTGCGGGTGCCGGTGCGGCGGCCGATCCTGGCGACGCGCACACGCGTACCGACCTCCGCCCCCGCGGCCACAGCTTCGCGGACGATGGCGCGACCGGCCTTGCGCGATCCCGCCGGGTGCTGGTCTGGATCGCGGGCGTAGGCGGCCTGCTTGCCTATAACTGGTGGGTGCTGGTGCCGCTCAAGCCGGGCCTCATGACCTCGCCGAACGAGCTGTTCAGCAACCTGGAGATCACCGGTCAGCCGTACGCGGCAGCCATGCAGCATGCCGACGTGCTAGCCGGGGTACTGCTGCTCACCGCGTTCCTGGCAGCCGGGCGCCGGTCCTTCGCGGCCGGGCGCCGGGACTGGCTGGCGATGATGGCCTTCGCCGCAGCGGGCCTGGCAGGCGGGCTGTTCCCCGAGGTATGCGCCGACGGAATCAACGCGGTCTGCCGCAGCAGGGAATGGCATTTCGAGCTTCCGCTCAGCCAGTACGTGCACATCGTCGCCGGGATCTTCGAGTTTGCCGCCATTACGATCGCCCTGTTCATCGCGATGCGGCGGACCCGCGGCAGCCAGGCCCACACCGCGAGGGTTTACCGGCGGCTGTGGCAAGGCGCGCTCGTGTGCTACCCGCTGCTCGGCCTGGCCTACCTGCTGAACAGGATGGGCGGCGTCATGGAGGCCGTATTCTTCGTCGGCTTCACGTTCACTGTCGTGACCCAGATCGCCGAGCGCACGAGCCACCGGGTCAGCCCCGTCCTGACGGCCGGAAGTCCCGGCGCGCCAGCGGCCGACTACGAGCCCTGCGGCTCCGGAACCGTCTGACCACGACGCGGACCTGACGGCCGTCGCGGCCGGCAGGCGTAGCGTTCTTGACCATGCGCGACAACGCCGCCGACGCACTGCTTGCCCGCTGGCGTTCTGACCTGGCCGCCTGGGCGATTCCCGAGCACATCAGCGCGGCGGCCACGGAATCGCCGTGGGTGCTGCCCCGGCAGATGTTCGCGCGCCGGGCCGACCGAGTGGCCGCCATGCCCGCTGGCCCCTCTTACGAGCGGGCGAGGGCCGCGCTTGACCCGCCAGGGAGCGTGCTGGACGTCGGATCGGGCGCCGGGGCCGCCTGCCTGCCGCTGCTGCCCAGGTGCACCGCGCTCACCGCCGTGGACAGCGACCGCGGCATGCTCGCGATGCTCGGCGAGCGCGCCACCGCGGCCGGGCTGACGCCGACCCTGGTGCAGGGATCGTGGCCGGAGGCCGCGGGTGAGGCCGGCCACGCTGACGTGGTGACCTGCCATCACGTGGTGTACAACGCGCCGGAGATCGAGCCCTTCCTGGCTGCTCTCACGGCGGCGGCCCGCCGGCTCGTGGTCGTCGAGCTGACCGCCGCCCACCCGCTGACGTCCCTGAACGACCTGTGGCTGCGATTCCACGGGCTGCGCCGGCCGGACGGGCCGACAGCCGACGACCTGCTCGCGATCCTTGCCGCGATCGGCATCGAGGCAAGCCACGAGCGCTGGCGCCGTGATACAGGAAACGACCATCCCAGCTTCGCCGCGCTCGTGGATGTCACGCGGCGCCGACTCTGCCTGCCTGCCGAGCGGTCGGCGGAGGTTGCCCGCGCGCTGGAAGAGTCTGGTGCCGGGTCGGGGCGCCTCGCCGATCTGGGCACCTCCGGCCGCGAGCTTGTCACGGTCTGGTGGAAAGGCCGGGCGGGCGGGTAGCTGAGTAGGCGAACGCGTCGCGTTCCCGGCAAGAAAGCCAGCGTGCAGATAACGGTCAGATAACAAACGGCGTTCGCTCGGAATATTCACAGGACCTGCCGCCATTTGCCGCTTTCCGTCGCAGCCGATTTGGCTGTCGGGCCGTCTTGCAGGTAGAGACGATGGTGACACTGACGGCGTAAGGCGGATCGACGATGAGCGAGTGGCCAGACGACTGGTTCCGCGGCGGGCGCTCGGCCGGGAGCGAGCCCGGCCCGACGGACCCGACGGTCGGCATTCCCGTCGGCCAGGGCAGCGCGGGCCAGGCCGGCCAGTACCGGGCCGGGCAGTACGGCACGTCCGGCGTGGGCCAGGCCCAGGCCGCGCCGCCGGGCGCCTGGCCCGCGCAACCGCCAGCCACTTCCCGGCCCGGCGGCCCTGGGCACGTCGGCGGCGACCCTGGCTCGGGCGGCGGCCGGCGCCGGTCGCGGCCGAGGCTGATCCTCGCCATCGTGGCGGCGCTGGTCGCGCTAGTCGTGATCGGCACAGCTGCCACGTACCTGTACCTGAATTCCCAGCTCACCCGGCAGGACATCCTCGTCAACTATGCGGGCAGGCCCGCGCCGGGCTCCGGCACGAACTGGCTCATCGCCGGCTCCGACGGGCGCCAGGGACTGACAGTGCAGCAGGAGCGCGAGTATGCCACCGGATTTTCCAGCGAGATCAGCGGCGCGCGGTCAGATACGATCATGATCTTGCACATACCGTCCGGCGGCGGACGCCCGCTGCTGATCAGCATCCCGCGCGACTCGTACGTCGACATTCCCGGCTACGGCATGGACAAGATCAACGCCGCGTTCGACCTCGGCGGGCCCAAGCTCCTGGCCGAGACCGTCCAGAACGCCACCGGCCTGTACATCAATCACTTCATGGACATCGGGTTCGGCGGGTTCGTCAGCGTGGTCAACGATGTCGGCGGAGTGCGGATGTGCCTGGTCGCGCCGCTGCATGACGTCGCGTCGGGCGTCGACCTGAAGGCCGGCTGCCAGACTCTGAGCGGCGGCGAGGCGCTGGCCTATGTCCGGGACCGGCACAATTTCGCTACCCAGGACCTGCAACGCGAGCAGGACGAGCGGATCTTCCTCAAGGCCTTGCTGGACAAGATGACCAGCCCGAGCGTGGCGCTCAACCCGTTTAAGGCATTCCCTGCCGCTAACGGCGCCGTGCACACGCTGACGGTGGACAACGGCACCAGCCTTTACCAGCTGATCAGCGTGGCACGGGCCCTGCGGGACCCGCTGACGACTACGGTTCCGATTGCCACCGCCACCTACTGGACGCCTAACAACGTCGGCGAGGCTGTGCTGTGGAACAGCCAGCAGGCCAAGGAGCTTTTCACCGACCTGCAGACAGGTCAGCCAGTGCCGTCCAGCCTGATCACGGGTTCCTCGCAGGCAGCGCCGTCGTCCTGATCCCTGGCCATGCGGCTGGTCACCGCGGCCGGTTCGGCCGCGATCGCCGCCTGCTGGCATGCTCAGGCTATGGAGGCCACCCTCAGGGGGCGTTCAGCTAACGCACAGGCGGTCGACGGACAATGAAGCATGAGCAGCACCCTGAGCAATGGCCGCCGGGATCCTGATGCCCGGCTACTAGTCGTCGAGGACGAGCCGAACATCCTGGAGCTGCTGGCGGCCAGCCTGCGGTATTCCGGATTCGAGGTGATCACCGCGGCGGCGGGCAATGAAGCCGTGCAGGCGGCGCAGCGGCACCGCCCCGACCTGATTGTCCTCGACGTCATGCTGCCTGATATGGATGGTTTCGATGTAGTACGTCGGCTACGCGGCGGTGGCGCGCAGATCCCCGTCGTGTTCCTCACGGCCCGCGACTCGACCGAGGATAAGATCCGGGGCCTGACGCTCGGCGGCGACGACTACGTGACCAAGCCGTTCAGCCTCGAGGAAGTCATCGCCAGGATCCGCGCGGTGCTGCGCCGGACCCGCGGCGACGGCAGCGAGCCGCCGCCGCGGCTGAAGTTCGCCGACCTGGAGCTCGACGAGGACAGCCACGAGGTCTGGCGTGCAGGCAAGCAGATCCAGCTCTCCCCCACCGAGTTCAAGCTGCTGCGCTACTTCATGGGCAACGCCAACCGGGTGCTGTCCAAGATGCAGATCCTTGACCACGTGTGGGACTACGACTTCCGCGGGGACACCGGGATCGTGGAGTCTTACGTCTCCGTGCTGCGCCGTAAGATCGATACGACCGAGCCTCACCTGCTCCACACCCTGCGCGGCGTCGGCTACGTGCTCAGGCTGCCCGCCTCGTAGGCCACTTGCTTGTTATGACATACATCACGGGGCCGACCACTCTCTGGCAGAAGATCAGATACCTGCCCGAGCGGGTCCCGCTTCGCACCAAGCTGATCACCGCCGTCCTGGTGCTGGTCGGCCTGGCACTGGCCGTCATCACGGTGCTCGGCAACGCGATCCTCAAGGACTACCTGCTCGCGCCGTATGACACTTACCTGAACAGCCAGCTGGTGAACTCCCCGCGGGCCACCAACGAGGTGGGTGCTTACCTGAGCGGCACCACCTTCTATCCCGAGCAGGGCGTCGTGCTGGACTGGGTATCCGGCGGCAAGATAGACCGGGTCATACAGTCGTCAACCGGTCCGGTCGCTTACGCGGGTGGGGCATTTGTTCAGCCCTCGCTCCAGTCCGGACCGGCGATCCAGACGAACGCCGCGTGGCTGGCGGCGAACAGCGGGCATCGGATCACCCTGTCGGCGCAGTCCGGATCTGGGCGCTGGCGGGTACTGATGGAACCCACCCAGTTCACGACGCCAACCGGAAGCACGATCTCCGGGACCGTGGTGCTAGCGCGCGACGTCAGCACCGTCTACACCACGACCGGCCAACTGGCACTCATCGACCTGCTCATCGGCGTGGCCGTCCTTTGCCTGCTCGGCACCATCGGGTTCGCGCTCGTCCGCGCCAGCTTGCAGCCGCTGACCGAGATCGAGAAGACGGCCGGGGCCATCGCTGCCGGTGACCTCACCAGACGCGTCCCCGAGCGGGATCCGGGAACCGAGGTGGGCAGGCTCGGCAGGTCGCTGAACGTCATGCTGGGCCAGATCGAGGCCGCGTTCGATGCGCAGTCCAGCTCCGAGGCCGCGGCTCGCCGGTCCGAGGAGCGGATGCGGCAGTTCGTCGCCGATGCCAGCCACGAGTTGCGGACGCCGCTGACGGCGATCCGCGGGTTCGCCGAGTACTACCGGCAGCGCGGCGGCGTCCGTGATGCGCCGACGGCAGAAGCTGGCCAGCCGGTGGTGCGCGCCGCCGACCTCGCGGCTGCCATCGGCCGCAACGGGACCGGCAAGCTCGCCCCGGCAGACCTGGACCGGATCATGCGGAGGGTCGAGCAGGAGTCCGCGCGGATGGGGATTCTGGTCGAGGACATGCTGCTGCTTGCCAGGCTCGACCAGCAGCGCCCGCTCGAGCGCAAGACCGTCGACCTGCTCACGCTCGCCGCCGACGCCGTGCACGACGCGCGCGTGGTCGCGCCAAGCCGCGCCATCAACCTCTCGGTGGCCACCGGCGCCGCCCTGCTGGTGAACGGTGACGAGGTGCGACTGCGCCAGGT
>DASPWG010000190.1:0-23921 GCA_035621915.1 Streptosporangiaceae bacterium
CCAGCACCCCGCCTCGGGCCTTGAAGAACGCGTCCTGCGCGGTCTTGAACCGCTGCCAGAGCTCGTCCTCGGTGGCCCGGTCGGCCCGGCCGGCCTGCTTCCAGGAGCGCATCAGTTCTCTGAATGCCGACGCGGTGCCGGCCCAGTCGGTCGAGGTGGACAGCGCCTCGGCCTCCGCGGCCAGATGCTCCTTGCGCGCCCTGATGCCCTCGCGCTCTTCCTCCAGGCCAGCGAAGTAGGCCTTGCGCCGCTTGGCGAACGCGTTCCTGGCGGAGGACAGGCGCTTCCAGAGCACAGCCTCGGCGGCTCGGTCACCGCGCGGCGCGGTCTTCCACTCTTCGAGCAGCTGGCGCATCCGCTCGCCGCTGGCCTTCCAGTGCGTGGCCTCCACGGCGAGCCGCTCGGCCTCGGCGACGATCCGCTCCTTGACCTCGTGGGCCTCGCTGCGGGCGGCCTCTCGGGCGGCCTTGTGCTCCTCGCGGCGCCGCTCCACGGCGTCGGTCAGCGCCTCGAGCCGGCCGCGCAGCCCGTCCAGGTCGCCGATCGCGTGCGCATCGGTGACCGCGGTGATCAGCCTGGCGATCGTGGCCCTGGCGTGCGCAGGCGACAAGTCGGTACTGGTGATCCGCTGCTCAAGCAGGCCGACCTCGGTCTCCAGCGAGTCGAACTTGCGCTTGAAGAAAGCCAGCGCCTCATCCGGGCTGCCTGCCTGCCAGGAGCCGATCTCCCGCTCGCCGTCGGCGGTACGGCAGTACACCGTGCCGTCTTCGGCCACCCGGCCCCACGGGTCGCTTGCGGTACTCACCGCGTACCTCCTGCTCGGTACCTGATCAGCGGCCGGCGACGGCCTATGCCAGTCAGGTCTTCTCGATCGTCACGCTGTCAATCTCGACCTTCTCCTTGGGGTGGCCGTCGCCCTTCCCGTTGGAGTTGTCGCTACCTGCCTTTGCCACATTCTGGATGATATTGAGTCCGCTGACGATGGTGCCAAACGGCGTGTAGTCGGCCGGCAGAGGACTGTTCTTGTAGACCAGGAAAAACTGGCTGCCATTGCTGTCGGGCTGGCCGGTGTTGGCCATCGCCACCGTGCCGGCCGTATAGCTGGCGCCCGTCAGGTTCTCGCTGTTGAAGACGTACCCGGGGCCGCCGGTCCCGGTGCCCGTGGGATCACCGCATTGCAGCACGTAAATGCCGCTCGGCGCGGTGGTCAGGCGGTGGCAGGGAGTGTTATTGAAGTAATCCTGATCGGCCAGGCTGACGAACGAGTTAACCGTGCATGGGGCCTTGCTGTTGAGCAGGTTGATCACGATATTTCCGCGGTTGGTGGCGATAGTCGCCTGGTAGCTCGCGGTGCGGTAAGTGGTGGCCGGAGGCAGGCTCACCTTCCTGGCGGCCGTGCCGCTCTTGGTGTACACGCAGGCCACCGGCACCGCGGTGGGGGCGGACTTCGCTGGTGACTTGAACACGCCCGCCAGTGCGGCCCCGCCAAACCCGATGCCGATCACGAGCACGGCCACGATGACGCCGACGGCCCACTGCTTCGCACGCCTGTCCCGCTCCGCCTGGCGCTGGAAGCGGCGGTCAAGCGCATCCCTGGCGAGCTGACGCTGGCGCTGCTTCTTGCTGGCCACCCGTGCAGTCCTCCTAAGCTAGCGGCTGCCCGGCAGGGACTCCCGCCGGGCAGTGCTCTGCGAAACTTCGCGAATCGTACCGTTGTGACGGCAGTTGTTAAGCCTCCGTTACCGTTCGGCGCATCAACTGCTGCCAACCCGTGTCCTAGGCACCCGCCCAGCCCGGCAGGGCCCAAAGTCCTCGGTAGCCTGAGCACAGGTAGCGACGTTAGCCCAGGACTAGGAGGGCGTTGTGCTGATAGCCGGGTTCCCCGCTGGCTCGTTCGCCGCGAACTGCTATCTGCTGGCGACCGCGCCCGGTGCGGAGTGCCTGATTATCGACCCTGGGCAGGACGCTGAGCAGGGCATCAACGAAATCGTCGAGCGGTACCGGCTCCGGCCGGCCGCCGTCCTGGTGACGCATGGTCACATAGATCACATCTGGTCCGTGGCGCCGGTCTGCGGGGCGAGGGACATCCCGGCGTTCATCCACCCGGACGACCGGGCGCTGCTGACCGACCCGGCGCGGGGCCTGTCCCTGATGGCCGGGCAGCAGCTGTTCGGCGGCCTGGAATTCTCCGAGCCGGATGACGTGCGCGAGCTGACCGACGGGATGACCCTGCAACTGGCAGGCATCGACCTGGTGGTGGACCACGCGCCCGGTCACACGCCGGGGTCGGTGACATTCCGGCTGCCGCCGGCCGCCGAGGCTGGCACGATCTTCACCGGCGACCTGCTTTTCGCGGGGTCCATCGGGCGGACCGACCTGCCTGGCGGTGACTATGAGACGATCCTGGCCAGCCTGGCCAGGGTATGCCTGCCGCTGCCGGACGAGACCGTGGTGCTGTCCGGGCACGGGCCGCAGACCACGATCGGGGTAGAGCGGGCGCATAACCCGTTCCTGGACGGGCTCACGCCTCCGGCGGCCAGGTCGACGGGACTGTAGCTGCCGGACGGCTCGCCGGATTCTCCCCTGGCGGCCGCTTATAACGGGAACGGGCTGCGCCGGGGACATCACCTTCCGTCCCCTGAGCCGGAGACGACGACACAGAACAGAGAGGCTGGCACACGATGATCCGCAGCCACGAGGCAGGCTCGCTCCGGGCGAGCGCGGCGGGCGAGCAGGTACGGCTGGCGGGCTGGGTGGCGCGACGGCGCGACCACGGCGGCGTCGTGTTCATCGACCTGCGGGACGGCAGCGGGATCGTGCAGGTAGTGCTGCGCGAGGAGGACATCGCGCACGACCTGCGGGCCGAGTTCTGCGTGCTCGTTACGGGGACCGTGCAGCGGCGCCCGGCCGGCAACGAGAACCCCGAGCTGCCCACTGGCGAGATCGAGGTCGCGGCGGAGGCGGTCGAGGTGCTGTCCGAGGCCGACCCGCTGCCGTTCCCGATCGAAGGGGGCGGCGAGCTGAACGAGGAGGTCAGGCTCAAGTACCGCTATCTCGACATCCGGCGCCCCGAGATGGCCACGGCGCTGCGGGCCCGCTCGCGTGCGGCGTACCTGGTGAACGAGGTGCTGAACGCGCACCGGTTCGTGAACATCGAGACGCCATTCCTGACCAGGTCCACGCCGGAGGGCGCCCGTGACTTCCTGGTGCCGGTGCGGCTGCGGCCCGGCTCCTGGTACGCGCTGCCGCAGTCGCCGCAGCTGTTCAAGCAGTTGCTGATGATCGCCGGGATGGAGCGGTACTTCCAGCTCGTGCGGTGCTTCAGGGACGAGGACTTCCGCGCCGACCGGCAGCCGGAGTTCACCCAGATCGACCTCGAGATGTCGTTCGTGACCAGGGAGGACGTGGTCGAGGTCGCCGAGGATCTCGTCGAGCGGCTCTGGCAGGAGATCGCCGGGTACCGGGTGCCGCGGCCCATCCCGCAGATGACCTACGCCGACGCGATGGCCAGGTACGGATCGGACAAGCCTGACCTCCGGTTCGGCCATGAGCTGATCGACCTTACTCAATACTTCAGCCAAGCTTCGTTCCGCGTGTTCCAGGCGCCGCACGTGGGCGCGGTGGTGATGCCGGGCGGGGCGTCGCAGACCCGCAAGGAACTGGACGGGTGGCAGGAGTGGGCCAAGTCCCGCGGCGCGCGCGGGCTCGCCTACGTGCTGATCGGCCCGGACGGGGCGGTGTCGGACGCCGGGCCGGTCGCCAGGCACCTGTCGGAGGCCGAGCGGGCCGGCCTGCCAGCGGCGGTCAACTCCGCCCCTGGCGACGCGGTGTTCTTCGCCGCCGGCCAGGCCGGCGAGGCCCGGACGCTGCTTGGCGCGGCCAGGCTGGAGATCGGCTACCGGTGCGAGCTGATCGACCCGACCGCGTGGGCGTTCACCTGGGTGGTGGACGCGCCCATGTTCGAGGAGGACGGCGAGGGCGGCTGGACCGCGGTGCACCACCCGTTCACCTCACCGCTGCCGGAGTGGGCGGGCAAGTTCGCCGCCGAGCCCGCCGGCGCGCTGGCCAACGCCTACGACATCGTCTGCAACGGCACCGAGATCGGCGGCGGGTCGATCCGTATCCACCGGCCCGACATGCAGCAGCAGGTATTCGACGTGATCGGGCTGTCGCGGGAGGAGGCCACCTCGCAGTTCGGCTTCCTGCTTGACGCGCTGCGCTACGGGCCCCCGCCGCACGGCGGGATCGCGTTCGGCTGGGACCGGCTGATGATGCTGCTGACCGGCCGGGAGTCGATCCGGGACGTGATCGCGTTCCCGAAGGCCGCCTCCGGGCACGACCCGCTCACCGGCGCGCCGACGCCGATCACCGCGCAGCAGCGCAAGGAGGCAGGCATCGACGTCGTGGTGCCCGCAGCGCCCGGCACGCCCAGGCCGGCCACGGGCCAGGCAGGCTAAGCCGCCTGGCCGCCGCGGCCGCCCGTGGGCTGCGGACCGCTGCGCCGGGCGGGTCCCTGATAGGCCGCCAGGAAGGCGCTGCGGATCGCGGCGAGGGGAGCGAACTTATAGGAGCGATCGGTCACCCGGTCGAGCACCGCGGCGGCGAACAGCGGGAGGAGGCTGGCCAGAGTCAGCGCCAGCAGGCCGAACACGTACAGGCCAGGCGCCCGGAAGCACGCGTCAGCTGAGACCACCACGCTCAGCAGCCTCCACACCACGGACAAGGTCCACGAGTAGCCTCCGCCGAGCCACATCCGCCAGGTGAAGAAGGCAGCCACGGGGAGGGTGCCGACCGGCAGGTCCAGCCCGCTCGGCAGGTGCCCGCCAGCGAGGCTGATGTAGCCCGCGGTCGCGACCGCGAGAAGGAAGTACAGCACAAGGGGGACGGCGGGCTCGCTACGCCACAGACCGCCAAGTGCAGCCTTCCATCGAGTCACCCGCCGACACCTGCCCCCGGGGCTTGCGTGCGAACCGGCCATAACGAATGTACTGCGCGAGAGTGGCTGGCCACCAGGCACGAGCGAGCCGGCCGCCATCGGCCACCGCGCCGCAAGCTGGGTCAGCGGAACGAGCGGAAGGCGGCGCGTACCTCACTCACGAAGATCTCTGGCTGCTCGAACGCCGCGAAGTGACCGCCCCTGGCGGGCTCGTTCCAGTACCGCAGGTCCCGGTACGACTGCTGCGCCCAGCGGCGGGACGCCCGGAAGATCTCCCTGGGGAATATGGAGCAGCCGACTGGCACGTCGACGGTCTGGCCGCGTAGCTTGCCGAAGCTCTCCCAGTACAGCCGGGCCGATGATGTCCCGGCGGCGGGCAGCCAGTACAGCATCACGTCGTCGAGCATCTCGTCCCAGCTGAGAGCGCTCGCCGGGTCGCCGTCGTTGTCGGTCCACGACCAGAACTTCTCCACGATCCAGGCGCAAAGCCCGGCCGGGGAATCCGTCAGCCCGTAGCCGACCGTCTGCGGCCTGGTCGACTGCTGCTTGGAGTAGCCGGAGTCCCAGTCGGCGTAGTGCTTCATCGCGGCCAGGGCGTCCTGCTCCTGCGGGGTGAGGTCGCTCATGGTGTCCGGGTCGGGCCGCACCACGACCATGTTGAGGTGGATCCCGGCCAGCCGGTCGGGATGGCGGACGGCCAGCGCCGTGGTCACCCCGGCGCCCCAGTCGCCGCCCTGCGCCCCGTAGCGGAGGTAGCCGAGCCGGGCCATCAGGTCGTCCCACGCATCGGCGATCCGCTCGACGCCCCAGCCGCTCTCGGCCGGCTTGGCGCTGAACCCGTAGCCGGGCAGCGACGGGCAGACCACGTGGAAGGCGTCGGCCGGGTCGCCGCCGTAAGCTGCTGGATCGGTGAGCGGGCCGATGACCTTGCGGAACTCGACGACCGAGCCAGGCCAGCCATGCGTCATGATCAGCGGGACCGCGTCCTCGCGCGGCGACCGGACGTGCAGGAAGTGAATGTCCAGCCCGTCGATCGTGGTCAGGAACTGGGGGAGCGCGTTGAGGCTCGCCTCGCAGCGGCGCCAGTCGTAGTCGGTGCGCCAGTAGTCGCATAGCGCCCTGGCGTAGTCCAGCGGCACGCCCTGCGACCAGTCGCGCACCGTCTCGGCCTCCGGCCAGCGGGTCTGTTCCAGCCTGCGGCGCAGGTCATCAAGCTGGCTTTCCGGCACGTCGATCTTGAATGGGCTGATGTCGTCGCTCACACCCACAGCCTGTCGCAGATGCGCCAGCGCGGCTAGCGGCTGCCTGCCGCAGGCTGGCCTGGTGTCAGCAGGTCAGGCGGTGACGGTGGGTGCGGGTAATGTCGCATCGTGGCACGTGCAGATGACGGCTCCGCCGCGAGCCTGTTCGACTCGGCCGCCGCCGAGGCAGAGCAGGGCGCGGCGCCGATGGCCGTGCGGATGCGGCCTCGTTCCCTGGACGAGGTGATCGGGCAGCGGCACCTGACCAGGGACGGCTCGCCGCTGCGCAAGCTGGCCGACAACGACGCCCCGATGGCGGTGCTGCTGTGGGGGCCGCCCGGCACCGGGAAGACCACGCTCGCCTACGTGGTCAGCAACGTGACCAGGCGGCGGTTCGTCGAGCTGTCCGCGGTCTCGGCGGGCGTGAAGGACGTGCGCGCGGCGGTGGAGACCGCGCGCGGCGAGCTCGGCCTGACCGGCAAGCAGACCGTCTTGTTCATCGACGAGGTGCACCGGTTCAACAAGGCCCAGCAGGACGCGCTGCTCCCGGCGGTGGAGAACCGCTGGGTATCGTTCATCGGCGCCACCACGGAGAACCCGTCGTTCTCGGTCGTCGGGCCGCTGCTGTCCCGCTCGCTGGTGCTCACCCTGGAGTCACTCACCGACGAGGACATCCTGCAGGTCATCGAGCGGGCGCTGGCCGACGAGCGCGGGCTGGCCGGGCGGATCGCGCTGGCGGACGGAGTCGCGACGCACCTGGCCAGGCTGGCCGGCGGTGACGCGCGCCGGGCGCTGACCTACCTCGAGGCGGCCGCGCTTGGCCTGCCCGACGGCGGCGAGGTCACCGTCGAGGGGCTGGAGCGGGCGGTCGACCGCGCGATGGTGCGCTACGACCGGGCCGGTGATCAGCACTACGACGTCATCAGCGCGTTTATCAAGAGCCTGCGCGGCAGCGACGCGGACGCCGCGCTGCACTACCTGGCCCGGATGATCGAGGCGGGCGAGGACCCGCGGTTCATCGCGCGGCGGCTGATCGTGCACGCCAGCGAGGACGTCGGGATGGCCGATCCGACGGCGCTGCAGACGGCCGTGGCGGCGGCCCAGGCCGTGCAGCTCATCGGGCTGCCGGAGGCCAGGCTGAACCTGGCCCAGGCCACGATCCACATCGCGCTGGCGCCAAAGTCCAACGCTGTCGTTAACGCCATCAACGCGGCCGCCGCCGACGTGCAGGCCGGGCTGGCCGGCCCGGTGCCCAGGCACCTGCGCGACGCCAGCTACGCCGGCGCCGCACGCTTCGGCCACGGCAAGGGCTACGTGTACCCGCACGACGACCCGGCCGGCGTGGTTCGCCAGCAGTACCCGCCCGACGAACTGGTCGGCAAGCGGTACTACGTGCCGACCACGCACGGCGCGGAGGCGCGGTACGCCGAGCGGTCCGAGCGGATCAGGGCCGTCCTCGGCGAGCCCGAGCCTGCGGCTGACCCGGCTGACCCGGCTGACCCGGCCGAGCCCGCCGAGCCGGGTGAGCGCGACCAGTAGCTGCCGCGGGTTAGAGCGCCGCCCCGGCTTGCGAATGCTTATCCGCGATAAGGTCGGGCAGGTTGGTCCGATGCGGATGAGGAGCGGGTGCGGATGAATGCCGGACAGCTCGCGGCGCTTATCGCTGCCGGCTTCTTCGCCGTCCTCGCGTGCGTGGCCATCTACGTGCTGGTGCGGCTTGCCAGGCTCATGTCGGCCGTCACCGGCATGGTCACCGACTACAAGGCCCGCGCCGATCAGCTGATCGAGCAGGCGCAGGCCGCGGTTGACCGCACCAACGAGCAGCTGATCAGGACAGACGCCATCACCGCGAGCATGGACCAGGTGACCGCGAACATGGCAGAGCTGTCCGGTCACGTGTCCGCGCTCGCGGGCCTCGCGCGCGGCATCTCTACCGCCGCGAGCGCACCGCTGACTGGCCTGTCGGCGTTCGCGTTCGGACTGCGCCGGGCCATCGTCGTGCGCAGGTCCCTGGCGGCAACGGCTGCCGAGAGCTCGCAAGAAGTCCCGGCATCCGCCTCGCGTCCGGCCATCACTGCCACCGTCACCCGCGTGCCGAGGCAGCGGGCCGGCGTCGCCGGCCCGCGTAGTGACAGTGCCCGCCGTGACAGTGCGCGCCGTGACAGTGCCCGCCGCGATAGGGCAAGGCGCGCATGATCAGGCGCGGATTCTGGCTCGTAGCCGGCGCTGCCCTGGGCATTACCGGCTACCGGAAGGTCACCCGGCTGGCCCGGACGCTGACCGGGCAGCAGGCAGCCGGGCTGGCCGGCCCACGATCTGCCGCGGTCGCTGACTCCCGGCCCGGGCGGCTAGCCGGCCGTCAGCCGCGCGGGCTCCCGGCCGCCGGGCGGGGACAGCTCGCGGACGGTGAGCCGGAGTCCGATACGCGAGCAGGGCAGCTCGCGGCGCCGCGGTCACCAGGCCAGCTCGCTGCCGTGAGCGCGCAAGCCGCGAGGCCGGCCGCCGCGGTCTGGGCAGTCCGCCTGGTGGCCGGTGCCCGCGCTGCGGCCGGGTTCGCGCGCGACGTCCGGGAAGGCATGGCTGACTACCGCGACCTGCACGGCGGGCAGTTAGGCCGTAGTCTCGGAAGTCAGGCCGGCCAGATCGCGTCCGGCCGCAGCCCGCGGGGCACGCGCGAGCCCTGATCCCGTCCAAAATTTCCCGGCGCTAGCGTCCGGGCATTGATGATTTGCGAAGGATGGCCGTGATGGAGTCGGCTGAGATCGCCCGCCGTTTCCTTAGCTATTTCGAGCAGCGGGGACACGTGCTCGTCCCGTCCGCCAGCCTCGTGGCCGAGGACCCGACGCTGCTCCTGGTCAACGCCGGGATGGTCCCGTTCAAGCCGTACTTCCTTGGACAGCAGGCCCCGCCGTTCCGGCGCGCCACCAGCTGCCAGAAGTGCGTCCGCACGCCGGACATCGAAGAGGTCGGCAAGACCACCAGGCATGCCACGTTCTTCCAGATGCTCGGCAACTTCTCGTTCGGGGACTACTTCAAGGAGCAGGCCATCCCGTTCGCCTGGGAACTGCTCACCCGGCCGGAGTCGGAGGGCGGCTTCGGCTTCCCTGAGAGCCGCCTGTGGGTGACCGTGCTGCAGGACGACGACGAGGCAGCCAAGCTCTGGCACACCCACGTCGGCGTGCCCGAGGACCGGATCCAGCGCCGCGGGCTGGCCGACAACTACTGGAACATGGGCGTCCCCGGCCCTGGCGGACCGTGCTCGGAGATCTACTACGACCGCGGTCCCGAGTACGGGCGCGAGGGCGGGCCCGTCGCCGACGAGGACCGCTACCTCGAGGTGTGGAACCTGGTCTTCATGCAGGAGCAGCTGTCCGCTGTCCGCTCCAAGATCGACTTCGATGTTGCCGGCGAGCTGCCGGCGCGCAACATCGACACCGGCATGGGCCTGGAGCGGATGGCCGTCCTGCTGCAGGGCGTCGACAACATCTACGAGATCGACACCATGTGGAAGGTGCTGGAGCGCGCGGCCGAGCTCACCGAGACGCGCTACGGCATCGACCACCGCACCGACGTTGCCCTCCGCGTGGTCACCGACCATGTCAGGACCTCGGTCATGCTCGTGGCCGACGGCGTCATCCCCGCTAACGAGGGCCGCGGCTACGTGCTGCGCCGGGTCATGCGCCGCAGCGTGCAGAAGCTCCGGCTGCTGTCGGGTGCGCAGCGCGGCGGCTCGGGAGGCGGCCGCGGCGAGGACCGCTACCTGCACGAGCTGACCTCGGTCGTGATCGGCGCACTTGGCCGCCAGTATCCCGAGCTGGTCAGGGACGCGCCGAACATTCACACGGTGATCGACGCGGAGGAGGCCGCGTTCCTTGGCACCCTGCGTACCGGCAGCGCGATCTTCGACGCCGCGGTCGAGGAGACCAGGCGCCGCGGCAGCGACACGATCCGCGGCGACCAGGCGTTCCAGCTGCACGACACCTACGGCTTCCCGATCGACCTGACCCTGGAGATGGCCGCCGAGCAGGGCCTCACGGTCGACGAGGATCAGTTCCGCAGGCTGATGTCCGAGCAGCGGCAGCGGGCCAAGGCCGACGCGGCCGGCAAGAAGACCGGAAACCTCGACATCTCCGTGTTCGCGCGGATTCTCGAGCAGGCCGGCCGGGTCACATTCACCGGATACGACGAGGTCGCGGGAGACGCCACGATCGTGGGCATCCTCGCCGACGGCGCCGCCGTTCCGGCCGCTGGCGCGGGCACCGCGGTAGAGCTGATACTCGACCGGACTCCGTTCTACGCCGAGGGCGGCGGCCAGCTGGCTGACACCGGGCTGATCACCGCCGTCGGCAGCGGTGCCGGGGACGTCGCCAGGTTCGAGGTCACCGACGTGCAGGCGCCCGTGCCCGGCCTGATCATTCACAGGGGAACGGTGACCGCCGGGGAACTCCTGGTCGGGATGCCGGTGCACACCGAGATTGACGTGGAGCGCCGCCGGGCCATCTCCCGCTCGCACACCGCCACCCACCTGGTGCACCGGGCCTTCCGCGGTGCGCTGGGCGAGTCGGCCGCGCAGGCCGGCTCGGAGAATGCGCCGGGCCGGTTCCGGTTCGACTTCACCGCCCTGGGAGCCGTGCCGCTGTCGGTGCTGCACGCGGCCGAGGAGGAAGTCAACGAGGTCCTCATCAACGACCTGGAGGTTCGCGCCTTCCACACCTCGATCGACGAGGCCAGGGCGATGGGCGCGCTTGCCCTGTTCGGGGAGAAGTACGGCGAGCGGGTGCGGGTCGTGGAGGTCGGCGACTACTCGCGCGAGCTGTGCGGCGGCACGCACGTGCCGCGGTCGGGCAACCTCGGCCTGGTGAAGATCCTCGGTGAATCATCGATCGGCTCCGGCGTGCGCCGGGTCGAGGCGCTGGTCGGCATCGACGCGTTCCGCTACCTGGCCAGGGAGAGCGTCCTGGTCAGCCAGCTCAGCGAGCAGTTCAAGGCGCGGCGGGAAGAGCTGCCGGAGCGGATAGCGGGCGTCGTGACCAGGCTGCGCGACGCTGAGCGGGAGCTGGAGCGGCTGCAGTCTGCCCAGTTGCTCGGCGGCGCGGGCGACGCGGCCGGCAGCGCTGAGGACGTGCAGGGCGCGGCGTTCGTGCCGCACCGGCTGCCGGACGGGGTGCCTGCCGACGGCGTCAGGAAGGTGGCGCTGGACATCCGCAGCAGGCTCGGCTCGGAGGTCCCTGGTGTGGTAGCGGTGATCGGCCTCACGGACCGACGGCCGACCGTGGTGGTCGCCGTGAATGACGCCGGGCGGGCCAGGGGGCTGCGCGCCGGGGCGCTCGTGCTAGCCGCGGCCGGGGCGCTCGGTGGTCGTGGCGGCGGCAAGGACGACGTCGCGCAGGGCGGAGGTGCTCCGCTCGGCGACGGAGCGGACACCGCGATTAACGAGGCCTTTGGCGCGCTTCGAGTACTTATTCGCGACATAATGGGTGGTAGTGCCGTAGGGTGAGACCGTGCTGCCGTCGGTCCGTGTCCTGGACGAGATATTCGAATGCTGGAGCCCGCCCGTGAGGCGGGGCGTCCGGCTGGGCGTGGACGTGGGAACGGTGCGGATCGGGGTCGCCCGGTGCGACCCTGACGGCCTGCTGGCCACGCCTGTCGAGACCGTGCGCCGCGGTCCAGGCGCCGTCGCCGCCCTCTGCGCCCTGGCGCAGCAGAACGCCGCTATGGAGGTCGTGGTCGGGCTCGCCGTCGGCCTGGCCGGCCAGGAGGGCCGGGCAGCCGCAGCGGGCCGGAGCTTCGCGCGGGAGCTAGCGGCGGGGGTTGCCCCTACGCCTGTCCGGCTCGTGGACGAGCGGTTCACCACGATGCTCGCGCATGCCGCTTTGCGCCAGGGCGGCCGGGATTCGCGGGCCCGCCGCGAGAGCGTCGACAAGGCCGCCGCCGCGGTGCTCCTGCAGGGCGCGCTGGACGCGGAGCGGTCGACCGGGCAGCCGGCCGGGCAGCTGGTCAGCACGGAGGGCCTCGCCGATGAGCGGTGACGGGTACGAGGGCTGGCAGGACGTCCCGCGCGGACGGCGGGCGCGTGACCGTTACGACCAGGACTACGACTACGACCCGCTGGCGCCGGCGGAGGGCTACGGCCGGGACTCGCAGGGGCCTGGCTACGGCCGTGGCTTCGAGCCGGGGAACGGCCAGTATCCCGCTGCCGATCCCTACCCGCCGAACGGGTACGGCACCACGGCTGGCTACGCCGACCAGGGCTGGACGGGCGAGCAGGACGCCTACAGCCAGACGGATCCGCATGGCGGCCCGGCCGACAGCTACGGCAACGCGCAGCCGGGCTACGGGCAGCCGAACGGCTATGGCGTGCCGCCGTACGAGGATCACCCGTCCTACCCGAACTCGGGCGGTTATGGCGGCCGTGATCCCTACAGCGGGCAAGACCTTGACAGCGCTCGCGACGCCTTCGGTGCCGAGGGCGGCTACGGTGGGCAGGATGCCTACGGGCCGGACGGCTACGATAACGGCCGCTACGGGGGTCAGTCCGGGTACGGCCAGGATGAGGCTGGCTACGAAACGGGCGGCGGGTACCGCGGCTACGGCGCGCCGGACGTGTCCGGCCCGGTGCAGTCGTATCGGGGTGACGACTACGAGCGGCCCGATGGCGGCCGGCGCGGCTGGCAGGCCGAGGACGACGCCGGCGCGTCGCGGGGACGCGGGGACGACTACGAGCCCGTTTCCCGCCAGAGGCGCAGTGCGTCACAGTACGAGCAGGACGATGTCGGCCGCGACGGGCCGATCGGGGGCAGCAGGAGGTCGGGCCGCGGCATGGACGCTGACGACGACCGGCACAGCGGGTTCTTTGCCGGCTACGCCAGCAGCGACGACGACCACTACGGCAGGTCAAGGCGCCGCGGGCGCGGCCGTACCGCCGGGATGATCGCGCTGGTCGTCGTGCTCGCGGTGCTGGCCGGGGTCGGGATCGAGGGATTCAGGCTTTACAGCAAGTACAAGTCAGACCACCTCAACTGGAACGACGCGGGATACGGCCGCGTGCTGGTCAGGGTCCCGGTTGGCGCATCGTCGTACTCGATCGCACCTGAACTGGTGAGCCTCGGCGTGATCGGGGCCGCCGAGCCGTTCGAGGATGCGGCCAAGGCCAGCTCCAATCCGACCGGGCTGCAGCCGGGCGTGTTCGTGATGCGCAAGCACATGGGCGCGGCTCAGGCCTGGGCGCTGCTGCTCAATCCCAAGTCGCGCGATCAGCAGGTGGCGACGATCCCGGACGGCCTGCGCTACACCAGGATCCTGCCGCTGCTCGCGAAGGACAGCGGCATCCCGCTCAGCAAGTTCCAGTCGGCGATCAAGGACATCTCCGCGCTCGGGCTGCCGTCGTTTGCGGACGGCAATCCCGAGGGCTACCTCTACCCGGCCACCTACGACATCCAGCCCGGCACTACCGCGCTGCAGATCCTGCAGATGGCGGTGCACCAGTTCACCGTGGAGGCGGGGCAGCTGAACCTGGCCGCCGCGGCGCAGCAGGCGCAGTTCACCGAGCAGCAGGTGGTCACCGAGGCCAGCCTGCTCGAGGCCGAGGTGGGACCGAAGTACTACGCGCAGGTCGCGCGGGTGCTCGATAACCGGCTCAACGCCAACATGCCGCTGGAACTCGATAGCACCGTGGCCTACGCGACCGGCGACTACTCCTACAACCTGTCCGCGAGCCAGCTGCAGGTGAACTCGCCGTACAACACGTTCATCCACGACGGACTTCCGCCTGGGCCGATCGACTCGCCCGACGCGGCGGCTATCAGCGCGGTGCTGCACCCGTCGCCGTCCACCGACGACTGGCTTTACTTCGTCACGGTCAACAAGTCTGGGCTGACCTTGTTCACCAGCAGCCAGGCGCAGTTCCAGATCTGGTCGAACGAGGCACAGCGGAACGGGCTCGGCTGACCGGCTGCCATGCGCGCCGCCGTGCTGGGCTCGCCGATCGGGCACTCGCTGTCGCCTGTGCTGCACCGGGCCGCCTACGCCGCGCTTGCCCTGACCGGCTGGAGCTATGAGGCGATTGAGTGCGACGAGGCCGGCCTGCCCAGGCTGCTGGCATCGCTAGGCCCTGACTGGGCCGGGCTGTCGCTGACCATGCCGCTCAAGCGCGCGGTGCTGCCGCTGCTCGAGCAGGCCGACAAGCTGGTGACCGAGGTCGGCGCCGCTAACACCGTCGTGCTGGCGGGCGGAACGGCAGCCGGCTACAACACCGACGTACCCGGCATGGTGACCGCGCTGGCCGAGGCCGGCGTCCGGGCCGATTGCCCGGTGCTCATCCTCGGCGGCGGCGCCACTGCCTGCTCCGCTGTGGCTGCCTTGCACCGGGCCGGCGCCCAGCAGGCCACGGTAGCCGTGCGTGACCCGGTTACGGCGGAGCGGCTGCTGGCTGTGGCGGGCCGGGCCGGGATCACGGTGGACCTGGTGACGTTCGGCCCTGGCCCGCGGCGCGACGACTGGCTCGCCGCGGGCTGGGACCGGCCCTGGTCCGTGCTGCTGTCCACGGTCCCCGGTCAGGCGGCCGACGGGTACGCCGAGCTGCTGGCGACGGGCCAGCTGAGGGCCGGCGCGGTCTTCGACGTGGTTTATCAGCCCTGGCCGACCAGGCTGGCGGCGGCCGGGGCTGCGGCTGGACTTCCGGTGGTCGGCGGATTCGAGCTGCTGCTCCATCAGGCCGCCGAGCAGGTCAGGCTGATGACAGGGCGGCCGGCGCCGGTCGAGGCGATGCGCGCGGCCGGGTTGACCGCACTGGCCGCGCGGGGCGGCTGAAGTCCCTGATCCAGCCCGCGGGAATACCGGCAGGTACCAGAATGCGTTAGTCTTGCGTGACAACAAGGCTCGGCAGATCATGCCGGGCGTGCAAGCGGAGGACCACCCAGGCCACCTCCCACCTGGCCAGTGCAGCGCCAGCAGATCCCGGGCACAGCAGGTGCCCGCGGCTCAGCGGGCCGAGCGCCGGCGGGTATAAGGCCAGCTAGCCCCTACAGCAAGGCCAGCTGGTTGCGTCGGTCAGCCTACGGGCTGGCTGACCAGGCCGGACGTGTGCTGCTGGCGCCGTGAGGCGGCAGTGGCAGCGTCGGGGTAAGCCCGGGCTCACGCGCTGAGCCCGGAGCCCCGCGTGGTCGCCCCGCAGGCACGATAGGCGGGGCTTTCTGTATTTCGGGGGAAGAACCGCGCATTCCGGAGCCGGGACAGTCCTGGCCCGGAAGATCAGTGACTTAAGGAGGTCACATCAGCACCGAACCTCGTATCAACGAGCGCATCCGGGTACCCGAGGTCCGGCTCGTCGGCCCGGCCGGCGAGCAAGTCGGAATTGTCGCCATCCAGGACGCGCTCAGGCTGGCTCAGGAGGCAGATCTCGACCTAGTCGAGGTCGCGCCCATGGCCAGGCCGCCTGTCGCGAAGCTGATGGATTACGGCAAGTTCAAGTACGAGTCAGCTCTCAAGGCCAGGGAATCGCGCAAGAACCAGGCCCAGACGGTCGTCAAGGAGATCAAGCTCCGCCCGAAGATCGACCCGCACGACTACGGCACCAAGAAGGGCCACGTCGAGCGGTTCCTGAAGCAGGGCGACAAGGTCAAGGTGACGATCATGTTCAGGGGGCGCGAGCAGTCCCGCCCCGAACTTGGTTTCAAGCTGCTACAGAAGCTGGCCGCCGACGTCGAGGAACTTGGCTTTGTCGAGTCCACGCCCAAGCAGGACGGCCGCAACATGATCATGGTCATCGGGCCGCACAAGCGGAAGACCGAGGCGATGGCAGCCGCCAGAGCTGACCGGGCCGCCCGGACCGGCCGGACGGCCGAGGACCGTGACGAGGCCCTGGCCGAGTCAGCCGAGCCGGCTGCCGAACAGGCCAGCACCGCGGCCCAGCCGTCGGCCAGCACCGCGGCGCAGCCGCGTCCGGCCAGCACCGCGGCGCAGCCGCGCAGGACGACCACGGCGGACAGCGCCGGGCAGGACCAGGCCAGTAAGGCGGACAGCGCCGGCCAGGACCAGGCAAGCACCGCGGCGGAGCCGCGTCAGGCAAGCACCGGAGCGCGACCGCGTCAGGCCAGCACCGCGGCGGAGCCGCGTCAGGCAAGCACCGCGGCGGAGTCGCGTCAGGCAAGCACCGCGTCGCCCGCGGAGGCCGCGCCGAGCGGGACACCGGCGCCCCGCCCCGCCGCGCCGCGCCCGCAGCCACGGCCTAGCGCCGCCTCGGGCACGGGCGCACCCAAGCCCACGCCGCCGCGCTCGGCGACCCAGGCCGCCAGGCCTAGTGCCGGGTCCAGCGGCTCGGCCGCGCCAAGGCCGTCGGCACCACGCGGTACCACGGCGGCCAGGAGCGCTGGCGCCGGCACGACCGCGAGGCCTGGCCCGGCACGGCGTCCTGGCGACGGCCCGCTGCCATCGCCGCGCGCAGTGGCCGCCGAGAAGGCTGTGGCTGCAGAGAAGACCGGCAGGCAGTCTGCAGCACCGGCGGAGAGTCGCGACACCGACAGCTAGCAGCAGGGGCCGCACCGGCCCGGACGACGGCGCTGGCAGCGACCGCTGCACAGCAGAAAGAACCGTGCCTGACGGCACGCCAGATTGACGTGCCGCAGGGACGGCAGGGAACGGAGACACGGCGACATGCCGAAGATGAAGACCCACAGTGGTTCCAAGAAGAGGTTCCGGGTCACCGGCACCGGCAAGATCATGCGGCGTCGTGCCGACCGCGCCCACTATGCCGAGTGGAAGCCGAGCAAGATGATGCGCCGCCTGGACGGCTACGTGCAGCTGGCGCCGGGTGACGCCAAGAAGGTCAAAAAACTGCTGGGACTGTGACCCGGCCCGCCTCGTAGGGAGTCAAGAAGATGGCACGCGTGAAGCGGGCGGTCAATGCCCACAAAAAGCGCCGGGTTGTACTCGAGCGCGCCAGCGGCTACCGGGGCCAGCGGTCCCGGCTCTACCGCAAGGCCAAGGAGCAGCAGCTCCACTCGATGACGTACGCCTACCGGGACCGCAAGGACCGCAAGGGCGCGTTCAGGCGACTGTGGATCCAGCGGATCAACGCGGCGGTCCGGGCCCAGGGCCTGACATACAACAGGTTCATCCAGGGCCTCAAGCTGGCCGAGGTCGAGGTCGACCGCCGGATGCTTGCCGAGCTCGCGGTCGCCGACCCGCAGGCATTCGCGGCGCTGGTCGAGGTTGCCAAGACGGCGCTGCCGGCCGACATCAACGAGCCGGCTGCCTGAGCAGGCGGTGACACCGCTGCGGTACCGGCCCGGCTCGCTCTGCGCGCGCCGGGCCGGAGCTTGCCTGGCTGAGTTTTCCCCTCGGTCAGCGGCAGGACGGGCCGCGGTGTTGGCTAGCGGCTCCGCCGCGGTCTCGGCTAGCGGCTCCGCAGTGGTGCTCGCACCCGGGTCACGCGGCACATGAGCAGGCCGGCGCGGCCGGGCTCGCGGCCTGCCGATCTGACCGGCCTGCGGTCGCCGCGGGTCAGGGCCGCACGCCAGCTCGCCAAGCGAGCGTTCAGGGAGCGGGGCCGGCTGTTCCTCGCCGAGGGCCCGCAGGCGGTCAGGGAGGCGCTCCGCCGACAGGACGTGCTCACCGAGCTGTACGTGACCGGCCAGGGCCGCGCCCGGCATGCCGATCTGGTGCAGGAGGCGGCACGGGGCGGCGCGGCAGTGCACGAGGTCAGCGGTGAGGTGATGGCCGAACTGGCGCAGACCGTCACGCCCCAGGGCCTGCTCGCTGTCTGCCGGTTCGTCGACGTGCCCCTGGCCGACCTGGTGGCGGCCACGCCGCGGCTGGTGGTGCTGCTGGCCAATGTCCGCGACCCAGGGAATGCCGGGACCGTGCTGAGGACCGCGGACGCGGCCGGGGCTGACGGCGTGGTCTTCGCCGCGGCATCGGTTGATCCCTACAACAGCAAGTGCGTGCGCTCGTCGGCGGGCAGCCTGTTTCATCTTCCGGTGGTAGCGGGGCATGACCTCGCCGCGGCGGTCGGCAGCCTCCGCGCGGCCGGCCTGCAGGTGCTCGCGGCCGACGGCAGCGCCAGCCGGTATGTCGACGGCGACGGCGGGCCCGACCTGGGCAGGCCGACGGCCTGGCTGTTCGGGAACGAAGCCTGGGGGCTGCCCGAGCACCTCCTCAGCCTGGCGGACGACGTCGTGGCAGTCCCGATCTACGGCCAGGCCGAGAGCCTTAACCTTGCCGCGGCGGCGGCCGTGTGCCTGTATGCCTCGGCACGGCAGATGCAGGCGTGACGACGTGAAAGCTGGGAGAACAGATCTCCTCCGGCGTGCAAACTCTGGCAACCGCCCGCCTGCTAGCGTGCTCCGCCATTGCCGGTTCGCTACGCGAATCCGCTAAAGTCTGATCACGTTGCGTCATGAAGTGACCCGGTGCGGGTCACTGGCGGTGGTTCCGTGACGTGACGTGCTAGCCGGCCGGGTTTCCCCCGGACCCGCCGGACTGGCTGCGCAGCCGTGGCCGGGGACAGGTAGCTCAACTTCCTGCCGGAGGCGGCGCGCGTTGGAGGGCAATATGGCAGGCCGGGCGGCGGCCGGATCGGCGGGCATCCCGCCGGTTACCGGCGTCGGCGGCGCTGGCACCGCCAAAGGCAGGCAGCCCGGCAACAGGGGCGACCGCGGCGACCGCCCGGCGGGGGCCGGGGGGCGGTCCGATGCCGACGTCCTGACCAGTCTGGTCCTGGCCGACGAGTTGCCAGACGGGCTTGTCATCGCCGATGACGGCGGCATGGTGACGGTCTTCAACCGCGCCGCGACCCGGCTGACGGGGCTGACCGCGACCCAGGCCGTCGGCCGGGACGTACGCGACGTGCTGCCGCTGACGGACAGGGACGGCTGCTGCTGGTGGACCGCCACCAGGCCGTTTGACGGCCTTTCCACCCGGACCAGGCACCCGGAGCGGACGCTGTACCTGCCGGACGGCACCGAACTGCTTGTCACGGTTGGCTACGTGCGGGATCCCCGCGGGCGCGCGGCACAGGACGACCGGCCGCGGACGCCGGGAGCACTGCGCCGGATCGTCATCACGCTGCGCAGCGCCGAGCACCGGATGCGGCTGGAACGCAGCAGGGCCGACCTGGTCTCCACCGTTGCGCATGAGCTACGGTCGCCGCTGACCAGCGTCAAGGGTTTCACCGCCACGCTGCTCGCGAGGTGGCCGCGTTTCACCGATGACCAGAAGCGGGTCATGCTGGAGACCGTCAACGCAGACGCGGATCGGGTGACGAGGCTGATCACGGAACTACTCGACGTTTCCAGGATCGAATCGGGCCGGATCGAAGTGCACCGGGAGCTTGTCGACATCCCGGCCAGGGCCAGGAAGATCATCAGCGGCCGGGTTGCGGCCGGTGATCAGGCCGACCGGTACGTGGTCGAGGCAGTGCCCGGCCTGCCGGAGACCTGGCTGGATGCCGACAAGGTCGACCAGATCCTGGCGAACCTCATTGAGAACGCCGTGCGGCACGGGGCTGGTACGGTTACCACTGTGGTGGAGCCCGCGGTCGTGGCAGGAGCTCCTGGCGTGGCCGTGGCGGTCCGCGACCAGGGTCCTGGCATCGCGCCCGAGCTGGCGCCGCGGGTCTTCGGCCGGTTCTGGCGGGCGAAGCGGCGCGGCGGCGCGGGTCTTGGGCTGTTCATCGTGAAGGGCCTGGTAGAGGCGCACGGCGGGGAGATCACTGTGCAGCAGGCGCCCGGCGGCGGGGCGGAGTTCCGATTTACCATGCCCGCTGGGACGCCTGAGTTCGGCTGACCGGCGGGCCGGTGCTTTTCCCTGTCTGACCGGACGATCCGGCGATGTCTTGTTTGCCGGATGCCGTCTGCCGCCGTCACGGACCCGCAAGCTTTTCTTGACGCAGGAGATCAGGACGATGTCCGCACCTAATAAGACCTATGACCCGGTGGAGGTAGCGGTGCTGGCACCCGAAGAGGTGCAGCGCATGCAGGCCGAGGCGCTGGCCGCCATATCGGCTGCCCGTGACCTCGACGCGCTGAAGGCAGCGCGGATCGCGCACGCCGGTGACCGGGCGCCCATCACGCTGGCCAACGCGGAGATCGGGGCGCTGCCGCCGGCCGCCCGCGCCGAGGCCGGCAAGCGCGTCGGCGCTGCCAGGGCCGCCATCAGGGAGGCCCTCACGCAGCGCCAGGCCGAGCTGGAGTCCGAGCGCGATCAGCGAGTGCTGGTCACCGAAGCCGTCGACGTCACGCTGCCGTGGGACCGGATGGCACCCGGCGCCAGGCACCCGGTCACGACCGTCGGCGAGCGCCTCGCCGACGTCTTCGTCAGCATGGGCTATGAGATCGTCGAGGGCCCCGAGGTCGAGGCCGAGTGGTTCAACTTCGACGCGCTGAACTTCCCGCCTGACCACCCGGCCAGGGAGACGCAGGACACCATCTTCGTGGCTGGTGCCGAGCCAGGCGAACGCTCGGGCGTGGTGCTGCGCACCCACACCTCGCCAGTGCAGATCCGCGCCATGCTGACCAGGCCGCTGCCGCTGTACGTGGTCAGCCCCGGCAAGTGCTACCGGAGCGATGCGCAGGACGCCACCCACAGCCCGGTGTTCCACCAGATCGAGTGCCTCGCGGTCGACGAGGGGCTGACCATGGCGGACTTGCGCGGCGCGATCACCGCGTTCGTGGACGCGATGTTCGGCGAGGGACTGCAGACCAGGCTGCGGCCTGATTTCTTCCCGTTCACCGAGCCGTCCGCCGACGTGTCCATGCAGTGCCACATCTGCCGTGGCGAGTCGACGAGGCCCGGTGCCCCGCCATGCCGCGTCTGCCGGTCACAGGGATGGGTGGAGATCGCGGGCTGCGGGATGGTCAACCCCAGGGTGCTGGTGGCGTGCGGCATCGATCCCGACCGCTACAGCGGGTTCGCATTCGGGCTTGGCATCGAGCGCTCGGTGCTCATCCGCAACGGCGTGGCTGACATCAGGGACACCGTCGAGGGCGACGTGCGCTTCAGCCGCGCGTTCGGAGTGGAGGCGTGATGCGGGTACCGCTGTCGTGGCTGCTCGAGTACGCCGACGTCGCCGCCGTCTCGCAGGGCGGCGAGGTGGACGCGCAGGAGGTCGCGCGCCGGCTCACTGCCTGCGGCCTGGAAGTGGAGTCGATCGAGCGAGTCGGGCATGACATCAGCGGCGTCGTCGTCGCCGAGGTCGTCAACGTCGAGGAGCTGACCGGCTTCAACAAGCCGATCCGCTACTGCCAGGTGTCCACCGGGGACGGCCAGGAGCGGCACGTGATCTGCGGGGCGGCGAACTTCGCCGCTGGCGACATGGTCCCGCTGGCGCAGCCGGGCGCCGTCCTGCCCGGCGGATTCGAGATCGGCGCCCGCAAGACCTACGGCCGGGTGTCGGAGGGCATGATCTGCTCCGCGGCGGAGCTGGCCATCGGTGACGATCACTCCGGCATCATCGTGCTGCCTGCGGACGCGCCGCTCGGCACTGACTTCGTGACCTACGCCGGCCTGCGCGATGTGGTCTTCGACGTGAACGTGACGCCGGACAAGGGGTTCGCGCTGTCGGTGCGCGGCATTGCCAGGGAGCTGGCGATCGCCTACCAGGTGCCGTATGCCGACCCCGCCGACATCGGCCTGCCCGCCGACCTGGACGCGCCCGCCCAGCCTGCCTACCCGGCGAGCATCGAGGACCCGACAGCATGCGACCGGTTCGTGCTGCGCGAGGTGCACGGACTGGACACCGGCGCCCGGACGCCGATCCAGATGCGGGTCAGGCTGGCCAGGGCCGGCCAGCGCACCGTCTCGCTGGCTGTGGACGTGACCAACTACCTGATGCTGGAACTCGGCCAGCCACTGCACGCCTTCGACCGTGCGCGCCTGAGCGGGCCGATCGTCGTGCGGCGCGCCCGGCAGGGCGAGCAACTCGAGACGCTTGACCACGTCCGGCGCACCCTCGACCCCGAGGACATCCTGATCACCGACTCATCCGGGCCGATCTCGCTGGCTGGCACGATGGGCGGAGTTGTTACCGAGGTGGCGCCAGACTCGCGCGACGTCGTGATCGAGGCCGCGCACTTCTCTGCCCGCGGCGTGGCCCGGATGGCCAGGCGGCACAAGCTGGGATCCGAGGCCTCGGCCAGGTTCGAGCGCGGCGTCGACCCGGAACTCCAGCTCCGCGCCGCGAGCCGCGCGGGGGCCATGCTGGCCGCGCTCGGCGGCGGCACGCTGCAGCCCGGCCGCACCGTCGTGGCCGAGCCGCTGCCGGTGACGAAGATCCAGATGTCCTCTGACTACCCCGACTCGGTCGCCGGGCTGGTCTACGGCCTGGACACCGTACAGGAGCGGCTGGGCGAGGTCGGCTGCACGGTGCAGGTGCTCGCGAACGGCCAGGGCGAGCACGAGCACACCAGGCATGACCGGTCGCATCAGCTGCTGGAAGTGACGCCGCCGTCGTGGCGGCCTGACCTCACCGACCCGGCGGACCTGGCCGAGGAGGTCATCCGGCTCGAGGGCTATGAGCGCATCCCAGTGCGGCCGGCCAGGGCGGCCGCGGGCCGCGGTCTCACCGCGCGCCAGCGGCTGCGCCGCTCCATCGGCCGGGCACTCGCCGACTTCGGCTATGTCGAGGTGCTGAGCCACCCGTTCACCTCGGCGGCCGACTTCGACCGCCTCCAGCTTCCGGCCGACGACAACCGCCGGGTCGCGGTCAGGATCGCCAACCCGCTCAGCGACGACGAGCCGCTGATGCGCACCACGCTGCTACCCGGCCTGTTCCGCGTGCTGGCACGCAACCTCGGCCGCGGCTTCGCCGACGTAGCGGTGTTCGAGACGGGCCTGGTCTTCCGGCCGCGCCCGGACGAGGCGCCGTCGGCGCCGATCCTGCCGGTGGACCGCGGGCCCACGGTCGATGAGGTGGCACAGCTGGAGGCGGCGCTGCCGAACCAGCCCTTGCGGCTCGGGGCCGTGCTGACCGGGAACCGGGAGCTGCCTGGCTGGTGGGGCGAGGGTCGCCCGGCCGGCTGGCAGGACGCCATCGAGGCGGCCAGGACCGTGCTCGCCGCGAGCCGCGTCCCGTTCGAGGTCCGGGCGGACCAGCATGAGCCCTGGCATCCGGGGCGGTGCGCCGCGATCTTCGTGCAGGCTCCCGGCGGTCATGAATGGCTCGCCGGGCACGCAGGCGAGCTGCACCCGCGGGTCATCGCGGCGTTCGGGCTGCCGGCCAGGACCTCTGCGGTGGAGCTGGACTTGTCCGTCGTCGAGACCGCGGCCGACTCGCTGGATCCCGTGCAGGCGCCGGTGCTGTCTCCGTATCCGGTGGCCGTGCAGGACGTGGCGCTTGTGGTGCCGGCGTCGGTGCCCGCCGCCGAAGTCGAGCGGGCACTGGCAGAGGGCGCGGCCACGGCGGGTGACGTCGTGCTTGAGGACCTCCGCCTGTTCGACGTCTACACCGGGGACCAGGCGGGCGAGGGTCATAAGTCGCTGGCGTACACGCTTCGGTTCCGCGCGCCCGACCGGACGCTGACGGCCGACGAGACCACCGCAGCCAGGGATGCCGCCGTAGCCGAGGCAGCGCGCCGCACCGGCGCCGTGCTGCGCGGCGCATCCTGACCGTTCACGCCTACGAGCACCGGGCCGCCCAGCGCCGCGCCGGACCAGAGGTGAGTACTCCTGGTTTGGCTATAGCCAAACCAGGAGTACTCACCTCTGGTCCGGCGCGGCGCTGGGCGGCCCGGTGCTCGTAGGCGTGAACG
>DASPWG010000191.1:0-5342 GCA_035621915.1 Streptosporangiaceae bacterium
GGAATCCGGCCCGGTCTAGCTCGGTGATCGTCACAGCGGTCCGCACCCGGACAGCGTAGGCGGTTTCTGGCGGGCATTTACCCCGCGCCGATTGTCAGACCCTTTCTGTAACCTCGAAAACAGATCCAAACAGCTGGACACGCGCACGAATACATGTTCGAATATGTAGGTGCGAGTCTGCGGCCGGGCCCCCTCGGTTGCTGAATCGGCCGGGCGCGGTGTGGGGAAGCGCCCCGCCCGGCCGATGCTCCTAAGGAGGAGTCGATGAGCTCGATTGCGGAGATGCGGCCGGGCCGCCCGTGGCAGCAGTGCCGGGTTGCGCCATCGGCGGTTGCCCTCATGGAGTCTGCGCGGCACGGGCTGGCGGCCGCCGACGACGAGCCGACTCCCGGAGGGCGTTACGTCGGCGCGCACCTGGCGGCCCTGCGGGCGGCCGCCGCGGTGGTGGCTGCAAGGGCCGAGCCTCCTGGCCCGCGCCGCAAGCGCCCGCAGAGCGTCTGGGAGTTGCTGCCGAAGGTGGAGCCTGCGCTGCGGGAGTGGGCCGCGTTCTTCGCGGCGGGCGCAGCCAAGCGCGCGGCGGCCGAGGCTGGCCTGCCGCGGGCGGTGTCCGCCAGCGAGGCCGATGACCTGCTGCGGGACGTGGGGGTGTTCGTCGCGCTGGCCGAGGGCGCCCTGGGCATTACGACTGGCCAGCAGCTACTGCCGCTGCCGACCGCGGGCTGACTACCGCAGGAGAGCCGAAAGCCGGCCGGACCCCCGCTTGGGCCCGGCCGGCTTTCGGCTTGTGATCAGTAGGCGTCGACGGCGCCGCGCGCGTCTGAGTCAAGGATTCCCCAGCTGATGAGCTCCTCGGTGAGGTCGGACGGGGTCTTGTCGTAAATGACGGCGAGGGAGCGCAAGTCCTCCTGGCGGATGGACAGCACGCGGCCGTTGTAGTCGCCGCGCTGGCTCTGGATGGTGGCCACGTAGCGCGACAGCGGGCCAGCCTTGTCCTTGGGCAACTGCGCCATCCGCTCCAGGTCGATCACTAGCTTGGGAGCCGGGGTCATGAGCGTCGGCAGCACGTCGCCTGGCAGCAGCTCGGACACGGGGACGCCGTAGAACTCGGCAAGCTCCGCCAGTTTCTGGACGGTGACGGACCGGTCGCCGCGCTCGTACGACCCGACCACAACCGCCTTCCACCGGCCACGGGACTTCTCCTCGACGCCATGCAGCGAGAGCCCCTGCTGAGTGCGGATGGCGCGCAGCCGCGCGCCGAGGGTCTTGGCGTAATCAGATGCCATCGTTACGGCCCCCTGGCCTTGTCATAGCTGAAAGTAACGGTTACGGACAGTGACGGTAGGCCCCCAAGAGCGCAAGGTCAAGCCGAATGCCAAAAACCGGATGAACACGCCCGCGTCGCCGCAAGACTGTGCGCTCGGGCTGGAGCCGGGCCGGCCGTGCGGAAACCGCGACAGCGCCGGCGATTGCGCACTCCGGAAGGCGCCATGCCGGTCCGTAATTGTTGCCGCATGAGCCACCTAATCACCACAGACTGTGACAGATATCACTGATCGCTACGCGTCGCGCAGTCATCACATTCTGTAAGCGCACACGGCAAACACGGTCGCGCCACGCCGGCGCAGGCGCAGCGCGCACGGTTGCGTCGCGCCGGGGCGGGGCACAGCACGCACGGTTGCGTCGCGCCGGAGCGGGGCACAGCACGCACGGCCGCACCGCGTGGTAGCGCCACGCCGGACGGAGCCGCCGGCGCGTTCGCGTGGCCAGCGGGCTGACCTGGGCGTTCCGGCTGCATGACGTCGCGGCCGCGCACCCGATCCGCCCGTTCCGCCTGGGACGCCTGATACGGTTGTCTGGATAGACGTCCTTTAAGACCCGTCCGGAGAGGCGGGAAAGGGGGTCCTTGTGGTGCATGTGCAACCTCCGGCCGATGGCGGCCTGGACCTGGCTGCCGGGAGTGCGGTTCCCGCAGCTCCCGCGGGGTCCGTCGGTGTCGGCCAGCCCCGCTCGGCGCTGCTGCCCGGCGGCAAGATCGTTCTCGGGCCCGATGAGATCCGCCGTGCGCTGACCAGGATTGCGCACGAGATCCTCGAGCGCACCGACGGCGCGGACGACGTGATTCTGCTCGGCATCCCCACCAGGGGCGTTCAGCTGGCGCACCGGCTCGCGGCGCGCCTTGCCCAGGTCGAGAGCAGGCCGGCCCCGTCGGGCTCACTTGACATCACCATGTACCGCGATGACCTGCGGCTGCGGCCCGCGAGGGCACTCGGCCACACCGACGTGCCCGCCTCCGGGGTCGACGGCAAGGTCGTGGTCCTGGTGGACGACGTGCTCTATTCCGGCCGCACCGTCAGGGCGGCGCTGGACGCGCTCGGTGACCTGGGCCGGCCGCGAGCGGTCCAGCTCGCGGTACTGGTGGACCGCGGCCACCGGGAGCTACCGATCAGGGCCGACTACGTGGGCAAGAACCTCCCGACGTCACAGCGGGAGGTGGTGCAGGTGCTGCTGACCGAGGTCGATGGCCAGGACGCGGTGGTCCTCGGCAAGGGCGCCGCACAGGCGGCGGCCGCGGGGCAGGAGGCAGGCCGTTGATCCGGCACCTGATCTCGGCCGCGGACCTGAGCCGCGATGACGCCCTGCTGATCCTGGACACCGCGGGCGAGCTTGCGCAGATGGCCGACAGGCCGATCTTCAAGCTGCCGACGCTGCGCGGCAGGACCGTGGTCAACCTGTTCTACGAGGACTCGACCAGGACCAGGATCTCGTTCGAGGCCGCGGCCAAGCGGCTGTCGGCGGATGTCATCAACTTCTCGGCCAAGGGCTCCAGCGTCGCCAAGGGCGAGAGCCTGAAGGACACCGCCCTGACGCTGGAGGCCATGGGCGCCGACGCCGTGGTGATCCGGCACGGCGCGTCCGGCGCGCCGCACCGGCTGGCCGGCTGGGTGCGCGGCAGCGTGGTGAACGCGGGCGACGGCACGCACGAGCACCCGACGCAGGCGCTCCTGGACGCCTTCACGATGCGCAGCCGCCTAGGCCGGCTGGAGGGCCTGCGGGTCACGATCGTCGGCGATGTCCTGCACAGCCGGGTCGCGCGGTCCAATGTGCTGCTGCTCCACACGCTTGGCGCGGACGTGACCCTGGTCGCGCCGCCTACGCTGCTGCCGGTTGCGGTCGGCACCTGGCCGTGCGAGGTCAGCTACGACCTGGATGCGGAACTGCCCAAGACCGACGTGGTGATGATGCTGCGGGTACAGGCCGAGCGGATGAACGCCGCGTACTTCCCGACCGTGCGCGAGTACAGCCGCCGCTACGGGCTGGACGGGAGCCGGATGGCGCTGCTGCCCGAGCACGCCATTGTCATGCACCCCGGCCCGATGAACCGTGGCGTGGAGATCGCTGCGGACGTGGCCGACTCGGCCCGCTCGACGATCGTCGAGCAGGTCGCGAACGGCGTCAGCATTCGGATGGCCGTGCTGTACCTGCTGCTGGGCGGATCGGAGGCAAGCGCATGACGGCTGGAAACGACGCGTCGACGGGCTGGATCATCCGGGGCGCGCAGCCGCTCGGGGGCCCGGCCACTGACCTGCTCGTTCGTGACGGCGTCATCGCGGAGATGGGCGCTGGGCTGTCCGCCTCTGGCGCCACCGAGGTAGACGCGGCCGGGCTGGTCGCGCTACCCGGCCTGGTCGACCTGCACACGCACCTGCGCGAGCCCGGCCGCGAGGACGCCGAGACGGTGCTGTCCGGTACCGCCGCCGCGGCGATGGGCGGCTACACCGCGGTGCACGCGATGGCCAACACCGACCCGGTGGCCGACACGGCCGGGGTAGTCGAGCAGATCTGGCGCCTCGGCCGCCGGGCCGGGTACTGCGACGTGCGCCCGGTCGGCGCGGTCACCGCGGGCCTGGGCGGCAGCAGGCTCGCGGAGCTCGGCGCGATGGCCGACTCGGCCGCGCGGGTGCGGGTGTTCTCCGACGACGGCAAGTGCGTGTCCGACGCCGTGCTGATGCGCCGGGCACTGGAGTACGTCAAGGCGTTCGACGGCGTGATCGCCCAGCACGCGCAGGAACCACGGCTCACCGAAGCCGCGCAGATGAACGAGGGCGAGTGGTCAGGCCGGCTCGGGCTGGCCGGCTGGCCAGCGGTCGCCGAGGAAGCGATCATCGCCCGCGACTGCCTGCTGGCCGCGCACGTCGGGTCCGCGCTGCATATCTGCCACGTGTCCACGGCAGGCTCGGTGGAGATCATCAGGTGGGCCAAATCCAAGGGCTGGCGCGTCACTGCAGAGGTCACGCCGCACCACCTGCTGCTCACCGACGAGCTGGCGGCCAGCTACGACCCGGTCTACAAGGTGAACCCGCCGCTGCGCACCGCGGCCGACGTGACTGCCCTGCGCCAGGCACTGGCCGACGGAACCATCGACTGCGTGGCGACCGACCACGCGCCGCATCCGCTCGAGGACAAGGAGACCGAGTGGCCGGCGGCAGCGTTCGGCATGACCGGGCTTGAGACTGCGCTGCGGGTCGTGCATGAGTCGATGGTGGATACCGGGCTGCTGGACTGGGCTGGGGTGGCGGACCGGATGTCGGTCCGCCCGGCGGCCATCGGGCGGCTGGACGGGACGGGTGTGGCCAGCACGGGCGCGCCGGACGGCACCCCGGTGCACGGCTGCGCCCTGGGCACCGGCGCGCCGGCGAACCTGGTCCTCTATGATCCGGCCAGCTCAGAGCCGGTCGACCCGCGGATGCATGTGTCCCGCAGCCGCAACAGCCCGTTCGCCGGGATGCGGCTGCCCGGCCGGGTGCAGGCCACGTTCCTGCGCGGCGTGCCGACGGTGCTCGACGGGAAGCTGGCAAGGTGACCGAGTCGGGCAAGCCCGCCGTCCTGGTGCTGGAGGACGGCGTCACGTTTGCAGGCACGTCGTTCGGCCACGACGGCGAGACCTTCGGCGAGATGGTCTTCAACACCGGCATGACCGGCTATCAGGAGACCCTGACCGACCCGTCGTACTGCCGGCAGATCGTCGCGATGACCGCCCCGCATATCGGCAACACCGGGGTCAATGACGAGGACCCTGAGTCGCGCCGGATCTGGGTGAGCGGCTATGTGGTGCGCGAGCCGGCCAGGCTGGCCTCCAACTGGCGCTCGGCGCGCAGCCTGCAGGACGAGCTGGCCAGGCAGGGCATCACCGGGATCGCGATCACCGGCACCAGGGCGCTGACCAGGCACCTGCGTGACCGCGGCGCGATGCGCGCGGGGATCAGCGCGGCCGGGGACGATCCGCGCGAGGTGCTCGAGCGGGTGCTGGCCAGCCCGCAGATGAGCGGTGCTGACCTCGCGCG
>DASPWG010000192.1:0-3953 GCA_035621915.1 Streptosporangiaceae bacterium
GACCCGCAGGAGCTGTGCAAGGGCGTCGACGTGCTGGCCACGGATGTGTGGACCTCGATGGGGCAGGAAGGCCAGGAGGGCGGCCGGACCGCGGCGATGGCCCCGTACGCGCTCGACAAGGCCAAGCTGGCGCTGGCGAGCCCGGCCTGCCGCGTGCTGCACTGCCTGCCCGCTCATCGCGGCCAGGAGATCACGGCCGAGGTCATCGACGGCCCCGCGTCGCTGGTGTTCGAGCAGGCGGAGAACCGGCTGCACGCGCAGAAGGCCCTGCTGTGCTTCCTGCTGGCAGCGGCAAGGACGGGGGAGCCGTCGTGAACGCCAGCCCCGGCACCAAGGCCGCCAGGCACGCCCGGATCGAGAGCATCCTGGCACAGCGGGCCGCGCCGGTGCGATCACAGGAGGAGCTGGCCGAGCGGCTGGCCCAGATCGGCTTCCGGGTCACCCAGGCGACGTTGTCGCGCGACCTTGAGGAGCTGGGTGCAGTGAGGCTGCGCGGGCCAGACGGCGCGCTGGTCTACGCGCTGCCCGGCGATCCCGATCCGGGCGGGCTGGGCCGGCCCGGCGA
Source organism: Streptosporangiaceae bacterium (assembly GCA_035621915.1). GTDB lineage: Bacteria > Actinomycetota > Actinomycetes > Streptosporangiales > Streptosporangiaceae > JAJYUU01. The sequence continues at coordinate 566 of DASPWG010000192.1, forward strand.
GCTGCCGGGCGGCGTGGGTGTTATCGAGCGCGCGGAAGCCACGGCAGGTCCGCGCCGCAGCGGGCTGTTCGAGCAGATCGCGGTCGAGCCGTCGGCCCGGCTGGCCAGGGTGGCGGCCGAGCTGCTCGTCACGGCCGAGGCCAGCGGCAACGTGGTGGTACTGCGAACTCCGGCCGGTGCCGCGCAGCTGCTGGCGTCGGCCATCGACCACGCGCGCTGGCCGACCGTGCTCGGCACCGTCGGCGGCGACGACACGGTGCTGGTCATCGCGAGGGACCCGGCCGGGGGAGCGGAGCTCGCGCAGGCGCTGCTGCGGCTGGCCGAGCGAGGCAGCCCGGCGAGCCGAAGGACGGGCAGCCGGTTATGACGCGGCCAGCCACATACCAGGAGGGATCGAAGTGACTGACAAGGTAGTGCTCGCCTACTCGGGCGGGCTGGATACATCGGTGGCCATCGGCTGGATCGCCGAGCAGACCGGGGCTGAGGTCATCGCGCTGGCGGTGGACGTCGGCCAGGGCGGCGAGGACATGGACACCATCAGGGAGCGTGCCCTGGCGTGCGGCGCCGTGCAAGCCCAGGTGGTCGACGCGCGGGATGAGTTCGCGTCCCAGTACTGCATGCCCGCGCTGCGGGCGAACGCGCTCTACATGGACCGCTACCCGCTGGTGTCAGCCCTGTCCCGGCCGCTCATTGCCGGGCACCTGGCCAGGGTCGCCATCGAGACCGGCGCCAGCATGGTCGCGCACGGCTGCACCGGCAAGGGCAACGACCAGGTGCGCTTCGAGGCTGGGCTCGCGGCGCTGGCGCCGGACGTGGTGTGCACGGCGCCTGTCCGCGACTCGGGCATGACCAGGGACAAGGCGATCGCGTTTGCCGCGGAGAAGGGGCTGCCGATCAACGTCACGTCCCGCTCCCCGTACTCCATCGACCAGAACCTGTGGGGGCGCAGCTGCGAGACCGGCCACCTGGAGGACATCTGGGAGGGACCGCACGACGATGTCTGGGGCTACACCGACGACCCCACGGCGGGCAAGTCAGCCGACGAGATCATCATCAGCTTCGCGGAGGGGCTGCCGGTCGCGCTGAACGGCCAGCCGCTGTCCCCGCTGCAGATGATCACCGAGCTGAACCAGATTGCCGGGGCGCACGGCATCGGCCGGATCGACATGGTCGAGGACCGGCTGGTCGGGATCAAGAGCCGGGAAATCTACGAGGCGCCAGGCGCCATCACGCTTATCACCGCGCACTCCGAGCTGGAGAGCGTCTGCATCGAGCGCGACCTGGCAAGGTTCAAGCGGCAGGCCGAGCAGCGCTGGACCGAGCTGGTCTATGACGGGCTGTGGTTCTCCCCGCTCAAGCACGCGCTCGACGCGTTCCTGGTCGAGGCGTCCCGGCATGTCACCGGCGACGTGCGGGTCCGGCTGCAGGCCGGGCGTGCCGTGGTGACGGGCCGGCGCAGCCCGGCGGCGCTCTACGACTACGAGCTGGCGACCTACGACACCGGCGACGTCTTCGACCAGCGGCTGGCTAAGGGCTTCGTCGACCTGTGGGCGCTGCCGACCAAGATTGCCGCGGACCGAGACCGGCGGGCGGCTGCGGGCCGGGCATGAGGCCATCGCGTTCCCTTTGCCTGAAGGATCACTGAACGAGTGGCTTGCGCCCGGCGGTCGTTGCCGCTTATATGGCAGACCGACGGGGAGGAGTGAGGTGTCAGACAGCGGAGCTAAGCCGCCGGCGCCGGTGCGGCTGTGGGGCGGCAGGTTCGAGTCCGGGCCGGCGGAGGCGCTGGCCCGGCTGTCGGTCAGCGTCCAGTTCGACTGGCGGCTGGCGCCGTACGACCTGCTCGCCTCCGCCGCGCACGCGCGGGTGCTGCACACGGCGGGGCTGCTGACCGACACAGAGCTGACCAGGATGCTCGCCGCGCTTGACGATCTCGGCCGGGCCTGCAGGGACGGGCGCTTCCGCCCGGCGGCCACCGACGAGGACGTGCACACGGCACTGGAGCGCGGCCTGCTCGAGCGGGCGGGGTCGCTCGGCGGCAAGCTGCGCGCGGGCCGCAGCCGGAACGACCAGGTCGCCACCGACCTGCGGCTGTACCTGCGCGACCACGCCCGGCTGGTCACTGCCAGGCTGGTCGAGCTGGAGAACGCGCTGATCGCCCAGGCCGAGCGGCACCTGGACACGCCGGCACCGGGCATGACGCATCTGCAGCACGCCCAGCCCGTGCTGCTGGCGCACCAGCTGCTGGCGCACGTGCAGGCCTTCGGCCGTGACGCGGGCCGGCTGCGGGACTGGGACAAGCGCGCCGCCGTCAGCCCGCTCGGCTCCGGCGCGCTGGCCGGCTCGTCGCTGGCGATCGACCCCGAGGCGGTCGCGGCCGAGCTCGGCTTCGAGTCGGCCGCGGAGAACTCCATGGACGCGGTGAGCGACCGGGACTTCGCTGCGGAGTTCTGCTTCGCTGCCGCGCTGCTTGGCGTGCACCTGTCCAGGCTCGGCGAGGAGGTCGTGCTGTGGTCGTCGCACGAGTTCGGCTGGGCCGAGATCGATGACGCCTATGCCACCGGCTCGTCGATCATGCCGCAGAAGAAGAACCCGGACGTGGCCGAGCTGGCGCGCGGCAAGGCGGGCCGGCTGATCGGCGACCTGACGGCGCTGCTCACGGTGCTCAAGGGGCTGCCGCTGGCCTATGACAGAGACCTGCAGGAGGACAAGGAGCCGGTCTTCGACGCGGTCGACACCCTGCTGATCGTGCTGCCGGCGATGGCCGGGCTCGTCGGCTCGCTGCGATTCCACACCGAGCGACTGGCCGCGACCGCGGCCGCCGGGCACGCCCTCGCGACCGATCTCGCCGAGCTGCTCGTGCGGCGGGGCACCCCGTTCCGCGAGGCCCACGAGGTCGTCGGCCACCTGGTCGTGTGGTGCCAGGTGCACGACTGCGAGCTGGCGGAGGTCAGCGACGAGGACCTGGCCAAGATCTCCCCGCTGCTGACGCCCGACGTGCGCGAGGTGCTCTCGATCGAGGGCGCGCTGGCCGCCAGGGCCAGCCGGGGCGGCACCGCGCCGGTCCGGGTGGCCGAGCAGCTTGACCGCGCCCGGCTCGCCGTAGAAGAGCACGCCGCCTGGGCTGCCGGATAGCCCGGTCCCGCCAGCCCCCGCCCGCGCCGGCCCCCGAGCGCCAGCCCCTCCCGCGCCAGCCGCCGCGCGCCAGCCGCCGCGCGCCAGCCCCGCCGCGCGCCAGCCCCGCGCGCGCCAGCCCCGCGCGCGCCAGCCCTGCGCGCGCCAGCCCTGCGCGGCCGCCCGGGCCCGCCCGGGCGCGCCCCGGCCGGACCCCTGGCCGGCCTGACCAGCACGGCCGGTACCGTACGCTGCTGACCGTGCCTCCTGGGGA
>DASPWG010000193.1:0-8626 GCA_035621915.1 Streptosporangiaceae bacterium
CGCGTCGAAGACTTCGCCGAAGGCCTCTGCATCCCCGGCCAGGACCCGTGCCCGCAACTCCGGTGTTGGGTCGTCCACGCCCACATACTGGCTCGGCCGCCGTCAGGGTTCCTGTGATCCGCGTCACATGCCGCCACGGCCCGCGATCTTGCCCTTCCGGCTTGTCTGCCGCAGTGCCGCGAGACCTTCACTGCCGGCGGGGCCGCCTGCGGAGCAAATGCTCGATGCTAAAATTAATTGAAGCTTCAAGCTCCCGTCCGTCGCGACGGTCGGCCGGCTGCCGCCTGCGCTGACCGAATGCCGAGAGGAGGAAGCCGCCCGTGCCCGTGCCCGGGGTCGCCCTGCGCAGCCTGGGTTTCCTCACAATCGGCTTGTTCGACCCGGAGGAGCCGGCCGGCGGGCACGAGTCCACCCTCGAGATCATCGAGCTGGGCGAGCGACTGGGGTTCGACAGCGCCTGGCTGCGACACCGGCACCTGCAGTACGGCATTTCCTCGCCGGTGGCGGTGATGGCGGCGGCGAGCCAGCGCACGCGGCGTATAGCGCTGGGCACAGCGGTCACTCCACTCGGCTGGGAGAACCCGCTGCGGCTGGCGGAGGACCTGGCGACGGTGGACGTTCTGTCCGGCGGCCGCATCAACCCCGGCATGAGCGTCGGGGAACCGATGCACTACGAGTACTTCAAGTCCTCGCTGTATCCGGACACCGCTGATGTGGAGGACTTCAGCTACAGCCGGGTCGAGCGTCTGCTGAGTTTCGTCGACGGCGAGCCTGCCAGCACCTTCGCCGGCCGCGAGGGATTCGAGGAGTTCTCAAGCAGGGTCGAGCCCTACTCACCAGGATTGCGATCCCGGCTGTGGTACGGCGCCGGAAGCCTGCGGTCGGCCCGCTGGGCCGGTGAGCACGCGATGAACCTGCTGTCCAGCAGCGTCGTGTTCGCCGAACCAGACGGTCCGGTCGACTTCGGTGAGATACAGCGCGCGCAGATCACCGCCTTCCGCGCGGTCCATCCCGCAGGCGAGGCGGCACGCGTCTCCCAGGGACTCGTGGTCATCCCGACCGACAGCGCGACACCGGAGCAGCGTTCCAGGTACGACGCGTACGTCCAGGCCCGCACTCCCCGTACCGCAAGCCCGCAGGGCCCCAGGCGGATCGTCTTCGCCCGGGATCTGCTTGGCACCAGCGAGGAGATCGCCGAAGCCCTGTACGCCCACCCCGGGTTCCGCGAGGTCGATGAGGTCGCCTTCGCGCTCCCATTCACCTTCAGTCACGAGGACTACGTCCAGATCCTCACCGACATGGCGGCCAGGCTAGGCCCCGCGCTCGGATGGCATCCAGCGCAGGCTGCGTAGCAGCCAGCCAGCGGGGTCACCTGCTTAGCCGGCACCGCGCTGCAAGACCCAGGCCGCCTCGAGCGCGTCCTCGATCGCGCCGGTGTCGCCGCGGGCCAGGTCGGCAACAACCATCATGTGCCTGACATACCGGGCAGGGACGCTGAACGTGTCAGGGAACTGGCGGACCAGCGAGTCGCGGTAGTCAAAATCAGCCCGGATCACCAGGTGCACGTCATCGAGCTGGCGGGCAACCAGCCTGCCCTGGTACCGCCACTGAGCAAGGCCATCCGGCGCTGTCCGGCGGACACCTGCCAAGTCAGCCGCCAGAGCATCGACCTCGGCTATCGTCACGGCACGATCCTGCACCCTGCGAACGCGGACAGGGAACTAGTACGTCCGGGTCGTTAGCAGGCCAGCCGGAGGATGCCGGCGTACCAGGATCATTCACCGAACCTGTGGCCCGCCGGGCAGCAGTCCGCCAGGCAGGAGTGACGCCCGGCAGCTTCGACGGAGGGCATAAGCAAGCCACATCGTTAGTTGTCATATAGCAACTGATGACTTCGCCGCCTGAGGGATTCCACGTTTTGCCTGAGCTGAGCCGCCAGCGCCGGTACCTGGTACTGGCAATATGCTGCCTGAGCCTGTTCATCGTCGGACTTGACGCCACCATCGTGAACGTCGCGCTGCCCGATATCGGCCGGGACTTCCACCCGTCGGTTTCCGGACTCCAGTGGACAATCGACGCATACACCCTGGTTCTTGCCGCCCTGCTCATGCTGTCCGGCTCCACTGCCGACCGGCTGGGGCGGCGCCGCGTCTTCCAGGTCGGGCTGGCGCTATTCACGATCGGCTCACTGCTGTGCAGCCTTGCGCCGGGGCTCGGCTGGCTGGTTGCCTTCCGGATGCTGCAGGCAGTCGGCGGTTCGATGCTTAACCCGGTAGCCATGTCGATCATCACGAACACGTTCACCGAGCCCTCCGAGCGCGCTCGGGCGATCGGCGTCTGGGGTGGCGTCTTCGGGCTGAGTGTGGCGATGGGCCCCGTCATCGGGGGCGCCCTCGTCGACTCGGTGGGCTGGCGCAGTGTGTTCTGGGTGAACATCCCCGTGGGCATCGCGGCAATCCTGCTCACGGCACTGTTCGTGCCCGAGTCGAGGGCCGCGCGAGCCAGGCGGCCCGACCCGATCGGGCAGATCCTCATCATCGCCATGCTCGGCTCGCTGACCTACGGCATCATCGAGGGGCCGTCCTACGGCTGGGCCTCCGCCCGCATCCTGGCGTTCTTCGCCGTCACTGCGGTCGCGGCGATCGGTCTCCTGCTGTACGAGCGCCGGCGGGACGAGCCGCTCATCGACATGCGGTTCTTCCGCAGCCTGCCTTTCTCCGGCGCGACCCTGACCGCGGTGAGCGCCATGGCGGCGCTCGGCGGGTTCCTGTTCCTCACCACGCTGTACCTCCAGGACGTCCGCGGCTACCGGCCGCTGTTCGCGGGGCTGTTCCTGCTGCCGATGGCGGCTGCGCTGGCGGCGGGCGCCCCCCTGGCCGGTCGGATGCTCGCCAGGAGCGGTGCCCGGACGCCGCTGCTGATCGCCGGCGCGGGGATCACCGCGGCCGGAATCCTGCTGTCGCACCTGACCAATTCGTCGGCGCCGGGCTACCTGGTAGTCGCCTTCCTCGTGTTCGGTATCGGCATGGGCTTCGTCAACGCCCCGATCACGAACTCGGCCGTGTCCGGGATGCCCCGGTCGCAGGCCGGAGTCGCGTCGGGTATCGCCTCGACGAGCCGCCAGGTGGGCTCGTCACTCGGCGTTGCCGTCATGGGCTCGGTGCTGGCCGCAAACCTGCACGGCTCCATGCAGGCCGGGTTCGCGGCCGCGACGAGGCCGGGCTGGTGGATAGTCGTCGCCGCGGGTGGCGTGGTCATTACCCTCGCGCTGATCACGACCAGCCGCAGCGGCAAGGCCAGCGCTGAGCGCACCGCGACGCTGGTCGCCAGGGCCGAGGAGAGGATCCCGGTTCCGTCAGCAGCAGGCTGACCTTAGCCGGGCTGCTGGCCGCGCAGCCGCGCAGCACGCCAGGAACGACGCGCACGGACCCGGCGAGCGCGCGGTGCTCCGCGCCTTCGACACCATCCGCCCGCGGGCCTGTGATGGTCACGTCAGCATTACCCGGCCGATAATTGCCACTTTTCAGATTTACATAGTAGGATTTTCTTAACTCAGGGTTCCCCCATGTCAGGAGCACCGACTTGGCAGCGCAATTCACCCTTCGCCGAGCAGGCGGACTGGCCACTGCGGTAACGGCCGTCGCGCTGACGCTCTCGGCCTGCGGGACGTCCAGTCCGTCTTCGTCATCCGCAGCATCGTCGTCGGCCAGCGGCGGCACGTACAACCTCGGGCTCATCACGCCAACTGGCGACATTGACCCGCTGACTACTACCCAGTTCGACACGATGTTCGCGGTCGGGCTCGCCTCGGCGCAGCTTGTCATCTCGAGTCCAAGCGGACAGCTCGAGCCTCAGCTCGCGACGTCCTGGGCCCCGTCGGCCAGCAAGCTGTCGTGGACATTCACGCTGCGGCCGAACCTGAAGTTCAGCAACGGCAAGCCGCTCACGGCCGCGGACGTAGTCGCCACCTTTGACCAGATCATCGCCCCGAACAGCCAGTCGCCGGCGCAGTCCAGCTTCGCCGGGATCCTCAAGTCGGTCAGCGGGTCGGGCAACACGGTGGTGTTCAACCTCGACGAGCCCTACTCAGATTTCCCCTACCTGCTGACGGGGGCCAACACCTGGGTGCTGCCGGCTGGCTCGAACGCCACGAACTGGATCAACGACCCGGTCGGCGCCGGCCAGTTCATCCTGGAGAAGTACACGCCGGGCCAGGGCATCACGTACAAGAAGAACCCGTACTACTGGGACGCCTCGGCGGTGAAGCTGGCGGGCATCGACGCGACCTTCTACTCCGACGACCAGTCCGAGCTGCTGGCGTTCCAGAGTGGCCAGATCGACCAGTTCATCCCTGAGGACGACGCGCTCGCGGCGCAGGCGACCCTCGGCACGACCTACCGCCAGCAGAAGGCCGGGTACGCGAAGTTCGACGCGATCGTCTTCAACGTCACCAAGGCGCCGTTCAACGACGAGGCCGTGCGGCAGGCGGTGGCCTGGGCGCTGGACCGGCCGGCGATCGTGAAGACCGTCTATGGCGGCGAGGCCACGATCGGCAACGACGTCGCGACGTTCCCCGACTACGGCATCCAGCCGCAAGGCCTGACCGCCCGCGCGGCCGATCCCGCGAAGGTCAAGGCGCTGCTCGGCAGCCGGGTGGTCAGCTTCACCATCACCACCTACACAGGCGAGCAGACTTACGCCCAGCTGATCCAGCAGGAACTCGACGCGACCGGGAACTTCAGCGTGAAGCTCGACGTGATCCCCGAGGCGGCGTACTACGCCAACGGCTCTGACTCGCCGTGGCTGACCGCGCCGGTGACGATCACCGACTGGGCCGACCGGCTGCCCGCGCAGCTGTACTCGCTGATCTACGCGTCCGGCAGCGCATGGAACGCCTCGCATTACGCGGATGCGCAGCTCGGCACGCTGAACAACGAGTACGAGGCGGCGACCACGACCGCGCAGCGGCAGGCGCTGGCCAACCAGATCGGCCAGATCGAGTGGACTCAGGTTCCGGTGATCATCGCCGCGTTCGAGGAGAACGACATCTACCTCGGCAGCGCGGTACACGGCAACTTCCCCAACGGCGAGGACTTCTCCGGAGGCTTCGATTTCCGGGGGATCAGCGTCTCGAGCTGATGTTGGACGCGTGCACAGTCAGAAGGGCGAGGACCAGATGATCGCGCCGAGCCCGCGCTCAGGCGACGCTACCAGCGCCGCCGGGCGCGGGCTCGGCGCGCTGTCCGAGCGGCACACAAGGATCGTGGCGCTGCTCGGCAGGCGGCTGATCCAGATCCCGTTCGTACTGCTGGCGGTCTCAGTACTGACGTTCTGGCTGATCCAGCTCGTCCCCGGCGACCCTGGGCGGAACGCGCTCGGCCAGTACGCGACGGCGGCACAGGTGCACGCCTGGGACGTGAGCAATGGCCTGACCGGGCCCGTCGTCACCAGGTACCTGCGCTGGCTGCACGGGTTCTTCACCGGCCACTGGGGCACAAGCTTCGTCTACGCGGTACCGTCGCGACCGCTGATCCTCGGCCACCTGCTGAACAGCGCGCTACTCGGGCTGTACGCGTTCGTGCTGATGGTGACCGTCTCGCTGGTGCTCGGCTCAGTCCAGGCCTACCGCGAGGGACGGCGCGCTGACCGGGCCATCACGATCTCGCTGATGTCGCTGTCGTCGGTGCCTGAATTCGTCGTCGGGGTCGTGCTGCTCATCGTGTTCGCCGTGTGGCTCAGGGCAGTGCCGATCCAGTCTGGCGCCGACGCCACGGGCAACTTCGCTCAGCGGATCCACGTGATGACGCTGCCCGCCATCGTGCTCGCCGTCTCCTACCTGGCGGTGATCACGCGCATGGTGCGCACCGGCACGGCCGGCGCGATCACAGCGGCGTTCCACCGCACTGCGGTGCTCAAGGGCCTCCCCGCGCCCGTGATCGTCCGCCGCCACGTAGCGCGCAACGCGCTCATCCCCACGCTCTCGCTGCTCGGCATCTACTTCGGCGGCCTGCTCGGCGGCAGCGCGATCGTAGAGACCCTGTTCAACTATCCCGGCCTGGGGGCGCTCATGGTGATCGCCGCCGAGCGCAAGGACGTGGTGCTGCTGACCGATGGCGTCATGGTGACCGGCGTGATCGCGCTGCTCGCCCTGCTGCTGACCGATGTCTGCCTGATCCTCATGGACCCGCGCATCCGATTCGAGAACACGGGAAGCTGATGGACTTCTTGTCCCAGGGCCTGCCGGAGGCGGTCACGTCACTGCCCGTGCCCGGGTCAGCCGTGCCCGAGTCGGCGGTCACGGACGAAGCGGCCGCAGGCGCTGGCGAGGGCACGGAGACGGCCGGAACCGGTGCCGGGTGGCGGCGCTGGCGGGCGCTGCTGCGCCGTCCGACGTTCGTGATCAGCGCCGTGGTCATGCTGTGGTGGGTCGGTGCCGCGCTGACCTGGCGCCTGTTCGGGCTGAACCCGTACACCAACACCGGGCACTTGCTCGCGGCGCCGAGCTGGTCGCAGCCCTTCGGCACCGACGACCTGGGCCGTAGCGTGTTCGCCAGGACGCTGGCCGGGGCGGACTCGGCGCTGGCCGTGGGACCGCTTGGCGCCGCCTTCGCCACGGTGCTCGGCAGCGCGCTCGGCGTCATCGCGGGGTACTTCCGCGGCTGGGTCGACACGGTGTTCATGCGCGTGTTCGACGTGCTCGTCGTGCTGCCGCCGCTGATCTTCCTGATCGTCGTGGTCGGCGCGTTCGGCGCGTCGACGCCGGCCCTGATCGTGATCATCGGCGTGGTCTTTGCCCCCGGCATCGCCCGCATCATCCGGGCCGCGATCCTCGCCGAGATGGGCAAGAAGTACGTGACCACTGCGAAGGTCCAGGGCGAGTCTGCGATCCGCATCATGGCCACCGAGCTGGTGCCGAACGTCGCGCCCACGATCATCATCCAGGCTACGCTCAGCCTCGCCGCGGCCATCCTGATGACCGCGACCCTGTCGTTCCTCGGCCTTGGCGCGCAGCCGCCCTCCCCCGACTGGGGACTGGCGATCAACGACAATCGGGCCTTCATCGAGAGCGCGTGGTGGACTGTGCTGTTTCCCGCGGCTGCGGTTGCCTCGCTCGTCGTGGCGACCCACCTGATCGCCGACAACCTCAAGGAGGTGTGGGCGTGAGCGACCTGCTGGCCACGAGCGACCGGCTGGCCGTGACCGATCCGCTCGTGTCGGTGCGGGACCTGACCGTCTCTTACCGGACCCGCCGCCGGATGGTCCAGGCGCTGCGCGGGCTGAGCCTGTCCGTGGCCGCCGGGGACTCCTACGGGCTGGTCGGCGAGTCCGGCTCCGGCAAGAGCACGGCCGCGCTGGCGATCACCCGTTACCTGCCGCCGGGAGCGCAGGTCACCGCGACCGAGCTGTCTGTCGCGGGGACCGCGGTACTCGGCCTCGAGCCGGCCGACCTGCGCGCCTTCCGCGCGAGCACGCTCGCGGTGGTCTATCAGGAGCCAGGGCTGGCGCTGAACCCGACCATGCCGGTCGGCGCGCAGATCGCCGAGGTATACCGGCTGCATGGCGCTGACCGGTCTGCCGCCCGCGCCGATACGCTCGCGGCCATCGAGCGGGTTCGGCTGGCGCCCGCGGCCGCAATCGCCGGGCGCTACCCGCACGAGCTCTCCGGCGGCCAGCAGCAGCGCATCGTCATCGCGATGGCGCTCGCCTCGAGGCCGCGCCTGCTCCTGCTCGACGAGCCGACGACCGGTCTTGACAGCCGGGTGGAGACCGAGATTATGGCGCTGATCGACGGCCTGCGCGCCGAGCTCGGCTTCGCCACCGTCCTGATCAGCCACAACCTGCCGCTGGTGGCCGCGCACTGCCAGCGCATCGGCGTACTGCAGCGCGGCGAGCTTGTCGAGGAAGGACCGGCCGCGGAAGTGCTGCTCGCGCCGCGGCACCCTTACACCAGCGCGCTGATCGCGGCACTGCCCGACATCTACGCGCCCCGGCGCCCCGTCCCGCCAGCCGTGGCCGTCAGCGAGCGCGCGGCACCGCCGGGACCGGGCGAGCCACCGCCAGGCGGGCCACAGCCAGGCGGGACACGGCCGGATGCGGCACGGGCAGCGGCGGAGCAGCCGCTTGTCACAGTGGCGAACCTCAGCAAGCAGTATCACCGCAAGACCGCGCTGCGGGACGTTTCCTTCACGATCGGCCGCGGCGAGGTACTCGGGCTGGTCGGCGAGTCGGGCAGCGGGAAGACGACCCTAGGCCTCAGCGTGGCCGGGCTGACCCGCTACGACGGCACGATCAGCTTCGGCGTCACTGACCGGCGCCGCGGCCGGAAGGTGCTACCGCGTGTCCAGGTGGTCTTCCAGAACGCCGATGCCTCGCTGAACCCGCGCCGCACCGTCCGCCGGGTTCTGGCCAGGTCCATCGAGCTGCTCGGCGGTGCCCAGACCGTCGAGGGGCTGGCAGCTCGCACCGGCCTGGCGGAGGAGCTTCTCGACAAGCTGCCGCATCAGCTCTCCGGCGGGCAGAAGCAGCGGGTTGCCATCGCCAGGGCCTTCGCGGGTCACGTGCCGCTGGTGATATGCGACGAGCCGACATCCGCGCTCGACGTCTCCAGTCAGGCGCGGCTGCTTGA
>DASPWG010000194.1:0-3795 GCA_035621915.1 Streptosporangiaceae bacterium
GTTCGGCCGGCCGATCGGTCAGACCGAGCCGATCGCGTTCATGCTGGCCGACATGAACGCGTCGGTCGATGCGGCCCGGCTGCTGACCTGGCGGGCGGCGTGGATGGCCCGCAACCGGAAGCCGTTCGACCACGCCGAGGGGTCGATGGCCAAGCTGGTCGCGGGGGAGACCGCAGTCAAGGTCACCGAGCAGGCGATCCAGATCCTCGGCGGCAACGGCTACACCCGCGAGTACCCGGTCGAGCGCTGGCATCGCGACGCCAAGATCTTCACCATTTTCGAGGGCACGTCGGAGATCCAGCGCATGATCATCGGAAGGGCCGTCACCGGGCTTGACGTGCGGTAATAACCGCAGGTCATGGCGCTGGTGCGGATCTTGACAGGGCCCGTGAACTCGTGTTTCGGGCGGCTGGCTGTTTGCCCGTTATTCCTGGTTGGTTCCCGTGAGTTCCCGATAGCGTGCTGAGTTGGTGCTGACCCCCTAACGGTTAGGGTCGTGCCTCTGAAGGCCGAGAGGCCTGTCTGCTGGCAGCGCCGTTCCCGACCGGGCGGGCGAACATGGACAGCGAAAGGCGCCGCGGGGTCGGGCATGCGCTGGACTGGCTGGAAACCCAGCCCGGCAGCACCTGGCAGGACCGGTGGACCTCCAGCGGCGCCGACGCGGCCGGCAACCCGGCCTGGCGGGGGCTGCTGGCCGCCCACATGGCAGCTGCCGGGGGGCCGTGTGACCCCGAGCACGCCTGGCTGCTGGCGGGCCGGGCGGCCACGCTGCTGGTCTGCGCGGACGTGATCCGCCCCAGCCTGGGCTGGCTGCTGGTGCCGGGGACACCGGTGGGCCTGCAGGCGGAGATGGCCCGGGTCCGCGACCCGGGCGGGTTCGCGCGCCTTGCCCTGGCCGGCCAGGCCGCCGGGGCCAACAGCCACACAACGGGCCTGGCACTGCGTCGTGTCGCCGCGGTCCTGGCTGCTAAGGGCGGAGTGATCGCCGACATCATCGTCGGAGACTGCGTGGAGCTGATGCAGATCGCCGGGGACCTGCTTGGCGGCCGCGACGCGACAAGCCCGTACTTCTACCAGCTGCTGCGCGCGATAGGGGTGTTCGGCGGCGCCGCGCCGCCCGGGCGGGCGCTGAAAACCCAGGGGCAGCTCAGCTGCGAGCAGCTCATCGACCGATACGCCATCGACTGCCGGCCGGTCCGCGACCTGCTGGTGGATTACCTGCGCGAGCGCCAGCCCGCCGTCGACTACGCCACTTTGCACGAACTGTCATACGTGCTGGGCCGACTGTTCTGGCGCGACCTTGAGCTCCGCCACCCGGGCATCGCCTCGCTGCACCTGACCGCCGAGGCGGCGGCCGGGTGGAAGCAGCGGATCACCACCAAGACGACCCGGCTCGCGTCAGCCGACGGGCAGGTCACCGAGGCGGCCGTGCCCAGGGTCAACGGCGGCGAGCACCTGGTCACCGTCCGCGCGTTCTACCTGGACCTCGCGCGGCGGGCGGCCGGCGACCCGGCCCGCTGGGGCCCGTGGGCGGTGCCATGCCCGGTCCGCGAGGCCGACCTGGCCCAGCGCACCAAGGCACGGTCACGGCGCAAGTCGCGGATGGATCAGCGCACCCGCGAGCGCATCCCGGTGCTTCCCGCGCTGCTGGCCCACGTGGACGCCCTGCGGCAGGAAACCGCCAGGCGGCTGAACGCTGCCCGCGCGACCCAGCCCGGCCAGCTGTTCACCGCGGCCGGGCAGACACTGCGCCGCCCGGCCCGGGCACACGTGTCGGCTGACCGGACCTGGGCGCAAGACCCCGGCGGCGGCCGCTACCGCGACCTGACCCTCGAAGAGCAGCACGCGTTCTGGACCTGGGCGGCCGTGCACGTGCTGCGTCACGCCGGCATCCGGATCGAGGAGCTCACTGAGCTGTCGCACCACAGCTTCATCCAGTACAGGCTGCCGGCCACCGGCGAGCTGATCCCGCTGCTGCAGATCGCCCCGTCCAAGACCGACACCGAGCGGCTGCTGGTCATCAGCCCCGAGCTGGCCGACGTGCTCAGCGAGATCGTCACCCGAGTCCGCGGCGACGACGGCACGGTGCCGCTGGTGTCCGCTTACGACTACCACGAGCGGGTCTGGAACCCGCCGATGCCGTTGCTGTTCCAGCGCCGCCAGGGCGCGGAGAACCGCGCCATCGGCGGGCCCGCGATCCGCGAGCTGATCAGCGACGCCCTGGCCAGCACCGGGATCACCGACAACGCCGGCAATCCGCTGAAATTCGTGCCGCACGACTTCCGAAGAATCTTCATCACCGACGCGATCATGCACGGCATGCCGCCGCACATCGCCCAGCTTGTCGCCGGGCACCGCGACATCAGCGTGACCCTCGGCTACAAGGCCGTCTACCCCGAGGAAGTCATCAGCGCCCACCGGGCCTTCATCGCCCGCCGCCGGGCGCTTCGGCCGGCCAGGGAATACCGCACCCCGGCCGAAGAGGAATGGCAGGAATTCCTCGGTCACTTCGAGCGGCGCAAGCTCGCCCTCGGCGAGTGCGGACGCGCCTACGGCACCAGCTGCATCCACGAGCACGCCTGCATCCGATGCTCACTCATGAGACCCGATCCCGCCCAGCGCGGTCGGCTCGAGCAGATCCGCGCCAGCCTGGCCGACCGCATCGCCGAAGCCCAGCGAGAAGGCTGGACCGGCGAAGCCGAGGGACTGAAAGTCAGCCTCCAGGCCACCGACAGCAAGCTCGGCCAGATGCAGCAGATCGCCACCCGGCGCGCCCTGGTCGACCTGGGAATGCCCGGCCGCGGCCCGGCTGTCAGCCGCACCGTCACCACCGCGGCAACCCTCGCAGGGCAGGACCAGTGATCACATCGGCCGGCCGGCCGAGGCGCCGCGTCAGCCTTGACGAGGCCGACGCCACCTCGATCGCCGTCGCGCTCAGCGGCATCGAGAACTGGCTGCGCCGAGCCCCCGACGACGTTGTCGCCAGCCTCGCCGCCTCCGCCTACGGCAAGCCGACACCCCGCGCCCTGCAGTGGACCCGCGAACTGATCTCCGACCTGCGTTACTACAGCACCGTCATGGCCCTGGCCGTCCGGGACAACGATCCCGGCGACGATCCCAGCGCTTTCTGACCAGACCGGGAAGGAACACCATGACCGGCATTACCTCCCGCCAGATCGGCGATGCGGTGCGCGCCTGCGCTCGCGGCATCCAGCCGCTCGAAGCCGGCGCCGGACTCCTGATCGACTGCGGCAGCTGGCTGCACCGCGAGGACTTCACCGGCCGGTTCGTCACCGTCTCAGCCAGCATCAGCGACGGCTATACCCTGCTCGCCAGCGTTGACTGGGAAGCCGCCGTCACCGCCCTGCACACCGGTGAGCTGCCGGCCAGCGGAGGGGAACGCCGGATCCTGCTCCTGGCCTCCAGCCTCGCCGCAGGCACCCCGGTCAGCCTCAACGACGCCCTGCCCGGCATCGACCGCCGCAACGCCGGCCTTGTCGCCGCAGCCGTCGCTCATGCCGCCGGTCTCCCGCATCCGCATTCCGAAACGGGCAAATCTAGCTAAACGGCTAGTTCAGAGAAGCGCTGATCAAGGTCACCACGGTCGCGTCCCGGATCGGCACCATGTCGGTGCGGGACATGCTCGAGGCGCTGATCGCCGGGCAGCGCGACCCGCACGTCCTGGCAGGCCTGGCCCGCGGCAAGATGCGAGCCAGGCGGGCCGCGCTGATCGAGGCGCTGACCGGCCGGTTCGACGACCGCCACGGCGAGCTCGCGCGGATCCTGCTGGCCCAG
>DASPWG010000195.1:0-7900 GCA_035621915.1 Streptosporangiaceae bacterium
CCGTCACCGTACGGCAGGCGCACCCACAGCGTCTGGCCGCCGCTCACCGGTGGCGCGTCCCAGTCCGGAAGGCAGCGGGCAAGCTCGGCGCGCAGGTGGTCGTGCCGGGCTTGCCGCGCGGCGGCCTGGCGCCGGGACAGCGTGTCGAGGCGCGGCAGCAATTCGGCGGCCGCGAGCTGCGCGGGAACGTTCCCGCCGAGGTCATGCACGGCAAGCAGCCGCGCGAGCCGGGCGATCAGTGGCTCGGCTGCGCGCACCCACCCGATGCGCAGGCCACCCCAGACACTCTTGCTGAGTGAGCCGACCGAGATCACGGTGCCGTCGCACGCAGCCAGCGATGGCGGAACCTGCACTCCGGGGAACGCCAGATCGCTCAGCACCTCGTCATCGACTAGCGGGACACCGGCCGCCGCCGCCGCCTGCACCAGAGCCGACCTGGCCAGCAGGGGCAGTACCGAGCCCGTGGGGTTCTGGAACGTGGAGATCACATACACCATGGCAGCGCGCTGCTCGCGTGCTGCGGCAGCGAGGCTCCCGAGCCCGACCGGCAGCGAACACGGCACGGCCGCTTGCTCCCGGAACGCCTCGAGCGCGCCAGGGTAGGTAGGTCCTTCCACGACCACCCGGTCACCCGGGGCCAGCAGGGCGCGGGCGAGCAGCGACAGCGCCTGCTGGCCCCCGCTGGTCACCACGATCTGCTCCGGGCCGGTGCGGATCCCGTGTCCCGTGTAGCGGTCGGCGATGGCGCGGCGCAGCGCCGGGTGGCCGGCCGGGTAATAGCCGATATCTCCGACGATCCGCGTCAGCGCGGTCGCGACGCGGGCGTACGCCTCGGCCACCTCGGCTGGCGGCGTGTCCGGGGCGGCACACGCGAGCGGGATCACGTCGTCACCGGGCTCCAGCAGGTGCAGGAACATCGGCGCGCTGGTGGTCGGGCGCGGGCCGGCCGACTCGGCCCCGGCGACCCGGGTGCCGCTGCCCTGGCGCCGGATGATCCGCCCGTCTTGGCGGAGCAGGTCGTAGGCGGCCACCACGGTGCTGCGCCCGACCGCGAGAGCCAGCGCGAGGGCCCGGTCTGGCGGCAGCGGCTCGCCCGGCGGCAGCTCACCCTCGTCGATCAGCCGCCGCAGCCGCGCCGCGAGCAGCACGTGCAGCGGGCCGCGGCCCGACGACCAGCGGCCCAGGCGCTCGGCAAGCTCAATTGGCTTCATCTGCAAGCCAATTCTGCGGCATTGGCTCTGGGATCGCCACCCACGCCCGGCAAATATGGCGATAGCCCATCCGCCAGCCAGACGAGGACCGCGTCATGCGACAGTTCCCGGCTAGCCCGATCACGGCGCTGATCGACGAGAAGCCGCGGTACAACCTCGGGGAGAGCGTCGGGCCCGACCTGACCGTGGCCGACCTGCTCGGCCTCGCCGGTCCCGGCCCGGCCACCCCGGCCACCCCGCTCAGGCTGGCGGACCTGGCGGGCGTAAAGCTCGGTTACGGCACGTCGGCAGGCAGCCCCGAGCTGCGCGCCCTGGTGGCCGGGCGGCTCCGGATCAGTGCCGACCGCGTGCTGATCACGACCGGCGCGGCTTGGGCGCTGTTCCTGATCGCTCTGCTGGCCGGCGACGGCGAGATCGTGATCGGGCTGCCCTGCTACCCGCCAACGCTCGACGCAGTGAAAGGCATCGGCGCCCGGGTGGTGACCGTGCGCTCGCGGTTCGAGGACGGCTACCGCCTCGACGTCGGGGCCTTTGCCGCCAGCCTGTCGGCCCGGACGCGGCTTGTCATGGTCGCCTCGCCGCAGAACCCGTCTGGCGTTGCTTACCAGCCTGGCGAAATTGAGCAGATGCTCGCCGCCATGTCCCGCTGCTGCCCCGAGGCGCTGCTGCTGATCGACGAGACTTACCGGGAGGCGACCTACGGGGGCGCGGTGCCCGCCGCCAGCTTCGCCGGGACGTCGCAGCGCGTGCTCACCTGCGCCTCGCTGTCTAAGGCGTACGGCACGCCGGGGCTGCGGATCGGCTGGCTGACGGTTCCCGACGCGGAACTCTACGAGCAGCTGCGGCTGGCGAAGTTCAACTGCTCGCTGGCGTGCGGGACCGTCGACGAG
The DNA here is from genome assembly GCA_035621915.1 of Streptosporangiaceae bacterium. Taxonomy (GTDB): domain Bacteria; phylum Actinomycetota; class Actinomycetes; order Streptosporangiales; family Streptosporangiaceae; genus JAJYUU01. The sequence goes on from DASPWG010000195.1 coordinate 2,102, forward strand.
TTCCTCGCGACCAGGCTGCTGTCGCGGGCGGACCAGGTCCTCGCCTCGCGCAGCGCGTTCCTGGTCATGGGACGCGGCGTCGTCGAACGCTGGATCAAGGCGCACGCCGGCCGGCTGCACTGGCTGCCGCCCGATGCCGGGGCGTTCTGCTGCATGCAGCTCGACCCTGCGGCCTTCGGACCGGAGGACGTCGACCGCTTCCACGCCTGCCTCGCGCGGCAGCGAATCCTGGTCGCCCCTGGTCCCTGGTTCGGCGATACCGCCCACGTCTTCCGGCTCGGCCTCGCCTACGAGCCGGCGGACCGGCTCGAGCAGGGCCTCGACATCATCGGCGCGGCGCTGCCCGGCGACCCGAGCTGACCGCGCTAGCCACCTCGGCAACAGAAGGGACTCATTCACCATGACACGCGAAGCCATCGCGACTGACAAGCTGCCGGCCGCTGTCGGCCCGTTCTCGCTCGGCGTGCGCGGCGGCGGGCTGCTGTTCCTCAGCGGGCAGGTTGCCCAGGACCCGGCCACCGGCAGGCTGATCGAAGGCGATGTGCGCCGCCAGGCCCACCAGATCCTGGACAACATCGCCACAGCCCTGGAGGCGGCCGGCAAGAACCTCGGGGATGTGCTGCGGGTCGGCGTCTACCTGACTGACATGTCAGACTTCGCGGCGATGAACGAAGCGTACGTCGAGCACTTCGCTGAGCCCTACCCGGCGCGCACCGCCATCGGCGTCGCGGCGCTGCCGCTCGGGGCGGCGGTCGAGATGGACGTAGTGGTGGGCTGAGCCATGGGATTCGACTTCGTCCTGGTTGACGTGTTCACCGACCGGCCGTTCGGCGGGAACCAGCTCGCGGTGTTCCCCGACGCCGTTGGAATCGCCGACGAGACCATGCAGCAGCTGGCGCGGGAGTTCAACTTCTCCGAGACCACGTTCGTGCTGCCGCCTGCAGACCCCGCTTACAACTGCCGGGTCCGGATCTTCACGCCCCGGCAGGAGCTGCCGTTCGCAGGCCATCCCACCGTGGGCACCGCCGCCGTCCTTGCCAGCATGAGCGATGGGAAGGCTGTGCGGCAATTCGTGTTCGAGGAGGGCATCGGCCCGGTCAGCGTCGCGGTCAACGGCGACACGGTGCGGTTGCACCTGCGGTCCCCTCGCTACGAGAGCAGCCCCGACGTGCCACCGGCGGCCGCGATTGCCAGGGCCCTCGCGCTGCCCGAGGACGCAATCGCCGACAGCTGGTACGCGGGCATCGGGCTGAGGTTCTGCTTCGTGCGCCTGGCCGACCGGGAACTGGTGGACCGTGCCGTGCTGGACAAGGCAGCATGGGCCGACGGGGTCGCGGGCGGCTGGTCGCCGGAACTGTACTTTTTCGCCAGTGACGTCCGCGACGGCGCCCACGTCATCCATGCGCGGTTCTTCGCCCCGGCAGTTGGCATCGACGAGGACCCTGCCACCGGGTCGGCGTGCGCATCGCTCGCCGCCAGCATCGCCCACCGGTCACCGGAACGAGACGGCACCTACCATCTCCGGATCGACCAGGGGGTGGCGATGGGGCGTCCGAGCGCGCTGGAGGGTACCGCCTACAAAATGGGCGGCCAGGTCACTGAAGTCGCGGTTGGCGGCCAGGCCAGGATCGTTGGCCATGGCACCATGACGCTTTCCACCAGGTAAAGCCATACCAGCATGCGCCCGACCGGCGCGGCGGCAACCCGATGAAGACTACGGCCGGGGGCGCTCGACGCGGATGGCACCTTCGGGTGACGCCGAGCCAAGCCGCTGCGTCGTCGCGCCCGCACCCGGCCGAGGGCAACGCGCCGCGGCATAGAAAGACGTTCTGCGTGTCGGTCCGTGACGTAGGAACGTCCCCCTGATGCGCTTCGGGCTTGGTGTCCCACGCAGCCAGGAGGACGTTCATGGGTAACGGTAGTGACGTGTCGCGCGGCGATCGTAACCGTAACGCGCGGCTGAAGCGGCTGCGGGCGTTAGTGCCGGTGTCGAACGCGATCGCCGGGATCGACCTGGCGGCCAAGAAGCAGATGGTCGTGGTGTGCGATCAACTGTTTCCCTGCGGTAGTTGTCACGCCGACGAGGTCCCGGCGCACCGGAAGACCCAGATGTGCAGGTCAACTGTGACGGTGAACGGGCTGGGCAGCGAGCTGATGCGGGCCGCGATCTCCTGCGGCATGATGTGGCGGGCGCTGGGCCCCATGGACACCAGCGCGGTCAGGTCGGCGTGGTCCAGGCTCAGCTGGTAGTTCACGCTGGCGACGCCGGATCGGGCGAAGTCGCGGTAGGCACCGGCCAGCCGCTGGGGCTTGCGCTGGTCGATGCCGATCAGGCCGAGCGGCTGCCTGAGTTCGCGCAGGTGCCCAGTGCCGGGCGTGGCTACGAGCAGTGTCCCGGCGGGGATGAGGATGCGGCTGGTCTCGGCGGCGTTGCGCGGCCCGAAGATGCTCAGCACCAGGGCCGCGGATCGGTCCGCGAGCGGCAGGGGCTGCCAGATATCGGCGCCGATGGCCGCCGCCCTGGGGTGCGCCCGGGCGGCGCGGCGCAGCGCCGGGACCGACAGGTCAAGGCATGCGCCGTGCCGGTGCGGCAAGGCGTCCAGGATGCTGGCGAGATAGTAGCCGGTACCGCCGGCCAGGTCGGCTACCAGGCCAGGCCGGCCCGAATCGTGCCGCGCGGCGGCTGACTGCAGGGCCGCCGCCAGCGGCTGGTAGTGACCGCGGCCCAGGAACAGGTCGCGGGCCGCGACCATGGCGGAGGTGTCGGCCGTGCCGGGTCCGGCCCGGCCGCCAGTGAGGTTGACATATCCATGGCGGGCGATGTCGAAGCCATGACCGCGGCGGCATGCCACCTGGCCGCCGCGCACCGACAGCGGGCCGGCGCAGACGGGGCAGCGCAGGTACCCGGCGGCCGCCGCGAGCGCGCGGCGCCGTTCAGCGGGTGCGCCGCCACATGGCCGGCAATCAGGATCGCGCAGGTCCACAAGAACGTCCCGTCGAGTCGGAAGGATGACCAGCCGACGGCGGCACGCTCAGACACCAGAGCCCGCATCAGGGACTCACGCCACAGCACCGGACAGCTTGCAGCCGCCCGGCACAGCGCACCGCCTCAGACGGTGCGCGGAGGCTTGAAGTAGTAGTAACCCACGACCTGGGATCCTACCCGGCTTAGCACGGCCGCTCGCCAAGTCAGATGATCTTGATGACACGAGGCAGGCAGCCGAAGACGCCGCCTGCAGCGCCCTCCTCGACAGGGCTGCGGCATAGACGCCCCGCTGACCTGCCTGCGCATTAGCCGAGAAACCAGGCGCGGCAGGACCAGACGTTCATCCCGAGTGCGCTGATGTATAAACACACAGTCGATGGGTCGCTTGTGCGTTGGACAATAGCCGCAGCAGCTTGGCGGCCAACTACTCGCAGCGTGTCAATAACCGAGCGCAGTCCAGCCGATATGGTCAGATATCGGCTTCATGCCAGCCAAGATGTCACTCGCGCATATGGGTTTCTGCTTGGCCTCGCCGGCGGCTTCAGTGGAGGCGCTGGTCCGATACGCCTGCAACGGGACCGCGTAATCGGGGTGCGCCGCGGCCCTGCAGGTCACGCGTGATCGCCGCAGGGACCATGGGATGGTCATCGCGACCTGGACGGTGCTGTTCCGCCCAGGTCGTCAGCACGTCATTACTGCGATCCCCGCCACGACATCACCGGGCCGGGCGCCGTGACAACCCGAGATTTTCTTCGACAGCCCTGATGCGAGAGCTGCTGCGACGCCCAGACGGACGACGGAGAAATTGCATCCGCTCTGACGTCATCCGCGGTGACTTTATTTATCCATTACGGCCGGGTATTTTTCGGAAGAGGTTTGGAGGCGTCATGGAGTCTACGATCGCCGACCGGGTTCGCGAGTCCGCTGAGCGGGGTTTTGTCGGGCGGCGGCGCGAGCTGGAGGAACTGGGCGCCGCGACCGCCGCGCAGGAGGCACCTTTCCTGGTGGCTTTCGTGCACGGACCGGGTGGGATCGGCAAGAGCACTCTGGTGCGTCGGGTGCTGTCTGGGCTGCCGCCGTTGGTGCGGGGGCTGTATCTCGACGGGCGTGACGTTGAGCCGACACCAGAGGGTTTCTGCCGGGCGATCGGGCGTGCCCTGGGGTTGCCAGAGATGGAAATGAACGTCGCGACGATCGCCAGCGCGTTGGGCGGCACGCGGGTCACGCTGGTGGTCGATACCTACGAGGCCCTAGGGCTGCTTGATGCCTGGTTGCGCACACGGTTCTTGCCGGCCCTGCCCGCGACCACTGTGACGATCCTGGCTGGACGGGATCGGCCGGCGTCGGCGTGGTACGCGTCGGCCGGCTGGCCTGGACTGGTCGCGGAGTTCCCTCTCGGTTGCCTGTCGGCGGAGGAAGCTGCCGACCTGTTGCGGTCGCGAGGGTTGGATGTAGCGCAGGCGGCGTGGGCGAACGGGTTCGCGCGCGGCCATCCGCTGGCTCTGGAGCTGGCAGCTGCTGCCGTGCGGGCGGACCCCTCATGCACCCAGGGCGAGCCGGTGGCTCCGGCGGGGCTCCTGGAGTCGTTCCTCGGACAGCTTCCAGCGACGACCGTCGAGGCCGTGGAGGCCGCCGCGATGGTGCGTCGGGTGACCGAGCCGATATTGGCAGCGCTTCTCGACGATCCCGGTAATGGGTTCAGCGCCCTCCGGGCATTGCCGTTCGTGGAGGAGGCCGGGGACGGCCTGCTGCTGCACGACGTTGTCCGAGACACGGTCAACCACAACCTGTCGACGCGCGATCCGGACGCTCGCCGGGAGTACCGGCGCCGTGCGGTGTCCTACCTCACCGACCCTGGGCGGATCGGTCCATCGGACCCGTGGCAGCACACAGCGGATCTGATTTACCTGATCGAGAATCCCGTGCTCCGAGATGCGTGTTTCCCCAGCTCGCGTCCGAGCCATTGGGTGGAGCCCGCCAGTACGCGCGATCGGGCGGCCATATTCGAGATCGCGGCTCGGCACGAGTCGCCGGTAGCGGCGGCGATGCTGGCACAGTGGTGGGATCGCCATCCTGGATCATTCTCCGTGGCGAAAGACTCCGCCGGGTCGGTCGCGGCGTTCGTCCAGATCATGGAACTAGGCGATCTCGACCCCGGGCTGAGGGCGAGTGACCCGGTGGCGGCGGCCTGGCACGCGCACCTGAAGCAGCGACCGCCCGGCCCAGATGACGGCGTCCTGGTCATGAGGCGATGGCTTGGCTGGGATTCCGGTGAACTCCGCTCCCCAGCTGTGTCGGCCTGCTGGCTGGACGTCAAGCGCGTGTACATGCAGATGCGGCCCAGGCTGCGACGGATCTACTCAGTGGTCGTTGATCTCCCACACGTCGCCCCCATCTTCGTCCCCCTCGGCTTCGCGCCGGCCGGGGACGCCATCATCCTGGACGGGGTGGCGGCACAGCCGGTCTGGCTCGATTTTGGACCCGGCAGTGTAGATGGCTGGCTGGCGCGGCTCGTCGGCTCGGAGACCACAGCACCACCGCCGGCCGGAATGGTGACGGGGTTGTCGAGCCGCGAGCTGGAAGTACTGCGGCTAGTATCAGCCGGAAGGACCAACCGCGAGATCGGTGAGCTTCTGTTCATCAGCGAAAAGACCGCTAGCCGCCACCTGTCCAACGTCTTCGACAAACTCGGCATCCACACCCGGGCCGAGGCGGCCCGCATCGCCGCCGAGCACGGCCTCACGACCGCCGAGCGCTGAGGCACTACAGCGATCGGGTCACCACCATGACGTGATCACCCGATGCGGCACCCG
>DASPWG010000196.1:0-12943 GCA_035621915.1 Streptosporangiaceae bacterium
ATCAGCATCGACGGGCCGCTGCGCGAGTACTACCTGCGCGGCGCCGGGGACACGCCCGACGAGGCGGACTGGAGGACCGAGATTGGCTGGCCCATCTTCCGCGCCGACGCCGCCCGTGCTTGCGGTAATTAGCCGGACCGACGGTCATCACGTTCCACTCGATCAGCATCACCGGTATTACCGGCTTTTACCGCAATCACCCATTTGCCATGCCATGGCTAGATCTGATTGCATGACACCCAGCGGCTCGGCTGGCACGGGGCAAGCCGCATCGCGTGAGTGTGAGGATCAGTGGACGTCGATGGCCTGCCGCGCGATAGCGGGCTTGACGGCACCGGATGGCTTCGCGACGCGGCGATATCCGTTCCGGTCCGGCTGGACTGCCTGCCCGACGGACGGCAGAGCCTGATGATCGGCCGCGCGCTCGACTACGCGGCCTTCAATCACCCGCAGGGCGACAATCCCGAGCATGATCATGGCGATTGCGGCGTGGTGTGCTGCGCGGAGGTGCTCAGCCAGTTCGGCGTTCAGCTCACGGAGGCGGACGTGGTCAGGCACGCCAGCCGGCGCCGCGAGCTGCATGTCGTCGCGGGCAGGCCGGACGAGTCGGGCTGGACGCTGCCCGAGGACCTGATCGCGATACTGCACGACTACGGCGTGCCGGCGCACGCCGAGCAGGGGCTGTCAACCGACCAGCTGGCCGCGGCGGTGCAGCGCGGCTGTGGCGTGATCGCCGCAGTCAATGCCGGCGTTCTGTGGAGCGACCCGCGCTCTCTCGGGCACGGTGACGCCAACCACGCCGTCACCGTAAACGGGGTCGCCCGCGAACCTTACGACGGCGCGCTGCAGGGCGTGTACATCAATGACAGCGCGACCGGCCGGTCGGCGCAGTTCGTTAGCGCGCACCTGATGGTGACGGCGTTTGCGCGCACGGGAGGGTTCTGCGTCGTCACCGACATCGTGCACGTCGCGTAGCCTGCCGGTGCCAGCACGTGGCCACGACAATTCGCCGGCTGGCGTCCATACCGGGCCGGGCCGCCATCGATGATGCCGGTCGTGACTGGCCAAACCTACGATGGACCGGCCAAAGTGCGTGGCCTGCGCGGGGCCGGCAGGGATACGGTCGCGGCATGTACCCGCAGCCCCAGGTCTTCAGATCCGGCGACCGGCTGCTGGCTGTCGAGGACGCGGGGCCGGCGACCGGCTTACCGGTCCTGGTCCACAACGGCGATGGCTCGCGGCACATCTTCCCTCCGGCTGCGCGCGAGGCGGCACAGGCGGGGTTCCGGCTCATCAGCTACGACCGGCCCGGATGCGGGCTGTCGACGGCGGTGCCTGGCCGGACGATTGCCGATTGCGCGCAGGACCTCCAGGTGATCATCGACAGGCTGGGCATATCCCGCGCAGCGGCCTGGGGCTCGTCAGGCGGAGGCCCCTACGCGCTGGCGTCGGCCGCGCTGCTGCCGGGGGTCTTCACCGCGGTCTGCCTGTTCGCGCCGATCGGGCCCTACGGCGCGGCCGGGCTTGACTTCACCGCGGGAATGGGCTGGGCGGATGAGGCCCGCGAGCAGATCGACTTGTTCTTCTCCGACCCGGCTCGAGCGCAGGCCGAGTTCCTCGCCGCGGTGCCAGATCAGCTCGCGCGGCAGTCCGACTCCCGCTGGTGGCTGGAGCGCTGGGGCGCACGCGCCCTGCAGGACGCAGCGCACAGCCAGGAGTGGGCTGACCACCTGGCGGCCTGCGCCACCGATAGCTCCGGCGGGGGCTGGTGGGACGACTGGACAGCCGTGCTGCGGCCCTGGGGGTTCGGCCTCTCCGCCGTCGAGGCGCCCGTCGCGCTATGGCAGGGAAGCCGTGATGAGGCAGTCCCGGCGGCGCACGCCCGCTGGATCGCGGCGACACTGCCGCGGGCCGAGCTCCACCTGGCCGCCGACGAGGACCACACCAATGTCGAGGAGAACAACAGGTCACACGCGCTGGCGTGGCTGGGAGAGGTCGCCCGGGGCCCGAATAACTCCAGGTAACTTGCCTCACAACAGACCATTGCCTCCGAACCGATGCTGGGGATACCGTCTAGTCGGCATGTAGTCATCCCGGTACACGCATCCGGTTCACAGCAAGGAGGACCGTATGACAGCAGCCACCGCGGATCCAGTTTCCCGGCAACGGGGGTTCGCCTCCTCGCTGATACACCGGGAGCTCGATTCGTACCCCAACACCGGCCCCAGGGTGTTCTATCTGGCGATCGTCGTGCTCGCCACGATCACGCTGTACTACGAGCTGTACGTGGGCGGCTCGGTGTCCACGCTGATCCTGACCAACCTGGGCATGACCTTCAAGTTCTACGTCCTGACGATTGCCCTAGGTAACCTGCTCGGCGCGTTCGGCTCCCTGTTCGCCGGGCTCACCGACCGATACGGGCGGGCGAACCTGGTGGTCTTCGGGCTGCTGTTCGCAGCGATCTTCGTGGAGTTCGTGATACCGACCGCGACGAACCGCTACGTCTACACGGGCGAGACCTTCATCGTCGGCATCGTCGAGGGCATCTGCCTGGTTGCCACCCCTGCGCTGATCCGCGACTTCTCCCCGCAGGTCGGCCGGGCCAGCGCCATGGGCTTCTGGACCACCGGCCCGGTACTCGGCAGCCTGATCGTCGCGATCGTCGGCAGCATCACGATCCCGACCCTGATCCTGACCACCCGGTTCTGGACGCACGAGTACCACATCTGCGGCTGGGTCGGCCTGGTCGTCTTCCTGCTAGCCCTGCTCGGGCTGCGGGAGCTGTCACCGCAGCTGCGCGACCAGCTCATGGTCAGCATGCGCGACCGGGCGCTGATCGAGATGCGGGCCAAGGGCCTGGACGTCGAGGCGGCCCTGCAGAACCACTGGAAGCAGCTCCTCAAGGCCGACATCATCATCTCGGCCATCGCCGTGTCGATCATGCTGCTCATCTACTACGCGCTTGTCGGCTTCCTGGTCATCTACACGACCTCGATCTTCGGCTACACCCTGCACGAGGCCAACAACCTCGGCTACTGGGCGTGGTCGTTCAACGCTGGCGCGGTGATCCTGGTGGGGCTGCTGTCTGACCGCGTCCGGGTCCGCAAGCCGTTCATGGTGATCGGCGGCGTCGGCGCGGCGGTGGTGCTTGTGCTGTTCCTGGAGCAGTCGAAGGTGGGCGCGCACCCCAAGTTCGCCACCATCGCCGCGCTCCTGGCCATCATGCTGTTCTTCCTGGGCGTGGCCTACACGCCGTGGATGGCCAGCTTCACCGAGACGGTCGAGGACCGCAACCCGGCCGCCATCGCAGCCGGCCTGGCAATCTGGGGCTGGATCATCCGGGTCATCGTCTTCGCATCGTTCCTGTTCATCCCCATCGTGATCAACTCGGTGACGCCGATCGTGAACTACGGCACGACGGTGAGCACCTACCTCAAGCAGTACCCCTCACTTGCCTGGGCGGGCGACCACCCGGCGGTCGTGGCGACGGCCACGAAGTACTCGGCCCAGCTGGCTGACGCAGTCAAGTTCGGGCCGCAGCTTGCCGTGCTGGAAAGCAACCCCACCGTGTTCGCCGCGCTGGCGAAGTACCCGAACCCGGCGGCTGCTCCGCCCAAGCTGATCGACGCGGCGATCGCAGCCGCGGGCGGCGGCGCGAAGGGCCTGGCCATGCTCACCTCGATCGGCGCCAACCAGGCGGCAATCCAGAGTGTGATCACGGCCGCGCCCGAGCTCAACACGCTTAAGCCGTACTCGGCGGAGCTGACTGCGCTGTCGAAGGTGCCGTCGTCCGTGAGCTCGTACGTCTCGACGTACGGGCCCCAGGTGGGCTCGGCGCTCAAGACCTCGCCGGGCCAGTGGCGGACGTGGTACTGGGTCTGCTTCGGCGGAATCATCTTCTTCCTGCTGAGCATCCCGCTGCTGCGCGGCCGCTGGCGGCCGCGTGACGCCAAGCGGGACGAGGAAGAGCACGAGGCAATGGTGCAGGCCGAGCTGGCCAAGCTCCAGGGCGCGTCTACCTGATCGCTGCTGCAGCAATGGGGGAGCCGGCGGGCCGCACCGATGCGGCCCGCCGGCTCCCTTGTGCACTGGCGTCAGGCTGAGCCGGTGTCGGCCGGGCCGTAGGTCTCTTCCCACTCCTGCGGCGGTCCGACCGTGGCCGCGTCAGGGCCGAACCGCGATACGTAGCCGGGATTGACCAGCCGCCATCGCTCGTCTGTCGTCCACGGAACCGGCAGGCCGTCGAGGGCATAGCCGAGTTCGTCCAGGCAGGCATGCCAGCCCGCACCGTCCCTGGCCGCCCTGCCAGTCTCGGCAAACGTCGCGGTGAACGACAGCAGCGTGCCGGACGCCCTGGGCGTCAGCTCGAAACGCAGCGTCTCATCGCCCCAGAGGTACTCGAGCAGCCTTGGCGGATCCCACGAGATCGCCCGGCCGTCCATGGGCGGCATCGGCACGTGCCGGAAGCCGAACGTCAGCGGGGCGCCGGCCGCCGCCAGATCGCCCTCGATCGTGGTCGGAAACCACGCCGCCAGGTGCTCGGCCTGCGTCAGCGCCCGCCACACCTTGTCCTGCGGATGCGGGAGCTGCCTGCTGAACCGCAGCGTGACCGTGCCGTCTCCGCGCTCGAGCACGGCATAGTCCTGCTCGTGCGGCGCCTCGCCTGCTGCCATCACGTGCCCCTTCCGGATTCGTCGCCGTCATCCATGTCGTCCAGGTGCCTGGCCAGCCGGTCCAGGCTCGCCGCCCACATGCGGCGGTACGGCTGGAGCCATTCGCCCATCTCGGCCAGCGGCGCCGCGTGCACCCGGTACAGCCGCCGCTGCGCGTCGGTCCTGGACGTGACCAGGCCCGCGTCGCGCAGGACCCGCAGGTGCCGGGAGACCGCCGGCTGGCTCATCGAGAGCTCGGCCACCAGCTCGCCGACCGGCCGCTCGCCGTCAAGCAGCAGGTCGAGGATCCGGCGCCGAGTCGGCTCGGCGACCGCCTCGAAGGTCGACTGCATGCAGCTAATATAACTTTCTGCATATATAACCGCGAGCATATTTATGCTGGGCCCGCTGGGCTGGGTCAGCGGCTGGTGTCGTAGGCGCTCGCGGATTGATCCCGGCACCGCCGGCCAGGGTCAGGGGCTGGTGCCGATGGCGGGACCCTCATAACTGGTGTGCATGAGCCCGCGCACGGCCCGGAGCGTGGCATCGGCGGTCATGCGGGCGCGCTCGTTCCCGGCCGCCAGCACCTCGCGCAGGTAGCCCGGCTCGGCGGCCAGTCCGGCCCGGCGGGCCCGGATCGGCGCGAACCTGTCGTTGATCGCGGCCGTGGCAGCCGCCTTGAGAGCCGCGGCGCCGCCATCGCCGATGGCCTCGGCCACGGCCTCGGGCGGCTCGTCCCTGCACAGCGCCGCGATCAGCAGCAGGCCGGACACCTCAGGCCGCCGCAGCGGGTCGTAGCTGATCAGCCGCTGCGAGTCGGTGACGGCCCTGGCCACGAGGCGCGCCGTCTGGTCCGCGGTGGCGCGCAGCGGAACGGCGTTGCCCAGGCTCTTGCCCATCTTGCGCCCGTCAAGGCCGCGCAGCAGCGGCGCGCTGCTCAGCAGGGCCTCGGGCTCGGCGAAGTACGGCGCATCCGGGCTGTACCGCTCGTTGAACCGCCGGGCGATGACCCGGCTGAGCTCCAGGTGCGGCAGCTGATCCCGGCCGACGGGCACGAGGTTGGCCCGGCAGGCCAGGATGTCGGCAGCCTGGTGTACCGGGTAGGCGAACATCAGCCCGGTCATGCCGGCCGAGCCCGCTGCCGCCATCTCCTCCTTGACCGTCGGATTGCGCCGGATCTCCGCGACGCTGACCAGGCTCAGGAACGGCAGCAGCAGCTGGTTGAGCGCCGCTACCTGGCTGTGCGCGAAGATCGTTGCCCGCTCCGGGTCGATCCCGATGGCAAGGTAGTCGGCCACGATGCCGAGCACGACATCGGGCAGCTGCGCGGTGGCCGTGCGATCGGTCAGCGCCTGATAGTCGGCGATCAGCACGAGGAGCTCCACCCCGGCTTGCTGGAGCCGCACCCGGTTCTGCAGGGTGCCGAAGTAATGCCCGATGTGCATGGGCCCGGTGGGCCGGTCGCCGGTCAGGATGCGGAACGCGCCGGGATCCGCGGCGATGGCTTGCTCAAGCTCGGCGCTGCGCCGCTGTGCGGCACCGGCCGGGGACGTGGCCTCCAGAGTGGTCATTTCAACTGCCTCCTGGTGGGTAGGGGCCCGCCAGGAGGACGGCGCGTTCCCAATAAAAAAAGCGCTGACCCCTGGACGGGCGCGCTGTCGGGAAAGATGCAAGGACCGGGCGACCGCCTAGAGCGGCCGCCACCAGCCAAAGCGCTGCAGTCGGTGCATGAGCCCAGTGTAGCCGCGCCGCCGGGATTAGCCAGCGCGCTGCAGGTCGGCGCTGGTGAGGTGGCATCCGGCCAGGATGAGTTCCTCAGGCGCGGGCTGCTCGCCGGTCAGGATCCACCGGCACAGGCTTGCGAGCTGGTAGCTGAGCAGCGGCGGAACGGCGTCGCCGACGTGCCGGTACATGTTCGCCACCGAGCCGGTGAGCCGGTAGTCGCGCGGGAAGCCCTGCAGGATCGCCATCTCCCTGACCGTGCAGAGCCGGTCCTGCTCGGGGTGGGCGTAGCGGCCGTTGCCGATGTGGCCGCATTCGCGCTTGATCGTGACCGCCGGACGGTCCCAGTGCAGGCGGCCGTAGATGTCGGGGTGACTGCCGAGGTCTCCGCGCGCGACGCGGCCCGCCATCGCCGGGGTGAGCAGGACACTTGCGTCTGGATGGGTGCGCAGGTCCGACCAGCTGCCGCCGTCATGCGGCACCGCGGCCAGCCGCCGCCGGTTCGCGGCCGACCGGAAGGCCGGTGACACGTGCAGCGGATCGCCAGGATGGGCCTGGCCAGCGGGAACGGGCGGCAGATCCCAGATGGCCCGGCGGACGTGCGTGGCCTTCCGGTCCACCCGCCAGCCATGCCACAGCGCGGTCAGGTTCCTGACGCGCAGCGGCTGCCGCGCCGCCATGACGATGGCGCGCTCGCGCCGCTGCGGCAGCCCGAAGGCGTCGAGGAAGTAAACGCCGGCGCTGACCTGGTAGCCGAGCGCGGCGAGGCGTCGGGTGAGCGCGCGCAGGTGCCCGGCGAAGCGGCCCATCACCAGCTCGCGTGCGTTCTCGACGATGATCACGTCGGGGCGCAGCAGCGCCGCGTAGTCGCCGACCGCGGCGACCAGGCCGTTGCGCCGGTCGTCGCGAAGGTGATTGGTTGCCATGGCACGGGAGAACCCCGTGCACGGAGGGCAGGCGGTAAGCACGGCCGGCCGCGCGTCGCCGAGCCGCATCGCGCGGCAGACCTCGGCCGGGTCAGTGACGGCTAGGTCGGCGGTGACCGGACGGACGCCGATGCTCGCCTGGTAGCTGGCGTTGCACCCGAGGGCGCCGGGCGGCGCGCTGGGCTTGCCAATCTGCGCGTCGGCGGCGCCGATCACGGTGAAGTCCGGATGCCGCTGGAAGCCGCAGCTCATGCCGCCCGCGCCGGAGAACAAGTCGACGACCGGCCACGGGTCGCGCATGGTGACCTCCAGCAAGGACGCGGGATCTCGGCCCGCACCGAAGACTAGGAGGTTTCGGCCGTGCCCGCCCAGAGCCTGGCCGGCGTGCCCGGGATCAGACCCTGACCACCTTCCTGACCCCGTGCTCGTCGAAGATGAGGTTCAGCACCCAGCCGACGATCCCGACGATGATCGCACCGAAGAACGCGGCCTTGAACCCGGTGATGTGGAACGGAATCGACAGCTTGCCGGCGATCCAGCTGCACAGCCAGAGCAGCAGGCCGTTGACCACCAGCCCGATGAGGCCCAGGGTGAGCACGTAGAACACGCAGCCGACGGTCTTGATGATGGGCTTGAGCACCGCGTTCACCACGCCGAAGACCAGCGCGATGATCACGAGCGTGCCCGCCTTCTTAGGGTCGGAGTTGCCGGTGAGCTCGATGCCCGATATCAGCAGGTGAGCCACGCCTAGCGCGACCGCCGGTATCAGGATCCGGAGCAGGAGCTTCATGCGCGCCATCCTGCCAGATCAGCGTCGAAAGTCGTAAATATTCTCCCGAAGTTCTCATCCCCCCGGCCGGCTGCGCCACACCCGAGTTCGCTGCGGATGTGCTGGCCTGGCGCGACGCGGGGTGTCACCATTTCCACGGGGGATTAGCCGCCGCGGCTTGCCGCGCGGCTCGCTCGGGGGAGCGGTTCGATGGGGTTCACGTGGATACCGGCGGACGGCGACGAGGGGCGCCTGCCGGGAACGAGGATTGTCCTGCCAGGCGACGACACGCCGGGCGCGGCGGGGACGACGGGAGCGGACCGGACGGCCGGGGCCGAGGAGGATCGTGGCTGTGGTTCCGGTGCCGCTGCAACGGCACCGGAACCACAGCCACAGACCGAGGGCGCCGGGACCGAGGGCGCCGGGACCGAGGGCGCCGGGACGCAGGACGCCGGGACCGGGGCCGAGACTGGCCCGGCCGCCGATAGCGCTGACCGTTCGCGGCCACGTCCCCGGCACCGCCGGCCCAAGCCGGCCAGGAACACGCGGCGCGAGCCAGGCCGGCACGCCCGGACCAGGCGGCTGACCCGACGGCGGCACAGCGGCCGGGGCGCAACCAGGTAAAGCGCAGTCCGGACCAGCCCGCAAGGCATGCCATTACGGCGCCTGCCGCTAGCCCACATGCGACGCGCCGATCCAGCCAGGACGGTCGATCGTCAGGGCAGTGGGACACGTCTCGGAACACGCCGGCTGCCCAACCCAGACGGCCGGACAAGGCGCGGAGCGGAGAGAACATGCGGGCAACACGGCGCTCACGGTACAAGGCGTGACATCCGAGCAGCGAGCGCGAGCCGCACAAGCGCACTAACCTGGAGCGTCGTGGGCTCCAACAAGCACCGGGTACCGCAGCGGCCGACGGCGAACTTCTATGTCGACGGCTTCAACCTGTTCTATGGCTGCCTGAAGGGGACGCAATACAAATGGCTGGACCTGGAAGCACTGTTCCAGCTGCTCGTGCCGACGCACGACATCAAGCGGATCCGGTACTTCACGGCCAGGATCTCCGGCCGCAGCGACAAGCCCGACTCACCAACGAAGCAGGACGCCTACCTTCGCGCGCTGGCGACATCGCCGAAAGTGACTATTCACTACGGCAAGTTCCTTCAGTCGGTCGTCCGGATGCCTCTCGCCGTGCCGAGGCCTGGCCATAAGACCGTCGAGGTAATCAAGACTGAGGAGAAGGGCAGCGACGTCAACCTCGCCACCTACCTCCTCATCGACGCTATCCGGGGTGACTGCGACCTCGCCGTCGTGGTCAGTAACGACTCTGACCTGTGCGAGCCCATCCGGATCGTGAAGGATGAGTACCGCGTTCCGGTCGGCCTGCTCAACCCTCACCTGCACGCGAGCAGCGACTTGCGCAAGCTCAGCCCGACGTTCCAGAAGCAGATCCGCAAGGGCCCGCTGGCCGCGAGCCAATTCGCTCCGCAACTCGTGAACAGTCGCGGCCAGAAGATCAGCAAGCCTGCGGACTGGTAGACCCCTGAGAAAAGCTAGGCCCCGCCGTCCCGAAGGTCGGCGGGGCCTGCACCCACCCCCCGAAGCGGGTGGGGGAGTCGTCCACATCTTGCAACGTGGAACTACCGTCGTCAATTCCCTAGCAATATCTCTGTGAACCTGTTATCAGCCAGAAGCTTCTGGCTGATCGTACTGATACCGCCAGCGAATCCTGACTCGAACTGGCGAGCCAGAATCCGTAATTTCATCTGGAATGCGGTGCAGGTCGGGGAACCGGAGCCCTACTTCCAGCGGAAGTGGACGAAGACCCTGCCGAAGTTCTTGGAGTCCTTCTCCACTCGGTGGTAGAGCTGCTTGATCTCGCGCTGGTCGAGGAAGCGCAGGACGTGCTTCTTGAGCTGGCCCGAGCCCTTGCCAGGGATGATCTCGACTAGCGGTGCCTTCGTGCGCACGGCCTCGTCGATGATCTCGCGGAGGGCGCGGTCGATGTCCTGCCCGCGGTTGTAGATGTCGTGCAGGTCCAGCTTGAGCTTCATCCACTCCTCCGGGTGCGCGATCAAACCCACGGTACGCCCCAGTCACGGCTGACATATCCGCTGGATCAGGTGTCAACAGCGCCGAACTAGCTGATAATTCTTGCTGGCTGGCATGGGTCGGCAGCCTCGGGCCCTGGCCCGCATGCCCGCCGTGCTTGCGGCTGCGACCCGCGCCGCCGAAGGGACGACACGATGCGCGTTGCCCGGTTCGTGGCGACCGTCGGCGTCGTGCTGCTCGCGGGCGCCACGGTCACCGCCGGTTGGCCAGGACGGCCGGCCCCGCGCACCCCCGCATCGCGCCCGCAGCCCGCGGTGCTCATCCATCCCGGCATCGTGCACCTGGACCGGGCGCTGTCTGGCCCGCCGAGCACGGCATTCTGCGAGCAGCACTTCCAGCTTGCCTGCTACACGGCCAGGCAGATCGAGAGCGCCTTCGACCTCGGCCCGCTCTACGGCAAGGGCATCACGGGCAGGGGCGAGACGATCGTGATCGTCGATTCCTACGGCTCGCCCACGGTAGCGCACGACCTGGCTGTGTTCGACCGGGTCGCGGGACTGCCCCCGCCGCCGAGCCTGAAGATCATCCAGCCCAGCGGGAAGGTGGCGCCGTACAGGGAGAACGACAACCGCGAGGGATGGGCAGCCGAGACCGACCTCGACGTCGAGTACGCGCACGCGATCGCTCCGGGTGCCGGCATCCTCCTCGTCGAGACGCCGACCTCGGAGAACGAGGGCAGTACCGGCTTCCCGGCGATCGTTAACGCCGAGACGTACGTCATCGACCACCACCTGGGTGGCGTCATCAGCCAGAGCTTCAGCGCCACGGAGGAAAGCTTTGCCAGGCCGCAACGGCTGCTGCGGCTCCGCAGCGCCTACAAGCTCGCGTTCCGCAACGACGTCACGGTGCTGGCGGCCTCGGGTGACAGCGGTGCCGCGGACGTGGGGTACAACGGCCACACCTACTTCCTGTATCCGGTGACCTCATGGCCGGACAGCGACCCGCTCGTCACCGGGGTCGGCGGCGCCCAACTGCACCTCAATGCCGCCGGACACGACGTTTCAGCCCCTACGGTCTGGAACGACAGCTACAACAAGCCGACGCTCGCATACATCACCGGCAGCCGTGCGGACAGCCCGCTGGCCAGCGGCGGAGGGCTGTCGGCCGTGTTCAGCCGCCCGTGGTACCAGGATGACGTAACCAGCGTCGTGGGCGGCCGCCGCGGCGTGCCGGACATCTCCATGAGCGGCGCCTGCAACGGCGGCGCGGACATGTATCAGAGCTTCGCCGGCCAGCCAGCGGGCTGGTATCCGACCTGCGGCACGAGCGAGGCCACGCCTGAGTTCGCGGGCATCGTGGCGCTGACCGACCAGGTTGCCGGGCGCGCGCTTGGCTTGATCAACCCGTACCTGTACGCGATGTCGCAGTTCGGCGCGCCCGGCCTGGTGGACATCGCGTCGGGCAACAACACAGTGACCTTCAGGCAGGGCGGCAAGTGGCACACGGTCGCCGGGTTCGACGCAGGGTCAGGCTACGACCTCGCATCGGGCGTGGGCACGGTGAATGGCAGCCTGTTCGTGCCCGAGCTCGCCTGCCTGGCGGCGCGCTGGCCTGGCG
Source organism: Streptosporangiaceae bacterium (assembly GCA_035621915.1). Taxonomy (GTDB): domain Bacteria; phylum Actinomycetota; class Actinomycetes; order Streptosporangiales; family Streptosporangiaceae; genus JAJYUU01. The sequence goes on from DASPWG010000196.1 coordinate 11,739, forward strand.
CGCTCAGCGCGCCGCCGTCGGCAGCGGTGCAAGCGGCCGCGGCCACGCCGGGGCCAGCAGCCCCGCAGGGATACGCGGCGCCTGGCTGGCCAGCGGCAGCCCGGCTGCTCACCGGCCCGCGGTCACCAGGTGGTGCACAGGCCGGGCCCGGCGCGCAGCTGGCGGAGGCGCGCGCCGCCCGGTACTGCTTCTCCGGCTCCCGGCCCGGGCACGCGCGGCCGGCCGATCCCCGCTAGCGCGGGCTGCCGGCCTGCGCGCCGGTCAGGGGATGAGCACCATGTTGATGACGTACACGGTCGCGTTCTTGGTCTTGATGTTCCCGCACACGACCTGCGCGTTATTGATCATGTAGGTGCTTCCCGACTTAGACGGGTGCAGCGGCTGCCCCAGCCAGCTCGTCAGCGCCTTGCCGCTAGCCAGGTCGGTGGGCGTGATATCGCCGTTGACGACGTGGTACTCAAGGACGTCGGTGAGATCGGTCTTGCTGGACATGAGCTTCTGCACGTCGGCGCCGCCTAGCTGCTTCTCCATCGCCAGGAACGCATCGTTGTTCGGGGCGAACACCGTGACGTACTTCGCCGAGTTCAGCGTGCCGGACAGGCTCGCGAGGTCGACAGCGTGAGTCAGGTTGGCGAGCTGCGGGTTGTGCGCGGCGGCGGTGGCCACGGGGTCGGTCGCCATGCCGGAGAGGCTGCCCGTCCCGCTCTTCGGGATCGTGGAGCAGCCAGACCCGACGGTGGCTGTCATGCTGGCGTGCTGAGCGCTGGCGCTCGACGACGTAGAAGGACTGCTGGAGCACGCCGCCGCGGCCAGGCTCAGGCCAGCCACGGCCAGGGTCGTTCCCAGGTGCTTGGGTTGCATTTCATCTCCTGCTTTGGAACACGCAGAGTGCGAGTGGAGTAGCGCTGCGTAATGACACCACCTATACCCAGCCGGGAAGCCGAACTTTAAACCGGACGTGCACGAACTCAGGAAGCCGTCGAGCACCCTCGAGGTGGCGGCACGGCCGGATCCGAGTAGCAAGCCGACAACGACTCCCATAGTCGTCATATCGCTCTCGGGCAGACGCGCCGGAAGGGGCAGGATTAGCACTGTGCTGCCGATGTGTCTAGCGTGGTGGCGAGGGTACGAACGTCGTTACGCCTAGCGGCAGCCCGTTAGGAAGCTGCCGCCTACGCCGTCGCGGCGGGCGTGGATCGGGGGAT
>DASPWG010000197.1:0-7282 GCA_035621915.1 Streptosporangiaceae bacterium
GCAGGCAAGCCGCGCGCACGAGGAGTCGCGCAGCGTGCCCGAGCACCGGGCAGTGGGCCTGCTCTGGCTTGCGCTTGGCTGCGGCCAGCTGCGCAGACTGCAGGTGGGGCCGGCCAGAGTCGCGCTGCAGCATGCCAGCTCGCAGCTGGCCGCTGGCGGCCTGACGTGGGCTCGGGAGCGTGGACGCTGCTGGGAGGCACTCGCACACGCCTGGTACGGCGACCTGGCGGCGGCGACGAGGGTGGGCGTCGAGGTCGCGGAGGGTCCGGCCGGGCAGATCGCGGGCCTGCCGCCCATCCTGGCTCTCAGCCAGGCGCTGACGCACATCGCCAGGGATGAGCCGGAGGCGGCCGCGATGGTGCTCGATCAGGCCGAGCAGGTCCACGCGGACCCGCAGCCGGTCGGCGAGCCCGCCCTGGCGTTCCTCATCGGCCTGGCCAGGACGCGCATCGCGATCGACGCAGGCAACCTGACCGGTGCCCGCGGACTGCTCAGGCCGCTGACCGAACTGGCCGTCGGCGATCAGGCAGCCCGGATCGCCATTTCCAGGCTGGACGCCGAGATAAGCCTGACAGCGGGGGAACGGGAACGGGCCAGGTCGTTGCTGGCCGCGGTGTCGCCCGAGGCAGCGGGCTGGTGGCCGGAGATCATGGTCTGCCAGGCGAGGCTGCTGATGGCAGACGGCGACGACAAGGGCGCGCTCAGGCTGCTTGACCCGGTAATGGCCGGTCCCGCGGCCGCGCCGGGCGCTGCCAGGCTCGCGGATGTGGCGGCCGGACCCGATGCGGCCGGGCCCGGCGGCGCGGTTCCGCAGGCCGCGGGCGCCGATGAGCCGGCGGACGGGGCCAGCGCGGGAGCCGGCCCGGCCGGGCCGGAAGATATGGCCACGGGATCTGCGGGACGCGCCAGCACGCTTGCTTCCCGCCTCTCGGCGCGGCTGACGGCAGTGCTCGCGCACCGCAGGCTGAACCAGGCCGCCGAGGCGGCGGAGAGGCTGGAAGAGGCGCTGGCCCTGGCCGAGCCCGACGACCAGTCGGGGGCGTTCATCGCGGCCGGCTCGCCGATCAGGTCCGCCCTCACCGTGCTGATCACGCCGGCCAGCCCGTGCCAGGCCTTTGCCGGGCGGATCCTGGAGCGTTTCGACGGCCGGCTCCCGCACGGGTCAGGTCAGCCGTCCGGGGCGCCGCTCACCGAGGCTGAGCTCGCGGTGCTGAGATTCCTGCCCTCGCACATGACGAACCAGGAGATCGCCGAGTCGCTGTTCCTGTCGATCAACACGATCAAGACCCATCTCAGCTCGGTGTACCGCAAGCTCGGCGTGACCAGCCGCCGGCAGGCCATCGCTCAGGGCCGACGGCTTGACCTGCTGTTATCCGCGCTCAGCTGACCTGCGGTGATGTCCGGTGTGCTGGCGGGCGGCCGGGCCCGGACACGCCAGTGGCCCGCACCGGACTTTCGGTGCGGGCCACTCCTCTGGCCGTCTGCGGGGCGCCCTCCCCCAAAGGCGCCCCTGGTCAGGCTGGCCTAGCCTGACCGCGTTAGGCGGCCCTGGCCGGGGCCGCCATGGTTCCTCTCGCCGCCGCTTCGCTCAGCTTCTTGCCACTGCGACGGATGCTGAAGGCCAGGAAGCCCAGCACGACGCCGTAGAACAGCAGCCAGGCGGCCACGATCAGCAGCAGCAGGGTGAGCGTGATCCCCGGCCACACAACCAGGATGATCCCGGCCGCGATGGCGAAGACGCCCAGCACGCCGCGCAGGCCGCGGCCCGGCGTCCCGCGGGCGGACGCCGCGGTCGTGAGGTCGGCGATGCCATGCACGATGAAGTAGACCCCGACCACGAAGGACAGCAGGAAGAGACTCAGCGCGTGGTGGCGCAGGCAGTACAGACCGACCAGGATGGCCAGTAGCCCGATGACCACCGAGGCGGCCCTGCTGCCGCCCGTCTCGCCGTGGCGGCCTGCCATCCCGTCCCACAGCCTGATCACCCCGGTCGCCACCAGGGCGGCCCCGACCAGGATCGCGGCGAGGGTAAGCGTGGCCCTGGGCCAGACCAGCATGATGATGCCGACGGCGATCAGGCACAGGGAGCCCAGCAGCAGCGTTCCGAACGACCAGGTCGTCGCCCTGGCGATCATCGCGTCCGGCCGCGCAGCGGCTGCACCCTCTCCGTACCCGTACTGGTCCTCGGCGCGGCCGTACCGCTCCTCGCCGCCTGCGCGCTCGTACGTGGTCTGCCCTGCCTGCTGCGGGACGGCCTGCGCGCTGCCCTCGGTCGTGCTGCGGGTGGTGGTGCCGACGGCGCTGGCACCGGATGCACCAGAACTGGTCGATTCGTTGGTAGATGTACCGCGGTGGAAGAGGCCGTGGCGGGACTCTCGCTGGCCGCTCTGCTCTGGCGGGCTCGTTCCGCCCTCAGTGCCCGGCGAGGCCGCCGGGTCGTTCCGCGGATCGGTCATCGGTGGACCCCCCCATCGACGAAGTGCCTTGTACCGCTGGTTAGCGGGCCTGACGGTGCGGCCCCAGGCCGCACCGGGGCACCCCCCCGAGTGCTCCCGTGCATCCATCGTGGGCTGGGCGAGTTCCCGCGCTCATCACCCGTGGCGGGTGAACGCGCCCTCGCGCCCTAGCTGCCCTAGACTTGGCCAGCAACAGCCTTGAGCGAGGCCCGCGACAGCCGCGTGCGGCACGCATTGCCGATCATCAAGTCCCGCCGATCAGGCGCGGCTGTGCGCCGATGACATTTCCAGGAGCGACTCCCAGGTGAAGACCGACGTCGAAGAGCTGAGCCCGACCAGGGTCAAGCTGACCATCGAAGTTCCGTTCGAGGAGCTCAAGAAGAGCCTCGACCAGGCCTACCGGGAGGTAGCCAGGCAGGTGCGGGTGCCCGGCTTCCGGCCGGGCAAGGTGCCGCCCCGCATCATCGACCAGCGCGTCGGCCGCGGCGTGGTCCTGGAGCAGGCGATCAACGACGCGGTGCCTGAGCTGTACAGCAAGGCCGTGGCCGAGCACGAGGTGGTGCCGCTCGGCCAGCCGGAGGTGGAGGTGACCAAGCTGGACGACGGCAAGGAGCTGTCGTTCACCGCGGAGGTCGACGTCCGGCCGAGGTTCGACCTGCCCGACCTGGAGACGGTCGCCGTGACCGTGGACAACGCCGAGGTGTCACCCGACCAGGTCGAGGAATATCTCAAGACGCTCCGCGAGCGATTCGCCTCGCTCAAGACGGTGGAACGGCCGGCCGAGTCCGGTGACTACGTCTCGATTGACCTGTCCGCCACCGTCAACGGCAGGGCGGTGGAGGATGCGCAGGCCACCGGCGTCTCCTACGAGGTCGGCTCGGAGTCCATGCTCGACGGCCTGGACGAGGCGCTGGCGGGGATGTCGGCCGGAGAATCCAAGACTTTCAACGCCGAGCTGGCCGGCGGTGACTACGAGGGCGTGGCGGCAGACGTTCAGGTAACCGTGAACACCGTCAAGGTCAAGGAGCTGCCCGAGCTGGACGACGACTTCGCCCAGTCCGCCAGCGAGTTCGACACCGTCGGAGAGCTGCGCGCCTCCACCCGCAAGCAGATGGAGGCCATGCGGAAGGTGGGCCAGGCGGGCCAGGCGCGCGAGCGGGCACTCGAGGCGCTGATCGACCAGCTCGACATCCCGGTTCCCGAGCGCGTCATCCAGGCCGAGGCCGACCAGCGCAGGCAGAGCCTGCAGAGTCAGCTCGACCGGGCCGGCCTGACCATGCAGGCCTACCTGGAGAACGTAGGCAAGAGCGAGTCCGAGCTCGATTCGGAGTTCGAGGCCGACGCCCGCCGGTCGGTGAAGGCCGGCTTCATTCTCGACAAGCTGGCCGCGGACTCCGAGCTCACCGTCACGCCGGAGGAGCTCAGCGCCTACGTGACCGAGCAGGCCTACCGGATTGGCATGGCGCCCGACCGGCTCGCCAAGCAGCTCAGCGACAACGGCCAGCTGGGGATGGTAGCGGGCGACGTGCTCCGGTCGAACGCGCTGCGGCTGCTGGGGGAGAAGGCCCGCGTCGTCGACGAGGCGGGCCGTCCCGTCTACGTCGCCGAGGAGGAAGCCGTCGCGCCCGAAGAGACTGGGGCAGAGGCCGCCGAGGACGACGCCGGCGATGAAGACGACAGCTGACCCAGGCACCGCAGCGCCGCGGGACGAAACGGGCTCGCCTCGACCGGACCTGATGAATCCGTCGGCACAGCCCGTTTCCCGCCTGATCGGGAGGCGGCAGGACGGCCGGCCGTTACGAAATGGCCTGCCTGCCTGCGCCGGTAGCGAAATGCGGGGCCGCGCGGACGTGCCATCCTGGCGCTCGGGTTATGGTCACTTGCAACGACAGGCTCGGTGCTCCGACGTTCAGCGCCAGGAAGCACCGGCCAAGATCGCACAGGCGAAGCATTCGAGGAGGGCACCGTGACCACGCCTGCGGACGACCGGCAGGAGATTCCCAGGGTGCTGGCGATGGCAGCCGAGGCGCCGGTGCAGCCGATGGGCGACATGCTGTTCCAGCGGCTGCTGCGGCACCGGATCATCTTCCTTGGCCAGCAGGTCGACGACGACCTGGCGAACCGGATCTGCGCGGAGCTCATCCTGCTCGCGGCTGAAGACAGCAGGGCGGACATAAACCTCTATATCAACTCGCCTGGCGGTTCGGTTTACGCCGGAATGGCGATATATGACGTTATGCAGTTCGTGCCGAATGACGTGGCGACGTATGCGATGGGCATGGCCGCGTCCATGGGCCAGTTCCTGCTGACCGCCGGCGCGCAGGGCAAGCGGTACGCCATGCCGCACGCGGCGATCCTGATGCATCAGCCGCACGGCGGCATCGGTGGCACCGCCACTGACATCCGGATCCAGGCCGAGCAGAGCCTGTACCTCAAGCGGCTGATGGCCGAGCGCATCTCCCAGCACACCGGCAGGCCGGTGGAGCAGATCGAGTCCGACTCCGACAGGGACCGCTGGTTCACCGCGGAGGAGGCGCGCGAGTACGGGATCGTCGACCACGTGATCCGCAACGCCAGGGAACTGAGAGACCCCAACCCCCTGTCGTGAGGATGACGGCGTGAGGATCGAGGTCGTGACCAGAGCCCAGATTCTGACTGAACCCGGCGGTCGGCCTGCCGGGAGCGCGAGCGGAGGATGACCCAGTGAGCAAGCAGGCGGCGAGCACGGAGCACGGAGGGCTGATCCGGCCTGGCCTGTATCAGCCAGCACGGCCAGCGCACTACGAGCCGGCCCAGGCGCGGTACGTCCTGCCCTCCTTCGTGGAGCGGACGTCCTACGGCGTCAAGGAGATGAATCCGTACAACAAGCTGTTCGAGGAGCGGATCATCTTCCTCGGCGTGCAGATCGACGACGCCTCGGCCAACGACGTGATGGCTCAGCTGATCACGCTGGAGTCCATCGACCCTGGCCGGGACATCCTGATCTACATCAACTCGCCAGGCGGGTCGATGACCTCCATGATGGCGATCTACGACACCATGCAGTACATCCAGCCAGATATCCACACGTACTGCCTCGGCCAGGCGGCCTCCGCGGCGGCTGTGCTGCTGGCGGCTGGCACCAAGGGCAAGCGGTTCGCGCTGCCCAACGCCAGGATCCTCATCCACCAGCCGGCCGTGGAGAGCGGCTACGGCCAGTCCAGTGACCTGGAGATCCAGGCCCGCGAGATCCTCCGGATGCGGACCGCCATGGAGCAGATCCTGGCCAGGCACAGCGGCCAGTCCGAGGACAAGGTGCGCAAGGACATCGAGCGGGACAAGTTCTTTACGGCCGATGAAGCCAAGGAGTACGGGCTGGTCGATGAAGTTCTGACGATGCTGAAGCGCAAGAGTGAGGTAGCGTCGTCCTAACCGGGAAAGTCGGCCGGACGGCCGGCGCGCCTGGCGCGGTGTTGCGTAGGCCACCTCTAAGGTCGCCGAGGCGGTACCGTCTAGATTCACGGACACGGTGTCTGGCAGGCACAGGGTCCGCACGCAGGCACTGTGCATAACACAGGCACAGCGGGCCCGGTGTAACCAGCGGGCCGGCAGGAAGCGGCTAGAAGGAGTAACTGGGTGGCACGCATCGGCGATGGCGGTGATCTGCTGAAGTGCTCGTTCTGTGGCAAGAGCCAGAAGCAGGTTAAGAAGCTGATCGCTGGTCCCGGCGTGTACATCTGCGATGAGTGCATTGACCTTTGCAACGAGATCATCGAAGAGGAGTGCTCCGAGCCGCCAGAGCTGAAGTGGGACAGCCTGCCCAAGCCGCGGGAGATCTACGAGTTCCTCGACTCCTACGTGATCGGGCAGGACAAGGCCAAGAAGGGCCTGTCCGTCGCTGTCTACAACCACTACAAGCGGATCCAGTCAGGCGGTGACCGCGCCGGCGCTGGCGAGGACGGCGTCGAGCTTGCCAAGTCCAACATCCTGCTGCTGGGGCCTACGGGCTCGGGCAAGACGCTGCTGGCGCAGACGCTGGCGCGGCTGCTGAACGTGCCGTTCGCCATCGCCGACGCCACCGCGCTGACCGAGGCCGGCTATGTCGGCGAGGATGTCGAGAACATCCTGCTCAAGCTCATCCAGGCGGCCGACTACGACGTCAAGAAGGCCGAGACCGGGATCATCTACATCGACGAGATCGACAAGATAGCCCGCAAGAGCGAGAACCCGTCGATCACGCGCGACGTTTCCGGAGAGGGCGTCCAGCAGGCGCTGCTGAAGATCCTGGAGGGGACCACCGCGTCTGTGCCGCCGCAGGGCGGGCGCAAGCACCCGCATCAGGAGTTCATCCAGATCGACACCACGAACGTGCTGTTCATCTGCGGCGGTGCGTTCGCTGGCCTGGAGAAGATCATCGAGCAGCGCGTCGGGAAGAGCGGCATGGGCTTCGGCGCGGTGCTGCGGGTGAAGACCGACAAGACCGAGGCCGACCCGTTCGCCGACGTGATGCCGGAGGATCTGCTGAAGTTCGGCATGATCCCCGAGTTCGTCGGCCGGCTGCCGGTCATCACGTCGGTGCACAACCTCGACCGCGAGGCGCTGATACGCATCCTCACCGAGCCGCGCAACGCGCTGGTGCGCCAGTACCGGCGGCTGTTCGAGCTCGACGGGGTGGACCTGGAGTTCACCGACGACGCGCTGGAGGCCGTGGCCGACCAGGCCATCCTGCGCGGCACCGGCGCCCGCGGGTTGCGCGCGATCCTTGAGGAAGTCCTGCTCTCGGTCATGTATGAGGTGCCGAGCCGCAAGGACGTCGAGAAGGTCGTCATCAGCGCCGAGGTCGTGCT
>DASPWG010000198.1:0-2909 GCA_035621915.1 Streptosporangiaceae bacterium
GATCGTCGCCCGGCGGGGCGTGCTGGACATGGCCGGGGACCAGAGCAGCGCCTCTTTCAGGTCCCGGCCGACGGCGACGAACTCGGTCTCCCACCCCGCCGGCACAAGCTCGCGGGCGAGCCCCGGTGCCGCCTTGATGCATACCGACGGGACCTGCTCGGTAAGGCTCAGGCACCAGTCCAGCGGCGGCATGCTCTCGCCGGTACGGAGGCGGCGGCCGCCAGCCCGGCGGGCTGGATCGATGAAAGCGCCCTGAACCGGCCCGCCGCGAGTCGCCGCCCAGTCGGCCAGGGCGAGCTCACGCACGTCGGCGCAGACCGGCGTGATGCGCGGTCCGACACCGTAGACCTGCGCGTTTCGACGGGCGAACATCAGCGTCGTCAGGTCTGCGTCGACAGCGACGACGTGCCTGGCCGCGCCCGCCAGCGCGGCGAGGTTACCGCCGATCCCGCAGCACAGGTCGGCCACCAGGCCCAGGCCAGAGAACCGCTGCGCGGAGTGCCGTGCGGTGAGTTCCGACGACGCCTGCTCCAGGCCCGCGCGAGTGAAGAACATCGAATCGGCGCGGCTGAACTTCGCCCGGCCTGCGACTCGCAGCGACTGCTGGGTCAGGGCTGCGGCCACCATGTCGGCCGGGAACCGCCCTCGAAGCTCCTCCGCGAGCTTCAGTGCCTGGTCCGGGCCGATCTCCTGGCCGCTGAGCAGGTCAAGCAGTTCCTGACCCTGGCTGGTCAGCAGGCTGGAGGCCAACGTCATCGCCACATCATCGCGCAGCACCGCCGCGTAGCTGCGCCGCGTCCCGCTACATCCCGTCCGGCCGCGCCAGGTCTGCAGCCTGGCCAGGATCCGGTATCCGCCGTCCGCAGCGAGCCCACCGGCCGGGCCCGGATGCCCGCGTTGGCGCGGTCTGTAGGACGTCCTACTATCGACCGTATGAGCGAAGACTTCCCGGCGTATGCGCTGTCAGAGGAGCATGATGCGCTCCGCGAGTCGGTCCGCGCCCTGGCCGAGGAGAAGATCGCGCCGCATGCCGCCAAGGTCGATGAGTCAGCGCAGTTCCCGCAGGAGGCTCACGACGCCCTGGTGAAGGCCGATCTGCATGCCGTGCACATCCCGGAGGAGTACGGCGGCGCGGGGGCGGACGCCATAGCGACCGTGATCGTGATCGAGGAGGTTGCGAGAGTCTGCGCCTCGTCCTCCCTGATCCCGGCGGTGAACAAGCTTGGCACGGTGCCGCTGCTGCTGTCGGCATCCGAGGAGCTCAAGCGGCAGTTCCTACCGCCGGTGGCGAGCGGCGCCGCGATGTTCTCCTATGCGCTGTCAGAGCCCGAGGCAGGGTCGGACGCGGCCGCGATGAAGACAAGGGCCCTGCGGGACGGCGACAGCTACGTGCTGAACGGCACCAAGCGCTGGATCACCAACGCCGGCGTCTCGCAGTACTACACGGTCATGGCCGTCACGGATCCGTCGGCCGGCGCCAGCGGCATCTCTGCCTTCGTTGTCGACAAGGATGACGAGGGCTTCACGTTCGGAGCGCCCGAGCACAAGCTCGGTATCAAGGGATCGCCGACCAGGGAGCTCTACTTCGACAACTGCCGGATCCCGGCGGACCGGATCATCGGCGCCGAGGGCACGGGCTTCAAGACCGCGCTGGCCACCCTGGACCACACCCGGATCACCATCGCCGCGCAGGCTCTGGGCATCGCCCAGGGCGCGCTCGACTACGCCATCGGTTACGTCAAGGAGCGCAAGCAGTTCGGCAAGGCCATTGCGGAGTTCCAGGGCCTGCAGTTCATGCTTGCCGACATGGCCATGAAGATCGAGGCGGCCAGGCAGCTTACCTATGCCGCTGCCGCCAAGTCAGAGCGCGCCATGCGCGGCGACCGCGCCCCGGACCTGACGTTCATCTCCTCTGCGTGCAAGTGCCTTGCCTCGGACGTCGCGATGGAGGTCACGACCGACGCGGTCCAGCTGCTTGGCGGCTACGGATACGTCAGCGACTACCCGGTCGAGCGGATGATGCGGGACGCCAAGATCACCCAGATCTACGAGGGCACCAACCAGATCCAGCGCATGGTCATGGCCCGCCAGCTGCTTAAGTAGTGCCGTAGCCGGCCTTTCAGCTACGCCGAACCTCGATCGCTGGCCGGTTGCACGCTTTGGTGCGGACGCTCACGTCTGGCGAGCACACCTTACGCAGCGTAGTGTTGATTAGCTCTCGTGAACCGGCCGAGGCTGGTCGTCGTTATCCCGGGTGGCCAGTTTGGCGGCCGCATTAAACAGATCGAATTAACGTCATGCGTCGAATGCCTGCACGCGCCTCGCCCGCAGCGAATGAGCACCAGGTCTGGTCCGGGTGGCGAGGAGGCCATCGTGTCAGTGATATCCGTTCCGCAGGCATTCAACGAGGAGGATCTGTACGTCGACCTGGCACCAATCGTCGGGCGCGCGCTCTTCCTTAAATGCGAAGGTTTCAACTTCGCCGGCTCGATAAAGCTGAAAGCGGCCGCCGAGATGGTAGAGGCGGCCGTCCGGGATGGCGTCCTGACGCCGAGATCGATCTTGATTGAGTCCTCATCGGGCAACATGGGCGTCGCGCTCAGCCTGATCGCGGCGAACCGGGGCTACCAGTTCCTGTGCGTGACCGACTCCCGCTGCAACCTGTCGACCAGGCTGCTTATGGAGGCACTGGGAAGTCAGGTGCACGTCGTCGCGGAGCCCGCTGCCATCGGCGGCTTACTCGGCGCACGACTGGACTATGTCCGGGCGCTGTGCCGCTCCGACGACAGGTATGTGTGGCTCAACCAGTACACCAACCCGGCCAACTGGATGGCGCACTACCGCACCACGGCCCCAGCGATCGCCCGCCAGTTCCCAGGCCTCGACGTCCTCTTCGTCGGGGCCGGCAC
>DASPWG010000199.1:0-3004 GCA_035621915.1 Streptosporangiaceae bacterium
CAGCGACTGGCTGCGCCGCGACAAGTTCACGAACATCGCGTTCACATTCCCCCGCAGCGCCGCCTCGTTCGCCGCCAGCCGCAGCGCCTCCCGGTGCACCTGGTCAAACGCCCGCGCCACCTCACCGATCTCATCGGAGGAGCCGACATCATCGATCGGCTCAACCTCCAGCGACACGCCCTCACCATCGGTCTCGGCCATCCGGCGCACCGCCTCCGGCAGCCGTACCCCCGCGATCTCCAGCGCGCGGGTCCGCAGCCTGCGCAGCGGCACGGTCATGGACCGGCCGACGACCGTGATCAGCAGCAGGGCCAGGCCTAGCAGCAACAGCACCCCGATAGCCTCGATCACCGCGATGGCGGTCGCCCTGGCCCGAAGCGACCCGCTCTGCGCGATGACCGACGACATCAGCTGCTGCTCCACCGAACGCAGGCTGCTGGTGGTGAACGAGGCATCGTCGGCGGCTACCACAATGGTCGGATCGCTCGCCGAGGTAAAGCCGGCCGTCAGCAGCGTGATCGCCTGCTGAAGCTGTTGCTGCGCCATGGCGGCCAGGGGGGACGACAGCGCGCTGTTGTAAAGCTGGCGCTGGGCGGCCGTGGCGGCGAAGTCAAAGGCGGACATGTCTGCGGCCTGCCCGGCCGCCTGCTGGTTGAGCACCGACAACGACTCAGCGGTGAGCCGGGTGGCGCCGATGAGGTCCGGAGGCAACGCCGAGGTCACGATCGCTTGCTGCTGCGCCGCTTCCTCTTTCATGTTCGAGATCAGGCTGAGTACGCGTACGTTGTCGGCCAGGGACGCGTTGTTGCTCCCGGCTGCGACTTGGCTCTCCAGGCTCAGCAGCTGCGTGATCGTGTTCCCGTAGTAGTCGATCACGGTCAGGGTGGGAAGCTCGGTGTTCACGGTTGCCTGCCGCAGTTCCGGAAGGTCGTCGATCGCGGTGATCACGCCCTGAGCCTGCTGCTGCGCCAGCGCCGGGTAGCCGCCGCCGATGGTTTCCGCCAGGCTGCGGACCCCGGCCGCCGACCGGCCGGTCGCGTTGTAATCGGACCTGAGCAGCATCTGCTCGGGGGCGGCCTTCTGGGCCTGGTTCGCCGATAGCGCACTGGCCCGGCCACCCTGGTCAGCCATGGTGATGAAGGTGACGGTATCCAGACGCTCGTTCTGCAATGCCTGCACCAGGCCAGTGATATCGCCAGATAGCGTCGCCAGTTGCTGGACATGCTGATAGGCCTGCGCGCTGCGGAGCGAGGATCTGATGGCCAGGACGCCGAGCACTAAGGCCACGAGCGTGGGCACCGCTATCAGCAGCAGCAGCCGCGAGCGGACGCGCCAGGTCCTCAGGGAAAACCGCCGAGCCCGGCGCGAGCGGCGGGCCCCTTCGCCGGCGCCGTCAGCCTGGGCGGCGGCTAGGCCACCGTTGGTGGCCTCCGGGCCGCCCTGCGCGCGATGAGAATGAGAAGGCAACCGGTGGTTGCCGGCCGGGGCAGGATCATCTCCGGCTGCGCCGTTAGCGGAGCCATGGGCCGGGGCGTGCCGCCGCGTCGTCTTGAGGGCCGACCGGTTCGTGCTTCTCCGCCTGGTTCGCAAGGCGTCACGGCTCCTGGACGGGAAACCGGAGTTCGGCGACCAAAGCTGAGGCTGGCGGGACTGATGGGTCTCGCGAAACTAACATCACTCCCCCTCCGGCGAGCCATCCCTGCAGAAAGTTCTACATGAGGACATACGGCCGGTCTAGGTTAAGTGCAAGAAGCGTATCGTGTGCTTTGCGGGTGTGTACCGAAGACGATCTGCTTAAGCGCATACACATGAATGACTCGCCCCGGGGGAGCCCCGTGCAGCTTGTCCGAGCACCCGCGCACATCGGGGTCCTCGGCCGCGCTTTGCGCCGGGTGAGCTCGTCCGTGGCGTTGCTGTCTCTGGCGCTGGCGGCCGTGGCCTGCGGCACCGGGTCATCCGCTGTCCTGCCGAGCGGCCGGCCGCTCACGGTGGCCGTGGTGCCGGGCATCGACACCGTGCCGCTGATGGTTGGCGTCAAGGACGGGCTGTTCCACCAGCACGGCATCGCCGTCAGCGTACGGGACTATCCGTCCGCCGCCGCCGCCTACACCGCGTTGAACCGCGGCACGGTGGACGTCGCGGCCGGGGACTACGCTGCCTTTTTCTATGCCATCTCGCTGAACCAGGCGCGGCTGAAATTCATTATGGACGGCTACGACGCCGCGCCGGGCGCGATGCAGGTTCTCACTTTGCCGACATCCGGCATCAACTCGCCGCAGGACCTCGCGGGCAAGGCGGTGGCCACGCCGGACGCCGAGGTTGCTCCCTACCAGGGCAACTTCCCCTACAACATCCAGACGCTGGCCACCGAGGCGGTCCTGCAGAGTGACGGGGTCAGCCCGACAGAGATCTCCTGGCGGGAGATGCCCGCGACCAGGATGATCAATGCCCTGAAGAACCATGTGGTGAGCGCCATCCTGGTGACCGAGCCCCTGATCGTCGAGGCGGAGACCCAACTCGGCGCGGTGGAAGTGCTCGACTCGTGCAGCGGGGTGACGGCCAACCTGCCGCTGTCCGGCTATTTCAGCACGTCCGCGTTCGCAAGCCAGCATTCCGCCGCGCTGCTGGCCTTCCGCACCGCGCTGATCGCGGCCCAGGCTGACGCCCAGCAGCGCGGCAACGTCCAACCCGTGCTGCGTGGCGAGGGCATGACCCCGTTGGAAGCCGCCCTGGCCAACGTCGGCCAGTACCCGGCTCTCCTGAACGTCGGTCAGGTTCAGCGAGTCGCCGACCTCATGTATGACTCAGGCATGATCACGAACGCGGTCTCGGTGCCGAGCCTGCTGCTCAAGTGACCGGGGCTGGGTCAGCGGGGGCTGAGTTGCATGGCCATGGCGTGCTCGACCAGCGAGATCAGCGTGGACTTGGTCGACCGCCGCTCCCGCGCGTCACACTGGATCACCGGCACATGCGGGCTCACCGACAACGCCTCGGCCACATCACC
>DASPWG010000200.1:0-2214 GCA_035621915.1 Streptosporangiaceae bacterium
GAGCCGGACGCGATAGCCCTAATCAGTGCAGCGGGTTGAGCCATGAGGCGAGCCGGTGGAAGCCGCGGGCCATCCGCCCCCAGAAACCAGGTCTGGTGGTGCTGGGCATGGCCGCCACCACCTGGCTGACCGTCGCCATGGGCGCGTCCGCGATGACGGTATAGACGAATCCGCCCGAGGACCAGGCAAAGCTGCGCTCCCCGGGATTGATCGAATAGACGGTCTGCCCGCCTATCCCGATCTGCCGCCAGCCACGCATCGGCCGGCCCAGCTCTCCGCGCTGGACGAACACCGACACCACGGCCAGGCCGTCGGAGTAGGAGAGGTTTATGACGCGGCTGGAACGCGCCGACGTCTCCGTCGCGGAAAAGAGCACGAGATTGCCTGGTAGCTGGCCGGGCACCGGCCAGCCGCTGGCGCGCAGCGCCAGCAGCCTGGCCTGGTCGAGACGTGCCGTCGACGGCGCGGCGGCGGGTGCGGGCATGGCGCCAAGCCCACTGGGCCCCAGCTGGAGGTTGATGAAGCCATCCTCGCTGACCATGCGCGCGCCGGAGGTGAATATCTCCCGCCGCAGCGGAAGCTTCGTCGTGGCGTCCAGCCAGAATCGCGCGGCCAGGCCACCGCCAAGCCGCCGGGCCTCGACGATGAACGCCTTGCGGCCCGCTGCCGATCCGCGGCCTGAGTACGCGACCTGGTAGTTGGATTGCAGCAAGACCAGGAGCTGGTTCGAGACGCAGAGAATGCTGTCCGGATCCTGATCGCCTGCGGGACTAGGCGAGATGGCCGTACCAGCCGGCAAACCTGACAGGGCCGCCGCCGGCTGCACCAGGGTGACCCGGCCCGGCTGATGCCACACGTCGACCACTGAGGCGCTCGTCTCGCCCTGGCCCCACCACAGCATGACCTGTTCACCGCTGTAGGAGGTGCTCTGGCAGGCCGCTGCGGCCTCCTGGAGCAGCCGGAGGCCGGCACCGCCACGTGCCGTCTGTAGCGGGCGGGTCAGCCGCAACAGGCCGCCACCGAGGCTTGGGCGCTTGACGGCGGGTGGCCCGCCCGGCGCGTCGGCCAAGGCTAGCCCGGCCACGCCTGACCCGAGAAGGCCAAGTATCGCGGCTAGGCTGGCGATACGCCAGCCAGAGACCATCCGGTAACTCACGGTGCGTGCGAAGACAGGCTCTTGTGTGGATGCGGTCCGAATCGGGTGGAGTTAGCGGGAACGACGCCGTCCATCAGATCGTGCTCGAGCACGTAGGTGTCCACCGCGGGTGTCACCTTCGGCTCGGGCTGATCCCGGCTGCCGCCGGCCAGGAAGGCGGCCGTGCCCAGGCCGACCAGGACGACCGCCGTGGCGCCAACGGCGACATACCAGGACGGACGCACCTCGCGCCCCCCCTGGGCGGCCGCGTACGAGCCGGTAGCGGCCGACCGCGGCCGGCGAGGATGGCCGCCTTGGGCTGCCGACCCGCTCGGCTGGGCCAGCCCGATCAGGCGGCGAGTCAGCGCCGCGTCCGCCGCGGCCTCGCCTAGCGCGTTCATCCGCCGCTTCAAGGTCCGCAGGGCGACGGCATCTGTTCGGCATGACTCGCATCCCGCCAGGTGCACCAGTACCCGGTCACGTTCTGCGTCATCGAGCTCTCCGTCGATAAGCGCGGAAAGGCGATGCCCGAGGTGGCTCATGCCTGCCTCCCCGGCGCGAGTCTGGCCGCCACCGGGGCGTGCTGCGGCGCGACCCGTGCCTCGCCAAGATGCCGCGGGCGCCGGTGCTCGAGTGCCGCGCGCAGCTGCGCTCGGCCACGATGGATTCTGCTGCGGACAGTGCCCAGCTTGATGCCCAGCGTGTCGGCTATCTCCTCGTAAGAAAGGCCCTCTATGTCACAAAGGATGACCGCAGCCCGGTACTCCGGCGCGAGCGCCTTGAGCGCAGCCTGGATGTCGCTGTCCAGGTGCCGGTCGTCGAACGCATCCGCTGGTGACCGCCCTCCGTCACCAAGGCGCGCGGCAGTATCGTCACCGAGGCCCTCGAACCGGATCCGCTGCCTGCGACGGGCCATGTCAAGGAACAAATTGGTGGTTATCCGGTGCAGCCAGCCTTCGAACGTCCCCGGCGTGTAGCTGGACAGGGACCGGAAGACTCGCATGAAGACCTCCTGGGTGAGATCCTCTGCGTCGTGGCTGTTTCCGGTAAGGCGGTAGGCAAGGCGATACACCCGGGCT
>DASPWG010000201.1:0-3715 GCA_035621915.1 Streptosporangiaceae bacterium
CGGGCCTGGGATGCAGAGCCACCACCGCCGCGGACGTGCGTGCTGCGGATACGCTCCGGCACGGGGCACGGCCTCCGGCGGCACGAGCTCAGCACGCGGCCTGATCCCGAGCCCGGCTGGGACCTGGTCGAGGTTAGCTACTCCGACGCCGGGTGGTGGAGCGAGCACATCGCTTCCTTCGGCGCCGACGTCGTCGTGCTCGAGCCTGTCGACCTGCGGGACGCCGTGATCAGCAGGCTGAAGGGGGCGCTGGCATGACCGCAGATGCGACCGTCAGTGCCAGCCAGGGCCGGCCGGCTACGCCGGACAAGGCCGGCCAGGCAAGGCCGAATGCTGCCGACAAGGCCGTCCAGAGTCGGCCGACGGCGACCGACCGCCTGCAGCGGCTGCTGGCCCTGGTCCCGTACGTGGTCAGCCGGAACGTGGTCGGCATGTCCGAGACCGCGGCGGCGTTCGGCATCACCGAGCAGGAGCTGGTAGACGACCTCAACATGCTCTGGTGCGTGGAACTGCGGTCGCCCGACCCGTACTGCCCGATCGACCTGTCCTACGAGGGCGGCGAGATTGTGGTCAGCGAGGCCGAGGCCATGGACCGGCCGCTGCGGCTGGGAGTGGACGAGGCGTGCGCGCTGCTCGTGGGCCTGCGGATGCTGGCCGAGCTGCCCAGCATCGGGGACGGGTCGGCCCTGAGCCGCACCATAGCCAAGCTGGAGGCGGCCGCGGGCACTGCGGGCAGCCCGAGCGCCCAGGTGGCGGTCCAGTTCGACTACCTCACCGGGGAGTCCATGACCGCTCAGGTCACCGACGCGCTCAGCCGCCGCCGGCGAGTGCACATCGCCTACTACGTGCCCGGCCGGGACGAGGCGACCGAGCGGGACGTGGATCCGATGCGGCTGCTCGTCGTGGAGGGGCGCAGCTACCTCGAGGGCTGGTGCCGCCGGGCCGAGGCTGTGCGGCTGTTCCGGCTCGACCGGATCCTGGCCATCCAGATCCTGGACGTGGCCGCCGAGGTACCCGCCGAGGCAGAGCACGTGGACGTCGACACCGGCCTGTTCCGGCCCTCGCCGCAGGACGTGCCAGTGGTGCTCGAGCTGGCCGCCGCCGGGGGATGGGTGGCCCAGTACTATCCGTGCGAGCTGGTCGAGGAGCTGGAGGACGGCAGGAAGCGGATCACGCTGCGGACGCCCGATACCGAGATGGTGCGCAGGCTGGCGCTGCGCCTGGGCGAGGATGGCCGGGTGATCTCGCCGCCGGAGCTCGCTGCCCAGATCAGGGCGGATGCTGGCGCCGCGCTGGCTGGCTATGCCTGAGCCTGCTGCCCCGATCGGCTATGTCCTGTTCAGGACCTGGTCAGGCGTCGTCTGCCCCCTGGCTACGTTCGGTGGTTTACATAGGGGCCGCGTGTAGACTTCTGCGCAGCAGATGCGGAGCGCGGGTTCCGCCGAAGGGGTTGACATGGGCGATCTTTCTCCCTGGCACATAGCCATTCTGGTGGTCGTGCTGGTGCTGCTCTTCGGAGCCAGGCGGCTCCCCGGTGCCGCAAAGTCCCTCGGCGAGTCGATGCACATCTTCAAGAAGAGCGTGGCCGGTCTGAACAGCGACGACGAGCAGCCAAACGCGGCCAGCGGCGGCTTCATGCCCGGCGCCACCAGCGTGCCGCCGGCCCTGTCGCCGACCCAGCAGCCGTTCAGTGCCCCGCAGGACTCCCAGGCCGCGCAGATCGAGGAGCTGCAGCGGCAGGTTCAGCAACTGCAGCAGCAGTCTGTCGGCGGGAACGCCGGGCAGAGCAACCAGCCCACCTAGGGCTGGCTGACCGCAATGGTCATGCCGGACGACGGCCCCGGTCCGGTTGCAACCGGGCCCGCCCTCGGGATGGTTCACCGCACCAACCCCGAGGCGCGGATGCCGCTCATGGAGCACATCCGCGAGCTGCGGAATCGGGTTATCAAGATCGTGATCGCCATCACGGTCGGCTCGGTCGTCGGCTGGATTATCTACGCGCCGGTCTGGGCCTTCATCAAGCGGCCGTACTGCCGGGTACAGCAGCCGCATGCGCTGTTCCCGCACCAGAGCTGCCAGCTGTATGTGAACGGCCTGTTTGACGCCTTTTTCCTGAAGTTGCAGATCTGCATCGTCGTCGGCATCATCCTGACCCTGCCGATCTGGCTCTACCAGCTGTGGGCCTTTATCGCGCCCGGCTTGTACCGGCGGGAGCGCCGCTGGGCGTACTACTTCGTGGGCACATCCATTCCGCTGTTCGTGGCCGGCGGCACGGTGGCGTACTTCGCCATGACTCGCGGCGTGCACTTCCTGCTGAGCATGCTCCCTGCCGACACCACGGCGCTGATCACGATCAACACCTACCTGAGCTACGCGGGCGCGATGCTGATGATCTTCGCGATCGCGTTCGAGATGCCGCTGATTTTCGTGCTACTGAACCTGGCCGGAGTGCTCACGCATGAGCGCTTCAAGAAGTGGCGCCGCGGCATCATCTTCCTGGTCTTTCTCTTTGCGGCGACCTTCACGCCGAGCCCGGACCCGCTGAGCATGCTCCTGCTGGCCGTGCCCTGCCTGGTGCTCGTGGAGGCTGCCGAGGTATTCGCCTGGGTTCATGACCGTCGCAAGGCACGCCGTCTGGGCAGCCTGGCCTATCCCGGCCTGACCGACGAAGAGGTCGCGGCCTACGGGCTTGACCAGCCGGTGACCGAGCACACGCCGTGATCCGGCACGCGGCGGGTCGAGGCCGCGCCGAGTTCTCAAGATCCAATGTAGTGTTTGGGGGCTGACAGCCCCCAAACACTACATTGGATCTTGAGGCGGCATGGGAAAGCCCGCGGGCCTTGTCGCCCGCGGGCTTTCTCGTTGATCTGACTGCTGTGCTTGATCTGACTGGGCCGAGTGGCTGGCGCGCTTGGCCGTAGCCGCGCCCCCAGGCACTACCTCGCCGTGGCATCGACGCCTGCGCAGGCGGGACGCAGGGCACCGCGGCTCTGCGCCGTGATTGCCTGCTCACCCCCGTGCCGCCGGAGTGTCAGCCCGCGCCTGCTTCCGCGAGTCCTTGCGGTCCGGTGCGCCTTCGGCGCCGCGAGGCGGTGGTTGCCGGAAAGGTAACCGGCGTCTGCCATCCGCATCAGCGTCGCGTACTGCTCGTACATGCGATTGCCTCCTTGTGGCTGCGGGTCCCACTGACCCGCAGTGAACAGACTCGCGGTAAGGCATGGTCCAGCGAATCGGGTGGAGTACCTATTTCCGCTGGGCAGCCGCCTTAGGCCCGCGAGCAAGCCCTAGCTGACCGGACGGAAAACCGGAGGCGCAACCGAAATACGATCTAGTAGGCTGGTATTTCAGGGTTTCAGGTGACCTCCCCGTGAGACGAGGAGGCGTCCTTCATGACCGACCCGGCGACCGGAGCGCTCGCGGAGTACTACCAGCAGCGGGCCCCCGAGTACGACGAGGTATACGCCAAGCCGGAGCGGCAGGACGACCTAGCCGAGCTCAAGCGCCTGCTGCCGCTGCTCGTGGCAGCCAGGAACGTCCTGGAGATCGCCGCCGGAACCGGCTACTGGACGCAGGTCATCGCGTCCGCCGCCGCCAGCGTCACCGCGACCGACCTGAATGCCGAGACGCTGGCGGTGGCCGCGAGCCGTGACTACGGCGGCGCGGCGCCCCTGCTGCTGACCGCCGACGCCTATCGGCTTGACTCGGTGCCGGGCGA
>DASPWG010000202.1:0-34431 GCA_035621915.1 Streptosporangiaceae bacterium
GCCAGGACGGCCCGCGCCGCGTCCGCGCCGCTGGTGTCGCCAGGTAGCGGCGGGCAGCGCCGGTAGATCTCAGCCGCGGCCAGGTGGAATCCGTCCGGCAGCCCCGCGCTGGCCATGGTCTGGGCGATCTCCTCCATTTCGCCGACCCAGCGCCAGCCCTTGGTCACGCCGGACCGGGCGGCGCCCTCGACCCGGCCGGCTAGCTGCGGCTGCGACAGCTCCCACTCCGACAGCAGCGCGTCCGCGACGCCCTCGGCCTCCGCGAGCGCCCGGGCGGCGAGCACGAGCGCGGCGCTGCCCTTGGTCCAGGCCGCGTAGGCCATCTTGACGGCCGATGCCGCGGTGTCCGGGCCTGCGATGATCCGGGTGCTGAGCGCGGTCCCGGCGAATACGTCCTCCGCCTGCCCGGCCTCCGGCCCCGACAGGTACAGCCGCGTCGTGCCTGGCTTGTCGGGCGGCGGGCCGATGATGCCGCCATCGACGTAGCGGCCGCCGCTGGCGGTGATCATCTCGGCGATCTCGCGAGCCGTTCCCGGCGCGATCGCGTTCGCGTCCAGGTAGAGGCCGGCGAAGCCGTGCACCGCCCAGGCCACGTCAACGGCGGCATGCGGCGGGCAGACGGAAATGATCACCTCAGCCTCGGCGGTCATCCGCCGCGCGGTGCGGACGTCGGCAAGCCCTGCCGCCACGGCCCTGGCGGCCGTGTCCTCGCCCCGGCCCTCCGAGGCCCACAGCACCTGGTGCCCGGCCTGCGTCAGGGACCGACCGACGGCCGCGCCCATCTCGCCCGGGTGCAGCAGTCCGATGACGTTCACTCGCGGGATGGTCATTGGCTGAGTCTGGCACGCGCCTGACCGCTGGAGTGGTTGCGGATCTGGTGTCGCAGCTGGACATCATCGCGCCTCCGTCGGCGTGTTTGGAGTTAAACACGCACCGAGGCCGCGCGGTTGCTGCGTTATCAGCCGATCTGCCTGCGGCCGGCCCAGGCCGGCTCAACCGCCGCCCGGGCAGCGGGCGAGGGTCGATAGGCTCTGAAGTGAGGGCCGTCACAGGCCGCAGGAACACGCAGCCGCGCGCCGGGGCCACAGGGCCGGGCGAGAAGGCAATCCGAGGAGTGCAGAGCAGTGCCGAAGCTCGTCTATGACTTCACCGAGGGCAACAAGGACCTCAAGGACCTGCTGGGCGGCAAGGGCGCCAACCTGGCGGAGATGACCAACCTGGGCCTGCCCGTGCCGCCGGGGTTCATCATCACCACCGATGCCTGCCGCTATTACCTGCAGCATGGCTCGGTCCCTGACAGCCTCGCGGCCGAGGTATCCGAGCACCTGAGCCAGCTTGAGGCCAAGATGGGGCGCAAGCTCGGCGACCACGCGGACCCGCTGCTGGTCAGCGTCCGGTCCGGGGCCAAGTTCTCGATGCCGGGCATGATGGAGACGGTGCTGAACATCGGCCTGTCCGACGAGTCAGTGCACGGCCTGGCCAAGCAGGCGGGCAGCGAGCGGTTCGCCTGGGACTCCTACCGGCGGCTGATCCAGATGTTCGGCAAGACCGTGCTGGACATCGAGGGGCACGAGTTCGAGCAGGCCATCGACGCCGCGAAGAAGGCCAAGGGCACGAAGAACGACCTGGACCTGGACGCCGAGGACCTGCAGGCGCTGGTGGATAGCTTCAAGGCCATCGTCAAGGACAAGACCGGCCGGGATTTCCCGCAGGACCCGCGCGAGCAGATGGACCTGGCCGTGATGGCGGTCTTCAACTCCTGGAACGCCGACCGGGCCATCCTGTACCGGCGCCAGGAGCGGATCCCCGCTGACCTCGGCACCGCGGTCAACATCGTGGCCATGGTCTTCGGCAACCTCGGCATGGACTCGGGCACCGGCGTGGCGTTCACCCGCGACCCCGGCACCGGCCAGCAGGGCGTCTACGGCGACTACCTGCAGAACGCCCAGGGCGAGGACGTGGTGGCCGGGATCCGCAATACCGTCCCGCTGCAGGACCTGGAGAAGATCGACGCCAAGTCCTACGCCGAGCTGATGCAGATCATGCAGAAGCTCGAGAACCACTACAAGGACCTGTGCGACATCGAGTTCACCATCGAGCGCGGCAAGCTGTGGATGCTGCAGACCAGGGTCGGCAAGCGGACCGCGGCCGCCGCGTTCCGGATCGCGACCCAGCTCGTCGACCAGGGCCTGATCGACATGGACGAGGCACTGACCAGGGTCACCGGCGCGCAGCTGGCGCAGCTGATGTTCCCCAGGTTCGACGCCGGCCCGGACGCGAAGAAGATCACCAAGGGCGTCAGCGCGTCACCAGGCGCAGCCGTCGGCAAGGCGGTCTTCGACTCGGCCACGGCCGTGGACTGGGCCGACCGCGGCGAGCACGTCATCCTGGTCCGGCGCGAGACCAACCCCGATGACCTGCACGGCATGATCGCCGCCCAGGGCATCCTGACCAGCCGCGGCGGCAAGACCAGCCATGCCGCGGTGGTCGCCCGCGGCATGGGCAAGACCTGCGTCTGCGGCGCCGATGAGCTGGAGGTCGACGTCAGGGCCGGGAAGTTCACCTCGGCGAGCGGCATCACCGTGAACGAGGGCGACGTGATCTCCATCGACGGCACGTCCGGCCAGGTCTACCTGGGCGAGGTGCCTGTCGTTCCGTCCCCGGTGGTGGAGTACTTCGAGGGCAGCCTGGACCCGGCCTCCGATGAGCTGGTCACGGCGGTGCACCGGCTCATGACGCACGCGGACGCCAGGCGGCGCCTGGGCGTGCGGGCCAACTCCGACACCGGCGAGGACTCGGCCAGGGCGGTCAGGTTCGGCGCTCAGGGCATCGGCCTGTGCCGGACCGAGCACATGTTCCTCGGCGAGCGGCGCCAGCTGGTGGAGCGGCTGATCCTGGCCGAGGACGACGCGGCGCGCCAGGCCGCGCTCGACGCGCTGGAGCCGCTGCAGCGCGGTGACTTCGTAGAGATCTTCGAGGCCATGGACGGGCTGCCGGCCACGATCCGGCTGCTCGACCCGCCGCTGCACGAGTTCCTGCCGGACCTGACCGAGCTGTCGGTCAAGATCGCGCTGGCCGGGGACGAGGCCACCGACCAGGACCGCAAGCTGCTCGAGGCGGTGCGCCGGCTGCACGAGCAGAACCCGATGCTCGGGCTGCGCGGCGTCCGGCTCGGCCTGGTCATCCCCGGCCTGTACCAGATGCAGGTGCGGGCCATCGCGCACGCCGCGGTAGACCGGGTCAAGGCCGGCGGCACCCCGCGGCCAGAGATCATGATCCCGCTGGTCGGCGCGATCCAGGAGCTTGAGGCCGCGCGCGAGGAGACCGAGCAGGTGCTCGCGGAGGTGGCGGCGGAGACCGGCACCCCGGTGCACACGCTCATCGGCACGATGATCGAGGTGCCGCGGGCCGCCCTGACCGCCGGGCAGATCGCTCAGGCCGCCGAGTTCTTCTCCTTCGGCACCAACGACCTCACCCAGATGGGCTGGGGCTTCTCCCGCGACGACGTGGAGGGCTCCTTCTTCGGCCGCTACATCGACCTCGGCGTCTTCGGCGTGTCGCCGTTCGAGACGATCGACGCCGATGGCATTGGCCGGCTGGTCAGGATCGCGGTCGAGGAGGGCCGGGCGACCAGGCCCGATCTCAAGATCGGCGTCTGCGGCGAGCACGGCGGCGACCCGGACTCGGTGCACTTCTTCCACTCCGCGGGGCTCGACTACGTGTCCTGCTCCCCGTTCCGGGTCCCGGTCGCCAGGCTCGAGGCCGGCCGGGCAGCGGTCATGGAGAGCACCGGAGGCAGCGACAGCAGGTGACAGCCGGGCGCGACGGCGGCTACGACGGCCAGGCCACGGCCCGCTGGGCCGCCGAGCCGCGCAAGCAGTCGGGCGGCTCGGGCCGCGGGCCGTTCGTGCGGGATCGCGCCAGGGTGCTGCACAGCGCCGCGCTGCGCCGCCTCGCCGGCAAGACGCAGGTCGTGGCGGCCGGGTCGGGTGACTTCCCCCGCACGCGGCTGACGCACTCCCTGGAGTGCGCGCAGATCGGCCGCGAGCTCGGGGCGGCGCTCGGGTGCGACGCTGACCTGGTCGACGCTGCCTGCCTCGCGCACGATCTTGGCCACCCGCCGTTCGGGCATAACGGCGAGGCCGCGCTCGCTGAGCTAGCCGCGGGGTGCGGTGGCTTTGAGGGAAACGCGCAGAGTCTGCGCTTGCTCACGCGCCTGGAAGCCAAGGTGCCGGGGGCGGGCC
Organism: Streptosporangiaceae bacterium; assembly: GCA_035621915.1. Classification (GTDB taxonomy): domain Bacteria; phylum Actinomycetota; class Actinomycetes; order Streptosporangiales; family Streptosporangiaceae; genus JAJYUU01. The sequence goes on from DASPWG010000202.1 coordinate 4,245, forward strand.
TGAACCTGACCAGGGCCACGCTGGATGCGACCCTCAAGTATCCGCGGCCAGGACCTTCCAGGCTGGCGGGCGGCGAGCCGCCGCCCGCCGTCGGCGACCTGCCGGCCGCAGCCAGCGCGTCGCGCAAGTACGGCGCGTATGCCGATGATGCCGAGGTGTTCACGTGGATCCGCGCGGTCGCCCCGGATGGCCGGACCTGCCTGGAGGCACAGGTCATGGACTGGGCCGACGACGTGGCCTACTCCGTGCACGACCTGGAGGACGGGCTGCACGCGGGGCTGGTTTCCTTCGGCGTGCTGCGCGACCGGAGCGAACGCGACGTGGTGACCGAGCTCACCGTTGCGGCATACTGCCCGCTGGGCTACGCCACGCAGGATGAGCTCGCAGAGGTGTTCGCCCATCTGCTGGAGCTGGAATGCTGGCCGGAGCAGTTCGATGGCAGCCCGTCGGCCTCGGCCGCCGTCAAGAGCCTGACCAGCGAGCTCATCGGGCGGTTCTGCGGCGCGGCAGAGCTGGCCACGCGTCCGCCTGGGCACCCGCCGGTGCGGCGTTACGACGCGGACCTGGCCGTCCCGCGCCGGCAGCGCCTGGAGTGCGCGCTGCTGAAGGGAGTCACTGCGCACTACGTCATGCTGCACTCCGGAATGCTCGCCACCCAGGCCCGCGAGCGGGAGATCATCGCTGAGCTGGGAGAGGCGATCGCCAAGGGCGCGCCGGCCACCCTGGACCCGGTGTTCCGGCCCGCGTTCGAGTGCGCCGCCGATGACGCTGCCCGGCAGCGGGTCGTCATCGATCAGATCGCCTCGCTGACCGACACCTCAGCCGTCGCCTGGCACGAGCGGCTGTGGGTGGCCGGTCGCTGACCGGCCGCGCGTTCTGCCTGACGAGCGGAGCGCGGCCCGCCGCTGACCGGTTCGTAAGCTTTGACGCATGAACTCCGAACCGTCGAGAACGAGTCAGGCAGTAGCGCTGACACGGGCGGGCCTCGACCGGCCGCGCAGCGCGCTGGGAGATCCTGACGCGCAGGCCGGCCTCTGCGCTGGCCTTGCCATGGTGCCGCCGCTGTGGCTGCGGCCGAGCATCGAGGCCAGGACCAGGTTCATGGACGATCACGTGCTGGCTGCTATCGCCGGGGGAGTGCGGCAGGTCGTCATCTGCGGTGCGGGCCTGGACGACCGGGCGCTGCGTTTCCGCGCCAGTGGCGTGCGGTTCTTCGAGGTCGACCATCCGGTGACCCAGGCGGACAAGGCCGCGAGGCTGCGCGACCTTGGCGCCCCGGCGGACGGACCGGTGCTGATCCCGTGCGACCTGCAGACGGAATCAGTCGCCATGGCCCTGGCGGCAGCTGGCCATGACCAGGCACTGCCCACCCTGTTCCTGTGCGAAGGACTGCTGGTTTACCTAGACGTCGGCGCGTGCGAGCGCCTGCTTGCGGAACTGGCCGCGTGCGCCGCGGATGGCAGCACTCTTGCTGTCACTCTCTCGACCTACTCATCGCAGCGCTCGGCCGCGGAAGTGATTGCGGACGCGAACGCCCGGCGCCGAACTGCGGCGACTGAGCCGTGGCGGACGATCCTGCGTGTCGAGGAGCACCTGAGCCTGCTGGCGGCCGCCGGGTGGGCCGTGACCGCGACGGCGGACTCGCCCGCGGCGAACGCTGACGTCACCGACGAGCGCCGGTCGCTCCTGGTCACGGCGCGGCCGGCTCGAGCGGCACGGGATAAGCAGCGTGGCTGATCTGCTGTCCAGGTTCGTCGCCGACGCCGACGCCGAACTGCCGGGCCGCATTCCGCCGGACGTGCCGTGGCGGGTGATCGGGGCGGTTGCTGATCTCGTCCGCGGCCTGCTCGGCATGCTGCCGCCGGGCTTCGTGCGGATCTCGGACGATGTGGCCGTGCACGAGTCGGCGGTCGTCCATCCCGCTGCGGTGCTGACCGGGCCGGTGGTCGCCGGCGCTGGCTGCCGGATCGGCCCGGGCGCGGTTCTGCGGGCCGGGGTGTGGGCCGGCGAGCACGTCGTGATCGGCCCGCATTCGGAGGTGAAGGGGTCGCTGCTGTTCAGCGGGTCGGCTGCCGCGCATCGCAACTACATCGGCGACTCGATCATCGGGCGCGACGTCAACCTCGAGGCCGGAGCTGTGCTCGCGAATCACTTTAACGAGCGCCCCGACAAGCAGATCACCGTCAGCCTCGACGGCGAGACGGTCGCGACCGGCCTGACCAAGTTCGGCGCGCTGATCGGCGACGGCAGCCGCGTCGGCGCGAATGCGGTGACCAGTCCCGGCACGCTGCTGCTGCCTGGCAGTGTCGTCCCGAGGCTCGGCCTGGTGGACCAGTCCGGCAGCGGGTTATCGGGAGCAGTGCGGGTGCGCTGGCGGTGACCGGCGGTGGTCACCGACTGTGCCGGATCGTCCGCGTTGACCAACAGATGCGCGCCTCGGGCGGGCTGCTGCGGGCCTGACGGTAATGCCCGTGCGGCGACCGCCGTGGCTGCCCGATGACATTCCTCACAGATGTGTTCGAGCGGGTCAGGCTGCTGAGAGAAGATCTGCGGACGTCCCGCGCGCTGCTACGGAGCGTGAGAAGGTGCGACGCATGGATAGTTCCGCGATCGATTACGTTCCGTGGGGGCTGGAGGCATCCTGGCCGACACGGTGCTGGGTCGAGCCGATCCACGGCCGCCGGGACGACCCGCCACGGGGCGTTCGCCTCTGTCACGCCAGCGACGAGGCGATGGTGCTCACCTGCACCTACCCGCGGGCACGGTTCGACGCGGAGATCGACTCCTCCGGTGCCGACCCGGTCCGTGAGATTGCCTACGAGACGACGTTCGGACTGATCAACCTAGCGCTGCATCAGATCCGGGTTCCCGGCGCTCGCCCGGACGGGCTAGTCGGCTCGCTGGTGCAGTTCGCCAGCCAGCAGGCCGACCGGTATCCGGACTGGGCCACCGCGAACTGGGGCGTTGAAGCGGCGAGCATCGTCGGCATGGCCGGCTGGCAGTCCGGCTTCAGCCTCGCCTACCCCGATGCCTACGTCATCGTGCACGCCTGCGGCGTTCCCATCGACAAGCTGATCCTCGCGCCCGTGGCTGACCTGTCCGCCTACCAGGCCAGCGCCGACCCGATGGAGATCGGCGCGATGCACTGGGAGTTGTGGCGCAGCCAGCCCGCCGTCGGCTACGAGGACCTGGCGCGGGTACTGGTCGCGCGCTAGCCCCGCCGCTACGGCATGGCGGGCTGGCTAGCCAGCCCGCGACGGCACGGCGGGCGCGCCGAGGATCGCCGCGACGACCGCCGGCGTGTCGGCCAGGTCGGGCAGCACCACGTGTGCCCCGGCCGCGGCTAGTTCCGCCGCGCTGAACGAGCCGGTCGCCACGCCAACCGCACTCGCGCCCGTCGTGAGGGCCGCCTCGACGTCGCTTGGCGTGTCGCCGACCAGCACGGTAGCGCGGCCGCCGAAGTCGGTGCCATGCCTGGCGCCTGCCTTGCTCCTGGCCACGGCGACGAGGTCAGCGCGGATGGCGCTCACGTCACCGTAGGCACCGATCGACAGGTCAAGGTGCTCGGTGAGGTCAAGGGCGCTTAGCTTTACCCTGGCGAGCTCGGGGATGTTGCCCGTGAGCAGGGACTGGACGACCTCTCGGCCCGCCAGCGCGGCAAGCGCCTGCGCCGCGCCTGGCAGGATCCGCCCGCGCTTGCGCACCTCATCGGCTACTCCGGCGGCCCGCTCGGCCAGGTACGCGTGCAGCGCGCCAAGCTCCGCGGCCGGATTCGGCACGCCGGCCGCCGCGAGCACCTCCAGGGCGATCGCGCTGTCGGTGCGGCCCGCGAACACCGCCTGCGTGACCGGCAAGTCCAGGCCATACAACTCGCGCAAGGCCCCCTGGTAGAGCCTGCGGCCAACGCCGTCGGCGGCAACCAGGGTGTAGTCGACGTCCCAAAGCACCAGAATCTGCGGCACGCGGTAACAGTATCTGCCCTGGTGCGCCGCCCCGGCCGCCGCAGCGCTGCCGCGCAGTCGGGGGCACTCAGCCGCGGGGAAGGCTGAATGCCCCCGAGCAGGCGCCGGGTGGCCGGCTCGTGTCAGTGCGGTGGCCGAGGCGCCCACGCGTAGACGCCATCGGAGTTGGCCGTGAACAGCCAGCCGTCTGCGAAGACGCTCTGCGCGAAGTCCAGTCCGCTGACGAGGGGATCGATCATCTGGCCAGTGTCAGCGTTGACCAGGTACGTCTCGTTGGCGGACGGCCCGTTGTCATAGGTGCCGATGGTCAGGACGCCGGCCCCGTCCAGGGTCGGTGAGCCGGTCACGCCCTCGGGCAGTCCGGTCTCCCAGACCAGCTTCCCGCTGCTCGGGATGCGTTCCTGGACCGAGCCGCGGTAGCTCGTTCCCTTTATGCTGACTGCGCCGGCGGCGAAGAACAGGTCCTTGCCGTTGTAGGCCGGCGCCCCGTTGCACTCGGCTTCTGCTTCTGACGGGTCGTAGACGGCGCCAATCCGCCGCTTCCATGCCAGCGTCATGGACTTCTGCTTCAGGGCGTAGAAGACCCCGTCCTTGTTGCAGGCGCCCACGTAGCTTCCGAACAGCACCGGCGATCCGCCGAAGTCGATGCCGGAGGCCGGCACCTGCCAGGAGGCGAGCAGCTTCAGGGTGCCGGGAGCGAGCTTGATGATGGAGTCGGAGTAGTCGGTCTTCGGCGCGGTGAACGGGCCGCCGCCAACCGATGCATAGACGTCGCCGTTGCCGCCTACCGCGACGCTGGACCAGATGCCACCGCCGAGAACGCCCTTGGGCTCGGTGTAGAACGCGGCGATCTTCTTGCCGGTCACCTGACTGTAGGCGATGACGGCGCCGCGTACCGCTGGCTGCTCGCAGTCGGACGAGACGCCGATGTAGACCTTCCCGTTCGCGACTGTCGGCGATGACCAGTCGTAATAGTTGGTCCCCGACGGGATCCCGATGACGGCCTTCCACTCCAGCTTCAGGTTCGAGGCGCTGAACGCGTACAAGTAGCCCTTGGGGCCGCCGACGTACACCGTGAGGCGGTGCGTCTGCGGGTTGGCCGCGACCGTCGCGGTGGCGGTCACGCCCTCGGGGCCGTAACACGTCCCGGTGGGCAGCTGGCCGAGGAACCTCTTGTGCACGATCGCGCCAGTGGTCGGGTTGAGCTGGTAGAACCAGCCCGCGTCTGAGCCGATGAACACCGACCCGTCGGCAACCGTCGGGCTTGCCTGGTAGGACACGCCCGGCGTGTCGTGCCACTTGAGCACGAGCTTGCCGGCGTTTCGTGTGGTGATCGCTTTCTCGTCCGGGCTGTAGGAGGTGTGTGCCGGGCCATTGAGGTAAGCAGGCCACTGCGTCGCAGTCGACAGGGTGGTGGAAGGTGAGGTACGCCCTGCTGACGAAGCGGCGGCTATACCGCCTCCGCATGCCGCCAGGGCCGCTGTTCCGATGAGTGCGGCGGCGGCTCGCCCGCCGCGGTGATTGCTGAAAGGTCGCCAATTAACCATAAAAGCCCCGCTCTAATCATGCGCCTGCCTGACGGGCACCATTTATGTCGTGGCCCGTCAGTGGGATGTGTACCGGATCCGCACGACATGCTCACGCCGCGCCGCGAAGCCGGAAGTGATCATAGAGATAATTTCGGTCTGTCAGCGGCATTGTCCGGCAGATTGCCGTATTGCATCTTTCCTGTTCTGGCCGACGTGGGGGCGCAGGCCCGGTGCCCGAGCTGCCAGGCTCACCAGGCCTAGTGCGCAGTCCGGACCGGCACGGTGCAGACTGGCACTTTGCGCTGTGCCGCGGCGCGCGCTGGCCAGGCGGCGCGGTCGGCCCGCGCGGACGGCCGGCCGGGGCTAGACTCGCGGCGAGTACAGCAGGAACGCGAGCTGCGGAGGGCGGAGATGGCGGGCCGGATCCGCGACGAAGACATCGCACTGGTCCGCGAGCGCTCGGCCATCGAAGAGGTCGTCGGTGAGTACCTGCAGCTGCGCAACGCGGGCGGCGGGTCCCTGAAGGGGCTGTGCCCGTTCCACGAAGAGAAGACGCCCTCGTTCAACGTCACCCCGGCGCGCGGCCTGTGGTACTGCTTCTCGTGCAACGAGGGCGGCGACGTCATCAAGTTCGTCCGCAAGATCGACAACCTCGGCTTCGCCGAGGCGGTCGAGCGGCTGGCGGCGCGGGCCGGCATCGAGCTGCGGTACGAGCAGGGCGGGCACGTCCCCGGCCAGGAGCAGTCGCTGCGGCGGCGGCTGCTAGAGGCGCACCGGGCGGCGGCCGAGTTCTACGCCGAGCAGCTCAGCACCCCGGCGGCCGCTGATGGCCGCGCCTTCCTGTCCGACCGCGGCTTCGACGCGGGGCACGCCGAGCACTTCCGGATCGGCTACGCGCCCGCCGACTGGGACACGCTTACGCGCCACCTGCGCGGCCGCGGGTTCACCGACACCGAGCTTCTGTCCGGCGGACTCGCGAGCCAGGGCAGGCGCGGCCTCATCGACAAGTTCCGCGGCCGCCTGATCTGGCCCATCGCCGACCTGACCGGCGACGTCATCGCCTTCGGCGCGCGCAAGCTGGCCGCCGACGACGACGGGCCCAAGTACCTCAACACTCCAGAGACCATCCTGTTCAAGAAGAGCTCCGTGCTCTACGGCGCCGACCTGGCCAAGCGGGACATCGCACAGCGCCGGCAGGCGGTCCTGGTCGAGGGCTATACCGACGTGATGGCCTGCCACCTGTCCGGGATCACTACTGCAGTGGCGACGAGCGGCACTTCGTTCGGCGAGGGCCACGTGACGATCCTGCGGCGGCTGCTGATGGACGACAGCCGGTTCCGCGGCGAGGTCATCTTCACCTTCGACGGGGACGCGGCCGGCCAGCGAGCGGCGCTGCGCGCGTTCTCGATGGAGGAGAAGTTCGTCACCCAGACGTTCGTCGCGGTCCAGCCAGACGGCCTGGACCCCTGTGACTTGCGGCTGAAGCACGGCGACGCGGCCGTGCGCGATCTCATCGCGCAGCGCGTGCCGCTGTTCGAGTTCGCCATCCGCAGCGCGATCGGCGACCACAACCTGGACACCGCAGAAGGCAGGCTGGCGGCGCTGGACGCGGCCGCGCCGATCGTGGCCAGGATCAAGGACCGCGGCCTGCGCCAGCTGTACGCGGTCAACCTGGATCGCTGGCTCGGGCTGATGGACGAGCAGTTCGTGCTGGACCGGGTGCGAGCGCAGGGGGGCAGCGGCGGGCCGGCCACACGGCCTGGCCAGGCAGGCGGCCCGCATGCACGCGACTCGGCAAGGAACGGGCCGGCACCCGCCCAGCCCGGCGCGTCAGCGGGCGACGGAGTTCGAGGCCGGAACGGCCAGCGTCCTGCCAGTCCCTGGCAGGACGCCGCGGCCGGCCGGTACGACCAGGACGATCCAGTCGTGAACGTAGAACGGCAGGCACTCAAGCTCGCGGTACAGCGGCCTGCCCTGTGCGGGCCGGCCTTTGACGACATTGACCCGGCGGTCTTCACCGTCCCCGCGCACGCTGCGGTGCGAGAGCTGATGGCGGCGTGCGGCGGCGTTTCGGCAGTCACGTCGGCTCGCGACTGGGCCGAGCGGCTGCGCGTCGCGGCACCCGATGACGCCGCGCGCGGCTTCGTTACCCGGCTTGCTGTCGAGCCGATCGAGGCGCCGGGCCAGCTCGGCGAGCCGGACGCACGGTACGCGGAGGCGGTGCTGGCTCGGGTCGGGGAACTTGCGGTCAGCCGGCATATCGCCGAGCTCAAGAGGCGGCTGCAGCGCCTGAGTCCGGTTAGTGAGCAGGGCGAATACAACCGGATGTTCGGTGATCTGGTCGCCCTGGAACAGCAGCGCAAAGTACTGTCCGATCGCGCGGCCGGCGCGCTGTAGGCACATCAAGGCGCCAGAGCGCTACTAACGTTTTGGTGACAATATTGAGTCCGCAGAACGGCTGAATCCTGACGCACACTGGTCTGCATGAGCCTTGCGGCGGCACCCCCCGTTGATCAGGTAGCCGATCTCGTCGCGATGGCGCGAGAGCGCGGAACGATTTCGATGGCAGAGCTGACCGCGGCGTTCGAGCGATGCGACCTGTCGGCCGACGCAGTGGACGGCGTCCTGAAGCTACTGGCCGACGAGGGCGTCGATGTCGTCGACAGCCAGCCCGACGCCGAGGAGCTGATGCCGAGGCCCGTGGAGGCTGAGACCAGGCGCGCGGTCACCGGCGACCTGGTCAGGATCTACCTAAGGGAGATCGGGCGGGTACCGCTGCTCACGGCGCACGACGAGGTCGAGCTGGCCAAGGCGATCGAGGCCGGGCTGTTCGCCGACGAGATGATGCAGGGCGGCGCGCGCATCGACGGCGGCGGGCCGACGCTGAGCGACCTGATGCTGGTCTCGGCTGACGGGAACAGGGCCAAGCAGCGGCTGATCGAGGCCAACCTGCGGCTTGTCGTTTCCATCGCCAAGCGGTATATCGGCCGCGGTCTTGTCTTCCTTGACCTGATCCAGGAGGGCAACCTCGGGCTGATCCGGGCGGTGGAGAAGTTCGATTACACCAAGGGCTACAAGTTCTCCACGTACGCAACGTGGTGGATCCGCCAGGCCATCACGCGGGCCATCGCCGACCAGGCCAGGACCATCAGGATCCCGGTGCACATGGTGGAGACCATCAACAAGATGGCCAGGATCCAGCGTCAGCTGCACCAGGACCTAGGCCGGGAGGCCACGCCGGACGAGATTGCCGCCGAGATGGGCATGCATCCCGACCGCGTGGCCGAGATCCAGCGCATTGCGCAGGAGCCGGTGTCACTGCAGTCCCCGATTGGCGAGGAAGACTCCGATCTCGGAGACTTCATTGAGGATGCCGATGCGGTCGTGCCCATGGAAGCGGCCGCGTTCATCATGCTGCAGGACCAGCTTGACCAGGTGCTGGAGAACCTCAGCGTGCGCGAGCAGCGCATCATCCAGCTGCGCTTCGGGCTGACCGACGGGCATCCGCGTACGCTCGAGGAGGTCGGCCGGGAGTTCGGCGTGACCAGGGAGCGGATCCGGCAGATCGAGTCCAAGACCCTGGCCAAGCTGCGGCACCCGAGTCGTGCCCAGATGCTCAGGGAATACCTGGCCTAGGGCCCCGCTGCCGGCGGTGGACTGACCGGGTGGTCGCCGCTACGCCGACGGTGGATCGGCCGGGGGCGCCGCGCGCCGCGAACGGTGCCGCGGGGCCCGTAACCGGGACGAGGGCCGCAGGTGGCTGTTACTTGTCCCGGTCCCCGCGAAAGGGCGCTCGTTACCAGCCCCCGTCCTGCCGTCGGCCGCCGCCTTGCCGTTGCCGCTGCCTTCGCCGTTGCGGTGGCGCAGCCCTGGCATGTGTTCCTCGACCGTGTGCATGGCGTTGTGGGCAAGCTGAGGGACCGTCTCGGCCACCTTGTGGCTAGCAGTGCTGAGCAGGCCGCTCGCCTGGGCCTGGAGGGCCCCGGCGGCCTGCTGGAACTGCGGGTTGTCCTTCGTCGCCTTGGCGAACTGGACGATCTGGTCGTACCGCTCGCGGCCCGCCCGTGCTCCGGCGACGAAGCCGGCTGCGAAGCCGGCAACGAAACTGACTCGATACAGACGCATCTGGAACCTCTCCCGAGAAGCCATCAGGCGCGCAACCTAACTGCCCCGTCCAATCCCCGTCATGCGCGCAGGACTGACCTCTCGGTCATGCCCAGGCGGCGACTTGTTATGCCGGGCCGCCCCGTGCCCCGTCCGCGGGTCAGCGGAGCGGCCGGAGCGGGCCAGTCGCGGCAGGTGCCGGATTTCCTGGACCGCATGGTGTCGGCCCGTCCGGTCGGCCGAGCCGGGACGAGTCGCCGGCTTGGCGAACCGCAGGCGGGCAGTCAGTCAGTGGCACGGTTGCATGCGGCCCGACATCAGCAAATGCGTCCTGATCATGAGGAAGGCGGCGTTCCCGGCCCTTGCTTGCGGACCCTCGCTGGTGCGCTACCCTTGAGCCCGCGGCGGTGATCGCATAGGGCCTCGTCCCTGGCTGATCTGCGGCCGCACGGTCCCGCGTAGCTCAATCGGCAGAGCGTCCGGCTGTTAACCGGCAGGTTATAGGTTCGAGTCCTATCGCGGGAGCAAACGGTATATAAGGGTACAGAGCTTCGCCACACTTGAGAGCGGCTGCGGACTGACGCCACCCCATGACAGTTTGAGTGATTTCTGCGCCCGTTACAGGCTGGTATGTCCCACACAAACTGTCATGTAGTCGCTGTGACGGCTGCCCTAGGCAGTGCTGACCCCTGACATTGTGTAAGTGCAGTCATTTTCGCGCCCCGTTGTGTACCGATTTGCGTTACTGAACTCGCACAATGTCGACGTTCGGCGGGGCCGAGCCGGTCAGGAACGTCGTTCATCGGAGGGCCAGCCGCCGTGGTGGTGGCGGTGGGGACCGCCGTGGTAACTAGGTGCTAGTGGCGCGTTGGGTGGTCGGTCGCGGTAACTCGGTCCCAGTGGCGCGGTGGCGGCGGTCGCCGGGGTGGCCGGGGTGGCGGCGGCGCAGTGGCTAGTCGAGGCGGAGGGTGCTGGCGATCTCGCTGCTGGTCGCGGCGGGAGCCTTGGTGATCGTCAGGACGTAGGCCCTGCTGTGGACTTCCAGCACGAACTGCGTCTCGGAAAGCTGAGCGCCGCTGATCGTCAGGCTGATCTCGATGCGCAGGGCGGGATAGCTGTCGATCGTGATCAGCTGATGGCCTTGCACGTTCATGCCGGCGTGCGCGTAGGACGACGCGAGAGTCGGGTAGACGGAAGCAAGCTGGGCTGAGGTCGCGGTACCGCTGGCTGCCGTGACGATCATGTTGGCGTTCTGACCGCCCTTGCCGACGGCGAGGAGGCTCATGTTCTCCTTGGCCATGGCCGCGAGGTTGTCACCGAACTCGGCCGCGATCTTAGGTTCCTTCTTGACGGCCGCACTGAATATCGCGGCGGCGTCGGGACTCTGCACGTTGATCTGGGTCCACGACGACGGGAGGGCAACCGAGTAGCCGCGTGCCTTGTCCTGGAATTCCGAGTACCCGGCTGGGACGCCGCTCGCATGCGTGACCTTGGTTGCCTGGGACGGCGAGGTGCCGCAGGCGGCAACACAGGCAAGCAGGATCGCCCCGAGCAGGAGAACCCGCGCCTGACGGACTTGCCTGAGGAAATGGCTAACCATGTTCGCCCCGTTTAGTGCCCACGTGCCGAAAGGCGGTGCAAGGCGCCGATGTGCCAGTCGCGCGCAGCGCACCGGACAACCCGCGTCCGTTCATATCATGCGAAAGGGCATCCGTCTATGGCGATGCAGACCACATTGGTGCGCTCGGCTCATTCCACCACAGCCGGGATCCGTCGGCGCCGCAGGTCAGAGGCGCTTCTGGAAGACGATTGAGCGCCGCTCGTAGCCCATGCCCGCCTCGTAGAACGGCACGGACACCGGGCTGCGGGCATAGGTGTCGAGCCGGGCCACCTGCGCGCCATGCTCCCGCCCCCACGCCCCGGCGGCGAGCAGCAACGCCGAGCCGGCGCCGTGCCGCCAGTGCGCGCGATCAACGACCACCGCGTCGACCGCCAGCCTGGTGACACCGAGTTCCCTGACAAACTGCTCCGCGGCGTTGGCCACCGGCGGCTCGATCCGGGCGTGCAGCCAGCCGATGACTGCGCCGTCCAGTTCCACAACCAGGTCCAGGCCATGGTTGTCATTTGATTCGAAACGGGTGTCCCAGCCCTGCGCCAGTCCGTCCGCGCTCGGGCGCTGGAAGTGCTCGGGGTCGAGTTCGGCGTGGTACTCGCCGGCGCTGATCCATGCGCGCGCGATGCCCGCGCCATCACCCCGAGTGGCGCGCCTGACAGTGACACTCACATCCGGCTCAACGGAACTGCCGGCCAGGCGGTTTCGGTCCAGGGTCTTCCTGTCACTCTTGCCGCTATTGTCGGCTATTGATTTACTTCGGCAAATGGACGCCCCTGCGCTTGCGGCTCTCCGCAATCGGGCTCTGGACCTGACCCGTTCCAGGGACTGGCCTGGCTTGCTCGCCATCGAGGCCGAACTGCGGGCAGACAGCGAGCTGTGGACCCAGCTGTGGGGCCCTTGCTGTGCCATTGCGGCCAGGATGACCGGGCGTCCTGATGCCAGGGACCTGCTGGAGGAGTGTGCCAGGGCAGGCTTCTATCAGCTGGACAACCTCGGCGTCGAATCCTTCGACGAGGCGTTCGGTCGCGACCCGGACTGGCCGCAGGTGCGCGCGAGGATCATGGCCAATGTCCCCCCGCCGCCGCTGGAACTGCTGAGCTGGCCGAGCGCGCCGCTGACACCGCCGCCTGGCCTGTTCAGGCTTGATCCGGGTGGCGAGGAGCGGCTCGCGGCACGGATGCCTGACTGCCACCCCGGCGCATGGGCGACGGCCGAGATGTTGCTGCACTGGACGACCAGCCGCTGGCGCCACAGCGGGGCTAACCACGAAGAGTCGCTGGACGCGAATGTGGTCCTCGACCGGGCCGAGCACGGAGACCGCTTTGCCTGCCGCGAGTACTGCGTGCTGCTGACCCAGGCGCTCAATGCCGCGCAGATCCCGGCCAGGCGGCTGAGCCTGTTCCGGGCCGACTATCACGCAGGCCTGGGGGGTGCCCATGCCGTCACCGAGGCGTGGATCGATGATCTCGGCAAATGGGTGGTCCTGGACGGCCAGAACGGCGCGGTCTGGCGAGACGAATCTGGCTGCCCGCTTGGCCTGGCCGAGTTGCAGCAGCGGTATCGGGATGCGAGCCTGCCCCAGTTCGACGGCCACAGCGACAATTTCGTCGCGGCGGCAACGGCCGAGTGGTTCGGGTATTTCTTCGCCGCAGCGGTCACCGACGAGCTGGCGTGGTCAGCCGGGCCGTACGTGCCCGTCTACGAGGGCTCAAGGGTGATCAGCTGCGACCTGCTGGCCGCTGGTGACGCAGGCACGACTCCCGACCTTGCCGCCGTGACGACTGGCGTCGCGGATAAGGGCGGGGCCGCGCTGGTCTTCCATCCGCGTCATCCATTCGCCACCGGCCTTGAGGTGACGCAGCCGGGCGGGGAGCCCGTACGCCTGGCTGCCGGGGAGCCGTTCCGGCTAAGTACCACGCCGGGGGAGTACCAGCTCGCAGTGGCGGTGCGGACGCCCTACGCGATGCTGGCCCGGCAGCCGCTGCACTACGTGGCGCGGTAGCCCCGGCCACCCGCGGCCGCATGCACCGCAGCAGCGGCCTGGCGAGGAGGGATCCCGGCCAGGCCGCTGCGAGCGGGCGGAGCGGGCCGGCCAGGGCGCGGCCCGTTTCCGTCTGCTAGCCCATCATCGGTGGCGTGATGCCTGCCAGGTCCTCCTTCTTGACCCGCACCATGGCCAGGGTGATGACTAGCGCCAGCACGGCGATCCCCGCCGAGACCACGAAGCCGTGGGAGAACCCGACGGCCAGCGCGTGGTCGGTGATGGCCTTCTGTGCCTGGGCCTGCTGAGCCGAGGTCAGCGTGATCGGGTGCCCGGCCGCCGCTGCCCTGGCTGCCACCGCGTGCGCTGCCGTGACCGAGGTGCGGATGGTGTTCGCCACCACGGTCCAGGCGACGGTGCCGAGGATGGCAAGACCGATCGAGCCGCCGACCTGCTGGCCGGTGTTCACCAGGCTGGAGGCGAGGCCCGCGTCGCTCTCCTGCACCTTGGACAGCGCGACCAGCGTCAGCGGCATGAAGAGCATGCCGAGGCCGGCCGCCGTCACGAGCATCGGGCCGAGCAGCCCGCCGGTGTAGGTACTGTGCTCGGTGATCCGCGACAGCCAGAACATCCCGCCGGCCGCCAGCGTCGAGCCCGCGATGAGCAGCGGCTTGGCGCCGATCCGCCCGACCAGCTGCGAGCTGACGCCGGCCATGGCCATGATCACGGCCACCATCGGCAGGTAGGCGACTCCGGTCTTCAGCGCGCTGTAGCCCCAGACGGTCTGCACGAAGATCGTGAGGAAGAAGAACATCCCGAACATCGCGGTCCCGACGCAGAGCATGATCAGGTTCGCCGCGGACCGATCCCGGTTGCTGAAGATCCGCAGCGGCATCAGCGCGTGCTTGCTGCGCGACTCGATGACCAGGAACGACGCTAGGAGCACGACCGCGCCGGTCAGGGAAAGGATCACCTTCGGGTCACCCCAGTGCGAGGTGCCGTTCTGGCTGCTGGCCGCGCTCGACAGGCCGTAGACCAGGGCAGCCAGGCCGGCGGTGCCGGTGATCGCGCCGGGCAGGTCGAACCGGCCCGCGTGCCGCTCGGACTCGCCGAGGACGCGCGGTGCCAGCAGGGCGACCACGATCGCGATCGGCACGTTCACGAAGAAGACCCAGCGCCACGAGGCGTAGGTGGTGAGCACGCCGCCCGCCAGCAGGCCGACCGCGGCGCCGCCGATGCTCATGGCGGCATACACGCCCATGGCCCTGTTGCGCCGCGGACCCTCGGGGAAGGTGGTCGTGATCAGCGACAGCGCCGTGGGCGCGATGATCGCCCCGCCGACTCCCTGGATGGCGCGGCAGGTTAGCAGCCACGCCTGGCTGGTCGCGAAGCCGCCGGCCAGAGACGCGAGCGCGAACAGGATGATGCCGGCGACGAAGACGCGCCGCCGGCCGAGAATGTCTCCGGCCCGGCCGCCGAGCAGCAGGAATCCGCCGAAGGTCAGGGCGTAGGCGTTGACGACCCACTCCAGGCCGGAGCCGGAGAAGCCGAGGGCGCTCTGTATGTGCGGAAGCGCGACGTTGACGATGGTGGCATCCAGCACCACCATCAGCTGCGCCGCGGCGATCACGACCAGAGCGAGGCCGAGGCGGCTGTCGGCGGGCGCGGCGCCAGCGCCGGCCATCCGCTGGTCAGCGACCACGCCCGCCGCGGGCCGCTGACGGCGGCCCGAAGTCTTGACAGGCATCTGAAGGTGACTCCTTAGTTACAGTCCGTGTTCAGCAGCTCGCATCACCGAGTGTGCTGGCGATATGCAGTTGGTCTGGTGCCGGTGCCTCGCGCGGCCTGAGGGCGCGCGGTACCACAGTCCGGGCCTGGTGCGGCTGACCCGGTCGCTCGCGGGATTGTCCGGTGAGTTACCTGGAGGGGTCGGCGCGGTCCTGTATCGCGACCGCGCCTAACTCACGGCGCCACTCACCTCCCCCGTCTGCGCCGGGGGGCCATCGGGGGTGGCGTGCGACGCGTGCTCTCGCAGGCTGGCGGCGATCATGTCGCCGATACCGGGAAGAGCGCCCATGGCGTCGGTGCCGGGCGTGTCGGATGCAAGAGCGTCGGAGTCGTCTGCCTCGCTGTCGGCGCTGAGCATCTTGCGGATGAGCATCAGCAACTGCGCGCGCTCGTCCTCGCTCAGGCCGCGGTTCCACGGCATCCTGGCGGCGATCTCGGTCTCCAGGCGGTGCTTCAGGCCGAGGCCGTCCTCGGTGAGCACCAGGTTCTTGATTCGCCGGTCGGCGGCGTGCGGCTCGCGCCGGGCAAGGCCGCGCTTTTCCAGCATGTCGGCCACCAGCGTCACGAAGGAGGGGTCGCAGTGCATGCGCTTGCCGAGTTCCTTCATCGCCATCGGGCAGTCCATGACGTGCAGGGCCTTCATGAACGGGCCAGGGATGCCGAACCTCTGGGCGAGCTGATCGCCGCGCCTGATGATCCGGCCGATCAGCTCGGACGCGCACTCCAGCAGCTCGGAGTTGAGCTGCTCGTGCTGCGACTGATCGGTCATCAGGACCTGGCTCTCCGCTGGTTAGGCCGGCGCTCAGCGGACTCGGCTGAGTGCCTCAATAGTTGAGTAGCTCAAAGGTATATCTGATCACTTGATCCTGTCAATCGTTGTGGGACTCAAGGATTGATCCGGCGGGCTGTGCGAGCCCGGATTCCGGGCGAACCCGGATTCGTAGGCGAGGATGACGGCCTGCAGCCGGTCCCTGACCCCGAGCTTGGCCAGTACCCGCGAGACATGCGTCTTGGCGGTAGCGTCGCCGACGCGCAGCGCGGCGGCGATCTCCGCGTTCGACATGCCCTCGGCGAGCAGGCCGAGCACGTCCCGCTCGCGCTCGGTCAGGGAGGCAAGCGCCGCCTCAGCCGGCCGGGCCCGCTCGCCCGAGCCCGGTGCGGGACTGTGGGCGGCGCTGGCGACCCGCGCCATGACCCGGGCGGTGACCGCCGGGTCGAGCACGGCATCGCCGGCGGCGAGCCTGCGGACCGCAGCCACCAGCTCTTCAGGGGCCGCGTTCTTCAGCAGGAAGCCGGCGGCACCCGCCCGCAGTGCGCCGAACAGGTAGTCGTCCAGGTCGAACGTCGTCAGCACCAGGACTCGCGTGGCCGGTGCCACGGCCGCGACGTGCTCTGTAGCGCGCAGCCCGTCACTGCCCGGCATGCGGACATCCATCACGACCACGTCTGGCCGCTCCGCGCGCACGAGCGCCACGGCCTCGTCGCCGTTGGCTGCCTCCCCGGCTACCTCGATCTGCGCGGCCTCCAGGATGGTGCGGAACGCGGCACGCATCAGTGCCTGGTCGTCCGCGATGACGACGCGTATCGTCACCCTGCCACCCCGGCCGTCTCACGGAAGCTGGCATCGACGCTGAACCCGCCGCCGGGGGTAGGACCGGCCTGCAGCGTGCCGCCGAACAGTGCCACCCGCTCGCGCAGCCCGACCAGGCCGCGCTGCGAGCCCGAGGTGGCGCGGCGTGCAGGGCCGGGGTCGTGCACGGCTATCCGCACCAGGTGACCCTCCTGCGGCCGCGCCGGGGCCTGCACGCTCACCCGCACCGCCGCGGTGATCGCGGCCGAGTGCCTGGTCACGTTCGTCAGAGCCTCCTCGATCACGCGGTAACAGCACAGGTCAAGGAGCGGGCCGAGACCGGCCACGTCGCCGTCCACTGCGATGGTCACGGTAAGCCCGGCAGGCTGATAAGAGGCTGCGAGCTCCGCGAGCCGGCCCAGCCCCGGCGCGGGCTCAAGCCCGTCCGGCCCGGCGCCCCCGTCCGGCCCCGCATCCCCGTCCCCGCCCTCGAAGCGCAGCACGTCGAGCAGGCGCCGCATCTCGCCTACCGCCGACCTGCTCGACTCCTCGATAGCCAGCAGTGCCTTGCGGGTGGCATCGGGAGACTGATCGAGCGCAGTGCGGGCCGCGCCCGCCTGGACTCCGATGAGGCTGACGTGATGGGCGACCACGTCGTGCAGTTCGCGGGCCAGGTGCCGCCGCTCCTCCAGCACCGCCTCGCGCGCGGCCAGGTCGCGTTCCTGCTCGGCCCGGGTGAGCCGGTCCTCCACCTCTGCCAGGTACTGCCGCCTGGACCGCAGTGCCCGCCCTGCCAGCCAGGGCAGGGCGATGACGACCACTGCGACGAGCCCGGCTATGAGCTTGCTCGCCGAGCGGGACAGCGCCGCGAACGCCAGCAGCAAGACGATCGCCGGGACAGCGGCCGCCGCGATCCGCCGCTGCGACCAGGCGCCCACCGAGTACGCGCCGATCGCGAGCGGGAGCCCGGTGTGATCGCTCAGCAGTCCCGGCGGAGCCAGCGCGACGGCGGCCAGCATGATGACAACCACCGCCGCGAGCACCAGGATCGGCGCCCTGCGGCGCCACCACAGGACCCCGGCGCCGGCGACCGCAAGCGCGACGGTAACCGGGCTCAGGCCGTGACTACTCAGCCGGCCGCCGGCCGTCACGACCCCCTGCGCGGTCAGGTCGAGGCAGAGCAGGCCGGCGACGATCCCCGCATCGCAGACCCTCGGGTCCAGAACGCGCCAACGCGAGCTGAGCTGCACGGCCACGTTTCAGAGCGTAGATCCGGATTGCCGCCTGCGGCGCGATGCCTGGATGATCTGCCCGGCCCCGCGGCGCAGCGCGGCCCCTGTATCGCGCAGCCCCGCGGCCGGGTGCCTGAAGACGGACAGCGGACTGCGCAGCCCGCGGAACGGGTGCGCGAGTTGCGGCATGAACTGCTGGGGCATCGGCGTGGTGGTGCCGTAAACCTCTGGCCGCCGCCCGCCGCCCGGCATGAAGTAGGTGCCGAACACCAGGTCCCAGATCGGCAGCAGGGTGGCGTAGTTCATGTTCAGCGCATCGGCCTCGCTGGAGTGGTGCCAGTGGTGAAACTCGGGGGTGGCGACGACGGGCTGCAGGATCCGCAGCCGCCAGCGGACGTTGGCGTGCAGGAAGAACCCGATCGCCAGCTGGATCACCGCGAGCACGCCAGCCAGCCTGACGCCGAACCCCGCCGCGACCAGCACGACAAACGGCGGACCCACGATGAGCCCGTCGAGGGGATGGACGCGCACTCCGCTGATCCAGTCGAGGCGCTCGGAGGAGTGATGCACGGAGTGGAAGCGCCACAGGAACGGCACCTCGTGGCTCCAGCGGTGGCCCCAGTAGGACAGGCAGTCGAACAGCACCACGCCAACGCATGTCCTGACCCCGGCCGGAAGAGCCAGGACGAGGGGCCGCAGCGCGATCCCCGGTAGCCAGGCAAAGGTGGCGACTGCCACCACGATCCCGGCCACGGTGCCCACGAACCGCAGCGCGGGCTGGGCGATCGCCCAGGCCAGGTCTGTGCCAAGGCCGGGTCGCAGGAACCGCTGCCGGTGGCGCGGGAATAGCTTCTCGCAGGGAACGACGACGATGAACAAGGCGGCCACCGGCACCAGGACCGCCGGATCGAGGATGATCGTGGTGACCAGGGCCGCCGCCAGAGCGGCGTAGGCGGCGAGACGCCACAGCCGCCGGTCTGCCAGCGGCGGAGGTGCCGGGGCTGTCCCGGCCTGCGCTTGAGTGTCCACGCTGGTGAACATAGGAAGCTGCGGCCTGGCTGTCGTCGGCCAAACTAGGGAGGCTTCCGTCATCACATTGGCGGATGCGGGAGCTCACAAGGTCAGTGGTGGTGCAAGGTGCCGGTGATCGCCAGTAGCAGTGCCACCACGACCGCCAGCGCCAGCACTCCGCTGCGCCACCTGGTCTTGCGGCCCCCGGCGAGCCTGGTCTTCGCGACCTTCACGTCGCCGTGCGCGGCCTGCGCTTTCTGAGCGAACCACCCGAGCATGGCGCCGAGAACCAGGAAGATAACTGCCAGCCCGATCGCTGCCGGATTCATGCCCCCGCCTCCAGCGGCCGTTGACCTCCATCGATCATGACTGATGCGCGAGGGCGACTCCAGCGGAAACGCCGTGCCCTAGCGCTGGCAGGATGGACCCGGCATGCAGAAAAACGCATGATCGCAGGCAAAGGGGAACAGCTGAATGACCGAGGACCTGACCGCCAGGACCATCAGCATCACCGGGCACGGCGGCGATGAGATCGAGGCGTACCTCGCGCTACCGGACGACGGATCCAGCTCGCGCGGCAGCGTGGTCGTGATCCACCACATGCCCGGGTACGACTCCTCGACCAAGGAGATCGTGCGGAAGTTCGCCGCGTACGGGTATCCGGCACTGATGCCGAACCTCTACTTCCGGGATGCACCTGGTGCAAGTCCAGACGACGCGGCGGCGACCGCCAGGGCGAAGGGCGGCGTTCCCGATGAGAGGCTCGTCGGCGACGTCGCGGGCGCTGCTGAGTACCTGCGCGCTCTGCCTGGCTCCAACGGCAAGGTTGGCGTCATCGGCTACTGCTCGGGTGGCAGGCAGTCCTTCCTCGCGGCCTGCAGCCTGCAGCTGGACGCGGCCGTGGACTGCTACGGGGCCTGCATCGTTAACCCGCCGCCGGAGGGCATGCCGCTCAGGGTCGCCCCGATCGTGGGCCTGGCCGGGGACCTGTCCTGCCCGCTGCTCGGCCTGTTCGGCGCGGACGACAAGTATCCTGCGCCTGAGGAGACCGCGGAGCTGTCGAAGGTGCTCGACGAACTCGGCAAGCCGCACGAGTTCCACACCTACGAGGGCGCGGGACACGCATTCTTCACCGTGGACCGCCCCGCCTTCCGACCCGAGGCCGCCAAGGACGGCTGGCAGAAGATCTGGGATTTCTACGGCCAGTACCTGGCCGGCTGAGGAGCGCACATGTGCACGTACCAGACCGAGCAGATCAGCATCACCGGCAGCGGCAAGGGCGCGAGCGGCTGGTTCTCGCTCAGCGATGCCACCGTCTACTTTGACCACCCGGTGCACGCAATGGCAGAGCACACGCTGAACATCGACTTCCGCAACCCGGCCCGCGGGCCGGGCGCCAGGGTGGCGGTGGAGCTCACGGCCGAGTCAGCCAGGGAACTCGCGCGCGCGATCGAGGCCGCCCTGGCGTCGGTGCCGGCCGGCCTGCTGAGCTAACCGAAGCGCGCTCCGCCGCTGGCGGGCGGTGCGCAATGTCGGTACCCCGTGCCACGATCGGGGGTAGTGGATTTCGCGACATCCACGGGCACCGCGGGTCGGGCGGAGGGCGCAGTGAAGTTCAGGGTCGAGCGTGAAGTGCTGGGCGAGGCAGTGTCCTGGGTAGCGAGGGCGCTGCCCACCAGGCCAGTGGTGCCGGTGCTGTCTGGCCTGCTCGTGCGAGCCGACACCTCGGGGCTCACGCTGTCGTGCTTTGACTACGAGGTCTCGGCGAGGGTCGTCGTGGCTGCCGACGTCGGTGAGCCAGGCGCGGCGCTCGTGCCCGGCCGGCTGCTGGCCGATATCACCAGGAGCCTGCCGCAGGACCAGGTGGAGGTGACATCGGTCGCCGACATGGTCATGCTCACCTGCGGCAGCGCTGAGTTCGCCCTGGTATCGCTTGCGCTGGCGGAGTATCCGAAGCTGCCGGAACTGCCCGACGTCATCGGCGTTGCCGACGGCGGCGCTCTTGCCGTCGCGGCCGCGCAGGTCGTGCCATCCGCCAGCCGGGATGACACGCTGCCCATGCTGACCGCAGTGTGCCTGGATATTGACGGGCACGCGATGACGCTCGCCGCGACGGACCGCTACCGGCTTGCGGTGCGGACGATCGGGTGGGACTCAGCCGACGCTGGCCTGCGGGCCTCCGCGCTGGTGCCGGCCAGGACGCTGGCGGACATGGCCAAGACGATGGCGGCTGGCGTTCCGGTCACCATAGCCTTCGGCCAGCCTGGCGGCGAGCCTTCGGCAGGCAGCCAGCCCCCCATCGGCCAGGTCCGCCCGGCGGACGGCATGATCAGCTTTGAGGGCGGCGGGCGCCGCCTTACCGCGCGCCTCGTCGGCGGTGAGTTCATCCGGTACGAATCGCGCTTCCCTGCGGAGTTCGGCTCGAGCGCTGAGCTTCCGGCTGGCCCGTTCACCGAGGCCGTCCGCCGGGTGGCGCTGGTCGCCGACCGCACGAGCCCGGTGGAGCTCACATTCAGGCCGGACAGCGTCGTCGTGGAGGCGCGGTCAGACGGCCGGGCCCGCGCCGTCGAATCCGTTCCCGCTCGCTTCGCCGGCGAGCAGAATGTGATCTCCTTCAACCCGCACTGGCTGCTGGACGGGCTAACCGCCGCCGCCCTGAGCGGACACCAGGACGGCCCGGACGCCGCGGCGGCGGGGGCTGGCAGCATCCGGCTGGAGTTCACCAGCCCGGCGAAGCCGGCACTGATCACCTGGGCGGGCGACGGCAAGCCCGATGGCGATGATGGCGCGGCTGACCGGCAGGGTGCGCGCTCGTTCCGCTACCTGCTAGTGCCGTTGCGGGCACCTGGCAGCGGCTGAGCAGGCAACTTGCCCGCGCTGGCGGCCGCTTGGGAGGCGGTCTAGAACCTGCGGCGGCCGAACCGGAACATCCACCGCAGCAGGCCGCGGATGAACACGAAGATGGCCACCAGCAAGCCAAGTTTGCCTGGCAGCGGAAACCGCAGCCCGGCCATGACGTCGAACACGATGAGAACGCTGGCGACTGCGGCCAGTAGCGCGCTGATGCGGCCAAGCATCGCTCGGCGGCGCGGCCCGCCGTAGCCGCTGCCGTGACCCCGCCCGTGCTGGCGCCAGTTGCCGGAGGCAGGCGCCGGCAGCGGCGTGCCAGGCGGCTTGGTGTGCGGCAAATCCCTGACAAGCTGGTCTAGGTCACCGCGTGTCTTGGCCGCCATCGCCGCGTCGAAGCGCCGCTCGAAGTCCTCAAGCGTGAGACGCCCCTGGGCGTAGTGTTCGCGCAGCTCAGCAGCGACCGACTCGCGCTCGGCATCGCCTACGCGCAGGTTGTCGCCAGTCGCCATCAGACCCACCCTCCGAGGCCCCATCCATCCTGATAACGAAACGATATATCGCGTACTTGGGGAGAGGCAACACGCTCGGCGTCCGGCCGCACGCGGGTAGCCGGTCACTGCGGCACCCGGGTAGCCGGGCGCTCGGACACACCCTAGTTCAGGAAGTAGCTGGAGCCACCGGTCGCGGGGTTGGTGACCATCGCGGGCGTTGAGATCGCCCCGTCGTGGGCAAAGATCAGCGTCAGCGTGATCTCGGTGCCGGCCTTCATCGGCCCGGACCCGGTGATGAGCAGGTGCGAGCCGTTCGGGTCGAGCCGGAAGAGGCTATGCGCCGGGATCGTGATGGCGGTGACGGTGCGCATGAGCGCGGCACTGGCACCGGTCCCGCTGGGCGAGCGCAGCAGAACCGTCCCGCCGGCACTCGTCTTCGCGCCGATCAGCTGGACCGCCGCCGGGCCCTTGTTCTCGACGATCACGTAGGCATCGGTGACCCCGTCGGAGTTCGGCTGGGTCACCTGCGCCGATATCAGGGTGAGCTGCGGGCCTGGCGGCTCCGGCGCGCCGCCGCAGCCGGCCAGCAGCGCCGTGCCGAGGCCCAGGCCGAACACCGCGCCCGCAGCGGCGACTATCGCGTGACCTCGATGCGCGACCGCGCTGTCGCGGCGCGCGCTAGCCGGGCCGCCGGGGGAGCGGCGCAGTCCGGGCATGATCGACCTCACTTGATGGAACGGCGTCACCATGCTCTCACGCATTGGCGCTCGGGTGGCCAACGGGCTCGGCCCGGCGCCGCGGCGCGCTCTCAGCCTCGCTGCACCGCTGTGCCGAGCAGGCCGAGCGACGGTGACCCGAGGTCGAGCAGCGCGGCGTGGAACCGGCTCAGGCTGAAGCCGGCACCCCATTCATGTCTTGCCCGGTCTCGCAGCTTCATGATCTCCAGCTTGCCCCAGGTGTAGCGGCCATAGGTCGGATCGAAGGTGGCGCGCCGCGCCTCCGAGGCGGCCGCCGCCCCGCTCAGGTGGGTGTCGGCCGCGAAGCGCCTGGTGGCCTCCTGCACCGTCATGCCCGCGGTATGCATACCAATGGCGCAGGCCAGCCGTGTCACCCGGATCAGCGCCTCGAGCCAGACGCCGATCGCGAAGCGCGGGTCATCGGCGCAGAAGCCCTCCTCGACGCAGAGTTCCTCGGCATAGTGCGCCCAGCCCTCGACGAACGCGGCGGAGTGCAGGATGCGGCGCACTGGCGTCGGGGCGCGGCGGATGGCGCGGCCGTGGGAGAAGTGCCCTGGTGCCACTTCGTGCACCGTGATCCCCGGCAGGGTCGTGTCGCTGAAGACCTGCAGCCACTCCTCGGCCTCGCTGGCGGGCCAGGACGGGTCTGGCGGGGTGATGTGATACCACGACGGGCCCTCCGGCTCGCCGGCGGCCGCTGGCGCCATCATTGCCATGGCCCACCGGCGGCTCTCTGGCGCAAGCCCAACCAGGCACTCGCCGTCCTGATACGGGACGAGGTCATGGTCACGGGTGAACTCGATGGCCAGCCTGGTCCACTTGCGCGCGGCGTCCAGCACGCCGTCGGCGTCGGGGTGCTGGCGGATCAGCGTCCTGGCCACCTCGAGCGGCGGGCGGCCGGGGTCGATCGCGGCGCAGCTTTCGGCGAGCCGGGTCATCAGCCGGTCGCGCTCGGCGTCGGCCCGCTCGGCCAGCCGCCCGAGGTCGACATCCATGGCCTCGGCGCTTCCCATCAGGGCGCTCAGGCCTGCCGCTCCGAGGGCCGGGTCAGGATCGCCGTTCTCGGCTGCCTCGCCGATCAGCGCCACCAGCCGCTTGTGCGCCGCGAGTGCCGCCTGCCTGGCCGCCTCGTCGGCGTCGGCCGGCAGGCCCGCGGCCAGTCCCCTGACCACGTCGACAAGTGAGAGCGCGACCGGCGCGCTGACACGGTCCAGCGCCTCGATCGCGCCGTCGATCGCGACAGGCCAGGCCGCCAGGTGCTCGCGCAGCGCCTGGTCCCGGTCGGGCTGCGGGGCGTAGTCACGGTCGTAGCACGCCAGGTCGAGGTTGCCGAGGTGATACAGCGGGTTGCTGCGGTGCAGTTCCAGCTCCCCGTACTCCACCTCGGTGCGCCGGGTGAACGCGGTGAGCTGAGCCTCGTCATACGAATCGGCAAGTGGCCCGGTGGCAGCCGTAGCATCGGCCAGCTGGGCGAGACCCGCCTTGACTCCCCCTGGCGACAGGTCCTGGACCTTTCCGTCGTACTCATGGCGGCCGCTGTACTCGCGCATCTCGGCAGCTTGAAGATCACAGACGGCGCGCAGCCGCGGGCTCAGCTCATCCATGCCCTGAACGCTACCGGATGGACCGAGACGGCCGACCCTGAGTGGTAGATAACGGAACGCCCGTTTCGCGCTGTACGCCTGAGCGCCCCTGGATCCTGTACTGCCGGCGCCCAGGGCGCAGCCAGCCGGGGTCAGGGGGCCGTGCCGCGCTTGGCCGCGCCCGCCTGCACCGGGAAGACCGCGAGCACCTCGCTGCCGTGCAGCGCGTTGGCGCAGGCGGGGAACGGGTGCGCAAGGAACGCGGCGGTCTGCGTCCCGGAGAAGCTCACCCGCAGCCCGCTGGCCTGAACGGGCTTGCACTGGCTCGACGGCAGGTTGGCCACGTCCACGATCTGCAGCCAGGCATGGGCGATGCCGCCGGGGGCCAGCACCAGGCTGGCCGGGTGCGTGCTCACCTCGGCCGCCGCGGCCGTGCCGATCTGCGGTCCCGCGACGCCCGATGCGAATGCCACGGCCGGATACCCCGCCAGCGTGCACGTGCTGGACGAGGCGTTGGTGAACTCAAGCGGAACGTACGAGCTACCGGCGGCAACCCCGGCCGCGCTGGCGTCGAGAGTCACCCGCAGTTCCGACGTTGCACAGGCGGTGACCCCGGCACTCGCGCGGGACGACGGCGCCGCGCTGCTGGCGTGCGCAGCCCCCGCAGCCTGACCGCCCGGCGGCGCGGGCGTCGAGCCGCAGGCGGCGAGGGCCGCTGCCGCGGCGATCCCCGCCATGCAGGCCGCGCCAGTGCGCAGCCGCGTGCCCGGACGGCGAGTGAATAACTGGCCCAGCGCTTTCATGGCCGCCTCCGTGGCCGCTCCGGGGTGAGCAGCCTCTGACAGGTACGACGCAGCGGCGCTGGCCACGGTTGTTCGGCCGCGCGCGGGGGGCCGGCGCTATGACCCGGTTGCGCCCGGCAGGACCACGTAGATCCCCAGCGTGGAGCCGTCACCGACTGGCTTGGTGCAGGTCTGCGCCGTGAAGTCCACGAACAGTGCTGTGAAACTGCCGGGAGGGTAGACCTGCAGCCAGTGCGCGGTGGCGGGCCCGCACACCGGGGCGGGGTAGTTGGCGGCCAGCGCGACCTGCAGCGGCGCATGCGCCACGCCGCCTGGTGCGATCGTGATCAGCGCGGCGGGGAACGTGGGGTTCCGTACCGCAGCCGCGCCGACGATGCTGCCGCCGGGAGCGCTGACAAGGGCCACGCCGGGGTAGCCGTACAAGGTACAGCTCGCGTCGGAGGTATTGGTGAACTGCACCGGGTAGTAGAGGCTGCCAGCGGCGCCGTTCTCCGGGCCGACCGAAAGCTGCAGCTGGCTGGCCGCGCACGCCGCAGGCCCTGCGGCGGCGGGCACCGGCGGTGCGGGCTGGCTGGTCGCAGCCGGACTCGCGGTCGCGGCCGGCGATTCAGGCGGCAGGAACTGCGCGACGTGGCTCGGGCTGGGCAGCAGCCGGCCTGCCGACTGGCTACTGGCGCCGGGGTGCCCGCCTGCTGTGCTGCACGCGGCCAGGAGCGCTGTCGCGGCAAGGCCCGAGGCAGCGGCGAGAGCTGAAGCGCGGAGCGGGCTGCGGTTGCGAGCGTTGGTCATCGGTTGTCACCTTCTCGGTGCCGCCCGGGTGTGCGGCATGCGGCGATCACCCTGCGTCGCGGCCCGCCTGGTGCGGTCCTTGCCTATTACGACGCGCGGGCGGCCAGCCCGGTTATTTTTCGTGCTGGCCGCCCGCGCGTTACCGACCGAGGCTCAGAACGAGCTGGTGGAACTGCCCGCGTGCACCGCGGTGACGTGCATGTAGATCTCGCCGACCTTCGTGCAGACCGAGGAGCTGAGCTGGACGAACAGCGAGCCGGTGTCGCCAGGCGGGTAGATCTGCAGCCAGTCCGCGGTGCCGGGGTCGCACTTGGACTGCGGCAGCGCGCCGGTGTCGACAACGCCGAGCAGCGCGCTCGCAGTGCCGCCGGGCTGCAGGGTGACCAGCGTGTCGGAGATCAACGGGTTGCGCGCCGCGGGCGAGCCGATGACGCTACCGCCCTGCCCGGTCACGAAGGAAACGCCCGGGTAGCCATACAGCGTGCAGCCCGAGCCCGAGGTGTTGGTCAGGATCAGCAGCTGGTAAATGGTGCCGGCCGCGCCCTGCGACTGGCCAAGCGATGCCTGCAGGTCGGAGGAGAGGCACGTGGCGGGGCCAGCAGGAGACGGGCTGCTGGCCGGCGTGGTGCTGCCGGCTGACGGCGCCACCGAGGCCGTCTTCGCCGGCGCCGCGGCAGGCGGTGCGGCCTTGCTGCCGCACCCGGCCAGCAAGGCGGCGACCCCGGCCGCGGCCGCGATGAAGCCAAACCGCCGTGTGAGCTGTCCAACTGTGTTCATTGGTCCTGTCCTTAGAACTGTGCGGGGGCCGCACTGGCATATGTGCCACCTATGACGCTCCTGGGGCTGTCCTGGTTGGCACCAGATAACGTCAGTACGCAGCAACTCACCGATTTCGTCGGAGGCACACATGCCGGGCAGCGGTCAATTCACGACTAGGCCGCAGCTTGCCGGCACCTTCGGGATGGTGGCGTCGACGCACTGGCTGGCATCGGCGGCGGGCATGGCCGTCCTTGAAAGGGGCGGCAACGCCTTCGACGCGGCCGTCGCCACCGGCCTTGTCCTGCAGGTCGTGGAGCCGCACCTGAACGGGCCTGGTGGTGAGGTCCCGGTAATCGGGTTCAGCTCCGGCACCGGGCAGACGTTCGTGCTGGACGGTCAGGGGCCAGCGCCAGCCGCAGCCACCCTGGAGGCGTTCGAAGGCCTCGGCCTGGACCTGGTGCCCGGCACCGGGCTGCTGGCGGCGTGCGTGCCCGCCGCGTTCGGCACCTGGATGCTGCTGCTGCAGCGCTATGGCACGCTGCCGCTACGCGCGGTGATGGAGTACGCGATCGGCTACGCGCACGACGGCTACCCGATGCTGCCCAGCGCGAGCGCGGCCATCGAGGCGGTCGCCGGCACCTTCCGCGCGCACTGGCCAGGCTCGGCGGAGGTGTACCTGGCCGGCGGGGTTCCGGGGCCGGGAGCCCGCTTCGCCAACCCGGCGCTGGCCGCGGTGTACCGGCGGATCCTGGCCGAGGCGGAGCAGGCCTGCCAGGATCGCGATGGCCAGATCGAGGCGGCAAGGCGCGCGTTCTACGAGGGATTCGTGGCCGAGGCCATCGCGGCTTACCTGGAGACCGCCGAGGCGATGGATGTCACCGGCACCGTGCACCGCGGCCTGCTCAGCGGCGACGACCTGGCGCGCTGGCGGTCCAGCGTGGAGGAGCCGGTAACGCTCGGATTCCGCGGCCTGACCGTCTGCAAGACTGGCCCGTGGGGTCAGGGCCCGGTCCTCCTGCAGCAGCTCGCGCTCCTCGACGGCCTCGGCATCGAGGACATGCCGCCGGGCGGTGCCGAGTTCATCCACACCGTCGTCGAGGCCTCCAAGCTGGCCTTCGCCGACCGGGAGGCATGGTATGGCGACCCGCGGCAGACGCCGGTGCCAGTACCGGAGCTGCTGTCGGCGGCCTACGCGGACTCCCGTCGCGCCCTGATCGGGGAGCAGTCCTCGGCTGCCCTGATCCCTGGCTCGCCGGCCGGTGTGCAGCCGCGGCTGCCCGGCTTCGCGGCGGCGGCGTTCGCCGGCCGCCACCTGCCCCCGCAGTCTGCGCACGCGGGAGCCGGCGAGCCCACGGCTGCCGCCGCGGCGCGCGGCGGCGCTGGCACGGCCGAACTCGGCCCCGGCGACACCTGCCACCTCGACGTCGCCGACCGGTTCGGCAACCTGGTCGCCGCCACCCCGAGCGGAGGCTGGCTGCAGAGCTCGCCCGTCATCCCCGGCCTGGGCTTCTGCCTGGGCACCAGGGCGCAGATGTTCACCCTCACGCCCGGCCTGGCCAGCAGCCTGGCACCCGGCCGCAGGCCGCGGACCACGCTCTCGCCCGGCCTGGCAATGCGCGACGGCGAGCCCTATCTGGCGTTCGGGACGCCGGGCGGCGACCAGCAGGATCAGTGGTCGCTGGCGTTCTTCCTCAACCACGTGGTCTTCGGCATGAACCTGCAGGAGGCCATCGATGCCCCGGCATTCCACACCGACCACTTCCCGTCGTCATTCTGGCCGCGCGCCAGCGCGCCGCGGTCGCTGGCGATCGAGGACCGGGCGGGCGAGCGAGTTATCGCCGGCCTGCGCCAGCGCGGCCACGACGTGGACGTCCGGCCGCCCTGGTCGCTCGGCCGGATCAGCGCAGTGGCCAGGTCAGGCGGCTTCCTGTATGCGGGCGCGAACCCGCGCGGCATGCAGGGTTACGCGGCAGGCCGGTGACGCGCGGCGGCTGGCGGGAAATCTGCTAGCGGCGCCTGGCCCACGTCGGCACCGAGATCGCGGCGACGACGACGGCCGCGACAATCGCCACGCCGCGGATCAACGAACCGCCAGCGGCCGAGTGCAGGCCGGGCAGCAGGGCCGCGCCCACAGCCAGCGCGAGCAGGCCGATGCCCGCCGCGATGATCGGCAACTGGGGGCGCAGCACCCTGGGGCTGGCGCTGGTCTCGGCCAGGTGCACGGCGAACAGGTATGCCAGCAGCGCGACGCCCAGCACGCCGGTATGCCGTGGCTGAGCAGGGCGCAGTGCCGCAAGCGCGAGCGCTGCCAGCAGCAGGCCCTCGGCCCACTGCACCGACCGCAGAAAGCTCAGCAGCCGGTCGGCAACGCGGTCGGCGATGGACCCAAGGGCCGGCGCATCCATGACCGGGATCTGTGCCACGGTCAGCTGGGCCACGCTCAGGACGGCGCAGACGATCGCCGCGATCAGCGCGACCCTCGTCCCGGCACCCCCGTCGCTGAGCGGGAACGCCGCCCAGCCGACGATGGCGGCGGCCAGTACGGCCGCGGCCGCGGTAGCGCGCCACCTGGCCGCCGGCCGGCCGGCCAGGGCATGCCATCCCTGATCGCTTCTGGCTGCGGTGGCTTGCGCGGCCAGGGCGGGCCCGCTCCGATCCGCCCGGCTGCCTGACTGGCCGGCCATCAGTGCCGCACCACGATCGCGCGCCGCGTGTAGGGCGCCAGCGGCTCATCCAGGCCAGTCTTGCCGTCCCAGTGCGTTACCGGCACTCCCAGCTGAGTGAGCGAGAACTGCATGGCCTGCTGCTCCAGGTGCCAGAGCCGCCCGGTCAGACTGGAAATCAGGCTGCCGTCATGCTCTGGCGCGGCGTTGAGCACGTCCACGACCAGGACGCTGAACCCGCGCTCGCGCAGGTCCCTGATCGCCTCCACCAGGCGCGGATCGAGCAGCGGGCTGAATGCCAGGATCAGCGCGCCAGGTGGCAGGGCGGCACGCGGCAGCCTCGTCATCGCGGCCGGGCGTTCCCGGACAGAAGGGCCCTTGATCAGAAGGTCCATCAGCCGGTCCACGTGGCGCTGGCCCTGGCCTGGACCGACCCAGCCAAGGTCAGAGCCGAACCTGATCAGGCCCACCTGGTCGCGGCTGGCCGCATACCGGGCGATCGCGCCCGCGGTCCCGCGGACAACCAGGTCCAGTGTGGTCAGCCCGGCCTCGCCAACCTCCGCGGTGGTGTCGGCGATGATCACCACGTTCTGCGTGCGCTCGGCGGCGAACGTGCTCAGGTGCAGCGAGCCGGTCCTGGTCGTGGCCGGCCAGTTGATCCGCCGCTGGCGGTCGCCCGGCACGTACTGGCGCACTCCCGCGAACTCGGCGCCCTCGCCG
>DASPWG010000203.1:0-28495 GCA_035621915.1 Streptosporangiaceae bacterium
GCCGGCGATCAGGTGGAGCCGCTGTCCGGCGGGCTGAAGCGGCGGCTGACGATCGCCCGGTCGCTGATCAACGAGCCGGAGATCCTGATCCTGGACGAGCCAACCACGGGACTGGACCCGCAGGCCAGGCACGTCGTGTGGGACCGGCTGTTCCGCCTCAAGCAGCAGGGCGTGACGCTGATCCTGACTACCCACTACATGGACGAGGCCGAGCAACTGTGCGACCGGCTCGTCGTGATGGACCGCGGCAAGATCGCCGCATCCGGCTCGCCGCGCGAGCTGATCGCGGCCTACTCCACCCCCGAGGTGCTTGAGCTGCGGTTCCGGCCGGAGGACCACGAGCTGGCCGCGCAGAAGGTGGCACACATTCCGGCCGAGCGGATGGAGGTCCTGGCGGACCGGATCCTGCTCTACGTCGCCGACGGGGACGCGGCCCTGTCCTCCGTCCGCGACCTCGGCGTGGAGCCGCTCACCTCGCTGGCTCGCCGCAGCACGCTGGAAGACGTCTTCCTGCGGCTGACCGGCAGGCGGCTGGAGGACGGATGACCGCGCCGGCGGTGCCCGCCGCGAGCGCGCCAGGCGTGGCTGCTGCCCTGCCGACCGTGGCCGGACGCTGGGGCATGGCGGTGCGTGCCTTCCGGTTCTGGCTGGTCAACTACCGGCGCACCTGGCGCGGGACGATCTACTCCAGCGTCCTCAATCCGGTCCTGTACCTCGGCGCCATGGGCCTGGGCCTCGGCGAGCTGGTCGACAAGCACGGCAGCGCGAGCCTCGGCGGGGTCAGCTACCTGGTCTTCCTGGCACCTGGCCTGCTCGCGGCCCAGGCCATGCAGACCGCCATGGGCGAGTCCACCTATCCGGTGATGGGCTCGGTCAAGTGGCTGAAGACCTACCAGGCGGCGGCCGCCACGCCGCTGCGTCCCGCCGACATCCTCGCCGGCCACCTGCTGTTCACCACGATGCGGCTGGCGATGAACTGCACGATCTTCCTGGCGGTCATGGCGGCGTTCGGGGCCGTGCGGTCCCCGTGGGTGCTGGCCGCCGTGCCGGTCGCCGTCCTGACCGGGATCGCGTTCGCCGCGCCGATCGAGGCCTTCGCGGTGACCAGGGAGAAGGACCAGAGCTTCGCGATGCTGTTCCGGTTCGGCATGATCCCGATGTTCCTGTTCTCCGGGACGTTCTTCCCGGTCACCCAGCTGCCTGCCTGGATACGGCCGCTCGCCTACGTCACGCCGCTGTGGCACGGGGTGGCGCTGTGCCGGGCGCTGAGCCTGGGCACCGCGACACTGCCGGCCGCGCTCGGCCACGTGGCGTACCTCGCCGCGGTGGCCGCGATCGGCGTCGCAGCCGGTGCCTGCACCTACCGGCGGCGGCTGTATGTCTGAGCTCTCCGGCCAGCTCCGGACCTTCCCGCTCCGCATCCTGCCGCCGGCGCTGCTCGCCGCCCGGCATGGCGCGCTCGGCGGCCGCGGCAGCGGTCACCTGATCGAGCGGCATGCCCGCGCCTACCGGCACGCCTGGCTCATGCTGGCCTCCGGCTTCTTCGAGCCGCTGTTCTACCTGCTGTCGATCGGCATCGGGATCGGCGAGCTGGTCGGCAAGGTGAGCGGCATCGGGTACACCAGCTTCGTCGCGCCCGCCCTGCTGGCCACCTCGTCCATGAACGGCGCCGTCATGGACTCCACCTTCAACGTGTTCTTCCGGCTCAAGTACGCCAAGCTTTACGACTCCGCGCTGGCCACGCCCATGCGCAGCGGTGACATTGCGCTCGGCGAGGTCGGCTGGGCGCTCATCAGGGGCGGCCTGTACGCGGTGGCTTTCATGATCGTCATGCTGGCCATGGGGCTGGTGCACTCCTGGTGGGGCGCCCTGGCGATCCCGGCCGCGCTGCTGATCGGCTTCGCCTTCGCCGGCGCCGGGATGGCGGCCACCACGTTCATGAGCAGCTGGCAGCACTTCGAGTTCGTGACGCTGGCGACGCTGCCGATGTTCCTGTTCTCGACCACGTTCTACCCGCTGGGCGTGTACCCGCGGCCCATCCAGATCGTGGTCGACGTCACCCCGCTCTACCAGGGCATCGCGCTGCTGCGCGGCCTCACCCTCGGCTACGTGGGCCCTGGCCTGCTCTGGCACGTGCTCTACCTGGCGGTGATGGGAGTGGCCGGGCTGGCGCTGGCCGGGTTCCGGATCGGCCGCCTGCTCCTGCGCTAGCCCTCTTCTTCGGGAAACGGGCGGCTCACCGGCCAGCCAGCTTCGTCACCCTGGCCTGCAACGTTGCCAGGTAAGTCTCCGACTCCGGCTTCATCAGGACGCTGCGCAGGATCCTGGTGCCGTCCGCGTCGGCGATGATGTCGGGGTGGCGCCGGGCGAACGCGTCCGCCGACACCCGCAGCGTGCTGAGGAAGACGGGCTCGGCCGGATCGGCCATGCCAGCCTGCAGCATCGCGGCGGAGCGGCCGTCGATGGCCGACAGGCGGCGCCCGCCCGTCACCGGGAAGTAGCTGACGATGTCCAGCTCCGGCTTCTGGTAGAGATCGAGGTCGCCGGACCGGCGCAGCAGGTCCGCCCAGGCCAGCGCGGCCCGCCGCCCGGCCGCCAGGACCTGGCCGAGCCCGTCAGGCGTCGGGGGCAGCACCCTGAACGTCAGCCACAGCGCGGCCGCGGCGGCCCCGGCCCGCGAGCACTCCAGGCTGATCTCGCCCAGGTGCAGGTCGGCGGAGGTGAAGTAGGTGTAGGGGGAGTCGTGCACGTAGAACCTGCCGACCTCGGGGTCGGCGAACAGGACGGCGCCGCAGCCGTATGGCTGTAGGCCGTGCTTGTGCGGGTCGACCACGACCGAATCGCAGCCGGCGATGGCCAGCCACGGCGCTGGGTCGAGGGCCGCCGCCCCTAGCGAGTCGTCAGTGCCCGCGAGCAGGGTGAAGAAGCCCCCGTAGGCAGCGTCGACGTGCACCCGCACGCCGTGCCGCCTGGCCACCGCGAGCACCTCGTGCACCGGGTCGATGGCGCCGAGGCCGGTAGTGCCCGCGGTCGCGACCACGGTCCCGATCCGGCCGCCCGACAGCAGCGCGTCGAGCTCGGCGAGGTCGATCCTTCCGGCGTCGTCGACGCCGACCGCGGTGCCCTGGATGCCGAGCACGCCGCACATCCGGCCGTGGGTGTAGTGCGCCTCGGAGCTGTAGGCGATGCCCTCGTCCGGATGCAGCTCCCTGGACACGTACAGCGCCTCGAGGTTGGCGATGGTGCCGCTGGTGGTCAGGTGGCCGAGGTGCTGCCGCAGGCCGAACATCGCGGCGAGCTGGCCGGTGACTTCCTTCTCCATCACGGCGGTAGCCGGCCCGCCGTCGATGGCGTGGTTGTTCGGGTTGATCAGCATCGTGGCCAGGTAACCGACCACCGCCGCCGGGTGCGGCGGCTTGAGCATCTGGCCGGCGTACGAGGGGTGGAAGAACGGGTAGTTGCCGGCCAGCCTGTCGGCCAACTCGGCGAACGCGGCGCCGAACTGGGCGTCGCTGACCTGCAGGGACGGATGCGGCTCGAAGGGCCCGAAACTGTCTTGCCATTCCCTGACGGCGGCCACCGCACCGCCGAGCCAGCGTTCTAGTTCCA
Organism: Streptosporangiaceae bacterium; assembly: GCA_035621915.1. Lineage (GTDB taxonomy): Bacteria > Actinomycetota > Actinomycetes > Streptosporangiales > Streptosporangiaceae > JAJYUU01. The sequence goes on from DASPWG010000203.1 coordinate 3,610, forward strand.
TGATTGCTACCTCCGCGTGTCCGGCCCTGCTGCACAGCTTGACACATGCCCATATGGGAATATGATGTGAGCATGGCAAGAGCGGCGACGACGGCGGACGCGTTCAACGCGGTCGCGGAGCCCAGGCGGCGGCAGATCCTGGACCTGCTGGCGGCCGGCGAACTGCCGGTCAACGACCTCGTTGCGGTACTCGGGGTGGCGCAGCCGCTGGTCAGCAAGCACCTGCGGGTGCTCAGGGAAGTGGGGCTGGTAGACGTGCGCGATGCCGGCAGGCAGCGGCTGTACCGGCTCAACGGGCAGCCACTCAGGCCGATCTACGACTGGGTGCGCGGCTACGAGGAGTCATGGTCGCGGCGGTTCGAGAAGCTCGACGCAGTGCTCGCGGAACTCAGCGAACAGGAGCAAGGGGATGACGGCAGTGACTAGCGGAGCGGCGGTGGTGACGCTCCCGTCCGACACGCAGATCCTGATCACCAGGGAATTCGCCGCGCCCAGGCACCTGGTGTGGCGGGCCTGGACCGAGCCCGACCTGATCCGGCGCTGGTGGAGCGGTGACAGGGGCGAGGTCACCAGCGTCACCAACGACCTGCGGGTGGGCGGTGCGTGGCGCTGGGTCATGCGGGCGAACCCCGGTTTCGAGGTCGCGTTCCACGGCGAGTACCTGGAGATCGAGCCGGACGAGCGGCTGGTGCGGACCGAGGTGTTCGAGGGCGCGCCGGACGCCGCCGCGGTCAGCACGCTCAGCCTGACCGAGGCCGGCGGGCGGACCACGACGACGATCCTGGTGCAGCACTCCAGCCAGCAGAACCGGGACGCGCACCTGAACTCCGGCATGGAGAGCGGCATGCAGTCCTCGCTGGCCCTGCTCGAGCAGGTCGCCACGTCGCTGCCCTAGCGGCGGGCCACCTTGTCAGCACCGGCGGGCACGCTATAGACAGGCACTCATGCAGATCGGCGTGGTGTTCCCGCAGACGGAGATCGGCGCGGACCGCGGGGCGGTCCGCGCCTACGCGCAGCAGGTCGAGGAACTCGGCTTCGCGCACGTGCTGGCCTACGACCACGTGCTCGGCGCGGATCCCGCGGTGCACCGTCCCTGGCGCGGGCCCTACGACGTCGCGACCACCTTTCACGAGCCGCTTGTGCTGTTCGGCTACCTCGCCGGGATCACCTCGCTCGAGCTGGTCACCGGCATCATCATCCTGCCGCAGCGCCAGACGGCGCTGGTGGCGAAGCAGGCCGCCGAGGTCGACCTGCTGACTGGCGGCAAGTTCCGGCTGGGCGTAGGCCTTGGCTGGAACGCCGTCGAGTACGAGGCGCTCGGCAAGGACTTCTCCGACCGCGGCCGGCGCATCACCGAGCAGGTCACGCTGCTGCGCCGGCTGTGGACCGAGGAGTCGGTCACGTTCGATGGCGAGCACGAGCGAGTCACCGGAGCGGGGCTCAGCCCGCTGCCGGTGCAGCGGCCGATCCCGATCTGGTTCGGGGCGCAGTCAAGGCGCGCCTACGAGCGCATCGGGCGGCTCGCCGACGGCTGGTTCCCGCAGGTGCCGCCCGATGCCCGCCTGGACGAGGCGCGGTCGGTCATCGAGGCGGCGGCGGTGGCCGCCGGACGTGACCCGGCGCAGATCGGCATGGAGGGCCGGGTGAGCTGGACGCAGGACGGCGTGGAGAGGCTGGCCGGCCACGTCGGGCGCTGGCGGGCGGCCGGCGCATCGCACGTATCCGTCAACACCATGGGGGCAAGCCTGGGCTCGGTCGAGGGTCACCTGGCCGCGCTCGCCGCGGCCGCGCATGCCCTGGACCTGCGCCCCGGCGGCAAGGGCTGACCTCGCCGCCGGTTCACCCGGATCGGATGATGCCCGGCGTGACGCGCCTCCCTACGTTGGCAGCAAGGAAGGGCACGGCCGGATCCGGCATTCCCGGCACTGTAAGCGAGTCGGGTGAAACCGGGATTGGCACGGCCCTGCGGGCGCGCACAGGGGAGGCAGCATGACCAGCTCACGCGGGCAGGCAGGCGCGCAGAGCGAGTACGCGGCCGAGTACGAGCGCGAGACCGGCTACCCGCCCGATTCGCGGCAGGCCCAGCTCGCGGCCGAGCAGGGACGCGGGGCGGGGGCCATGGCCGGCAGCGTCCTGGCCGGGTTCCTGATGATCATTGGCGGCGCGATCGGCTTCCTGGACGGCCTGGCGATGGTGGTCAGAGGCAGCTGGTTTGTCTACCACGCGGGCTACTACTACCACGGCACCACATACAGCTGGGGCTGGGCGTCCCTGATCCTCGGCGGCCTGGTCTTCGTGGCCGGGGTGTGCGTGATCCTCGGGATGATGTGGGCGCGCATCGTCGGCGTCGTCGTGGCCACGCTGAGCGCGGTCACCCACTTCCTGATCATCCCGTACTACCCGCTGTGGTCGCTGGTCGTGATCGCCGTGAACATCTTCATCATCTGGGCGCTGCTGGCCTGGCGTCCCCGGCGGTACGCCTGAGCACGGGCCTGCCCTGCCGGGTCAGGCGGAGAAGTAGCGGCGCGGGTTGGCCACCAGCATCGCGCCGATCTGCTCCTCGCTGACGCCGCGCTCGCGCAGGGCAGGCAGCACGTCCTTGAAGATGTGCCCGAAGTGCCAGGACGGCGCGAACGCCGGGATGGCGGCGGGCGGGAACCAGTCAATGTGGCAGGCTGCGTCGTGCGAGAGCACCATGCGCTCGGCGTAGCCGCGCTCGCACAGTGCGGCCACCGTGTCGACCCGCTGCTCGAACGGCGTGATGATATCGAGCCCGAACCGGTCCATGCCGAGCAGGCAGCCAGCGTCCGCCATCTCGGTCAGGTAGTCAAGGTCGGTGCTGTCACCACTGTGGCCGAGCACCACCCTGGCCAGGTCGGCGCCTTCCTCGCCGAGCACCCTGACCACATCCCGGCCGGTGCCTGACGCTGGATGCGTATGAACGGTGATGGGCGCGCCGGTCTCGGCATGCGCCCGGCCGACGGCTCGCAGCACCCGCTCGACACCGGGCGTGAGACCCGGCTCATCTATCGCGCACTTCAGGAAGGCAGCCTTCATGCCCGTTCCGGCGATTCCGTCGGTGATGTCGGCGATGAACATCGAGGCCATCGGATCCAGGCCATCGCGGCTCGCCGTGCGGTACCTGAAGTAGAACGGCAGGTCGTTGTAGGTGTACAGGCCGGTCGCCACGATGATGTTCAGCGGCACGCCGTCAGCGACCCGCCTGACGCGCTCGATGTCGCGGCCCAGCCCGAGCACGGTCGGGTCGACGATCGTCCGGCAGCCGAGATCGTAAAGCCCGGTCAGCTTGGCGATAGCGTCATCGACCCGGTCGGTCTCGTCCCAGCCGGCCGGGTAGTTCCGCCGCACCTCCTCGTTGAGCACGAAGACGTGCTCGTGCATGAGCGTGGTGCCGAGAGACCCGACGTCAACCGGTCCCCTGACGGTCTCGACCTGTGCCATTTCAGCACCGTAGCGTGGAGTACGTACCGGTCGGTAGGTAGTCTTGTCCGGAATCGCCGGGGCCGCAGGAGGCAGCACGAGATGGACTTCGCTTACGACGCTCGCACCGAGGAACTCCGCGCCAAGCTGCAGGCCTACATCAGCGATCACATCCTGCCGGCCGAGAAGATTTTCGAGGAGCAGGCGGCCGAGCTAGTGGCCGAGGGGCGCGGGTGGGAGCGCCCGCCGGTCATGGAAGAGCTGAAGGCCGAGGCGAAGCGTCAGGGCCTGTGGAACCTCTTCCTGGCCCACCATCCACAGGGTGCCGGCCTGACGAACCTGCAGTATGCGCCGCTGGCCGAGCTCACCGGCCGGTCCGGGCTGACCCCGGAGGCGCTGAACTGCGCTGCCCCGGACACCGGGAACATGGAGGTTCTTGCCGAGTTCGGCACCAGGGAGCAGCAGGACCGCTGGCTGCGGCCGCTGCTGGACGGCGAGATCCGGTCGGCCTTCTGCATGACCGAGCCGGATGTGGCCAGCTCCGACGCGACCAACATCTCGACCAGCATCACCCGTGACGGCGACGTCTACGTGATCAGCGGCCGCAAGTGGTGGTCAAGCGGCGCGATGGATCCCCGGTGCAAGATCCTCATCGTGATGGGCAAGAGCAGCCCGAACGCCGATCGGCACCGGCAGCAGTCACAGATCCTGGTGCCCAGGGACACCCCCGGCATCACCGTCAAGCGCGGCATGCACGTCTTCGGCTACACCGACGGCACGCACGGCGGCCACGCCGAGATCGAGTTCAGCGACGTGCGCGTCCCGGCCGAGAACATCATCGCCGGCGAGGGCGAGGGCTTCGCCATCGCGCAGGCCCGTCTTGGGCCGGGCCGGATCCACCACTGCATGCGCCAGATCGGCGCGGCCGAGCGAGCCCTTGAGCTCACCTGCCGCCGCGTCACCAGCCGGGTCGCCTGGGGCAAGCCGCTGTCGGAGCAGGGCGTCATCCAGGACTGGATCGCCGAGGCCAGGGTGCGGATCGAGGCGGCCAGGCTGCTGGTACTCAAGACCGCGTGGCTGATGGACACCGTCGGCAACAAGGGCGCGCACACCGAGATCCAGTCGATCAAGATCCTGGTGCCGCAGATGACCGAGTGGGTGCTGGACAAGGCGATCCAGTCCCACGGCGCCGGCGGGGTCAGCCAGGACTTCCCGCTGGCCATGCTGTGGGCGCACGCCAGGACGCTGCGCCTGGCGGACGGGCCGGACGAGGTGCACAAGCGCTCGCTCGCCCGCCGGGAACTCAGGAAGTACAGCTAGACCGCACGACCCAGCACCGACTCAGCACTGCTCAGCAGGAGGAATACATGTCAGAGGCGTCCCAGCGAGTAGCCGTCGTCACCGGCGCGGCCCGCGGCATCGGCGCGGGCACGGCCCGGCGCCTGGCTGCTGACGGGTTTGCCGTCGCGGTACTCGACCTGAAAGAAGGCGACTGCGGCGGGACCGTTGACGCGATCACCAGCGCCGGCGGCACGGCCCTGGCCGTGGGCGCGGACGTCAGTGACGCCGACCAGGTCCAGGCCGCCGTCGACAAGATTGCGGCCGAGCTGGGCGGGCCGGCCGTGCTGGTCAACAACGCGGGTGTCATCAGGGACAACATGCTGTTCAAGATGACCATCGACGACTGGGACACGGTCCTCGGCATTCACCTGCGCGGCTCGTTCCTCATGACCAAGGCCTGCCAGAAGTACATGGTCGACGGCAAGTGGGGCCGGGTCGTGAACCTGTCCTCCAGCTCCGCACTCGGCAACCGCGGCCAGGCCAACTACTCCAGCGCCAAGGCCGGCCTGCAGGGCTTCACCAAGACCCTGGCCATCGAGCTCGGCCAGTTCGGCATCACCGCCAACGCCGTGGCCCCCGGCTTCATCGCCACTGACATGACAGCGGCCACCGCGGCCAGGATCGGCATCGGCTTCGAGGAGTTTCAGAAGGCCGCGGCCGCGAGCATCCCCGTCCGCCGGGTCGGGACACCTGAGGATGTCGCGCACGTGATCTCATTCCTGGTGAGCGAGGGCGCTGGCTTCGTGTCCGGCCAGGTGATCTACGTGGCCGGCGGCCCGCTCTGTTAGGAGATCCAGTGGCTGTAACCGCGGACGACCTGCGCGCGCAGGTTGCCGACTTCCTTGCCGCCCATGACCCGCAGGGCACCGAGCGGCAGGAGTTCCTGAACGCCAGGTTCGACGCGGGCCTTGCCTGGGTGCATTACCCGGCGGGACTGGGCGGGCAGGGACTGCCCCGTTCCCTGCAAAGTGTCGTGGACCGCGCGTTCGAGGCAGCGGGCGCGCCGACCAATCACCCAGAGCGCAACGGCATCGGCCTCGGCATGGCGGCGCCGACGATTCTCGCGCACGGCAGCGCCGAGCAGAAGGATCGCTGGCTGCGGCCGCTGTGGACCGGCGAGGAGATCTGGTGCCAGCTGTTCAGCGAGCCAGGCGCCGGTTCTGACCTGGCCGGCCTGTCGACGAGGGCGGTGCGCGACGGCGACGAGTGGATCGTCAACGGGCAGAAGGTGTGGACCTCGTCCGCGCACATGGCCAGGCGCGCGCTGCTGGTGGCCAGGACCGACCCCGACCAGCCCAAGCACCAGGGGCTGACCTACTTCGCGCTGGACATGCGCCAGCCAGGGGTCGAGGTGCGCCCGCTGCGCCAGATCACCGGCGAGGCCGAGTTCAACGAGGTGTTCCTGACCGACGCCAGGGTCGCCGACGCCGACCGGATCGGGGGAGTGGGCGAGGGCTGGCAGGTCTCTATGGCCACGCTGATGAACGAGCGGGTCTCGATCGGCGGCGGCGCCATGCCGCGGGAGGGCGGCATGATCGCGTCCGCGGCGCGCACCTGGCGGGAGCATCCCGAGCTGCGCACGCCGGGCTTGCACGACAGCCTGCTGCGGCTGTGGGCCGACGCCGAAGTGGCCAGGCTCGCGGGCATCAGGCTGCGCCAGCAGCTCGCTGCCGGCCAGCCCGGCCCTGACGGTTCGGCCGCCAAGCTGGTCTTCGCCAGGCTGAACCAGGAGATCTCCGAGTTCGAGGTCGAGCTCGCCGGGACGGACGGGCTGCTCTACGACGACTGGACATTGCGCAGGCCAGAGGGCGCCAACTTCTTCGGGCGCAACCCTGGCTTCCGGTTCCTGCGGGCCAAGGGCAACTCGATCGAGGGCGGCACCTCGGAGATCCTGCGCAACATCATCGCCGAGCGGGTGCTCGGGCTACCGAAGGAAGCCCGGGCCGACACCGGGCCGTGGAAGGACCTGCCCCGGTGATCGAGGAAGCACAGTGAGCGAAACGACCGCGAACGAGAAGCTCGGGCCCGGCGCGAGCGGCAAGGGCCGTCAGGCTGCTCCCGTCGACCTGCTCTACGGCGAGACCGAGACCGAGCTGCGCAGCGCGGTACGCGGCCTGCTCGAGGACCGGGCGGGCTGGCGGGATGTGCTCGCGAGGACGGAGACCGGCCACACATACGACGACAAGCTATGGCACACCCTGGCGGCTGAGGTCGGCTGCGCCGGCCTGCTGATCCCCGAGTCGCTGGGCGGCGCGGGCGCATCATTCCGCGAGGTCGCGGTCGTCGCGGAGGAACTCGGCCGGTTCGTCGCGCCCGTTCCGTTCCTGGGCAGCGCGGTGCTCGCGACCACCGCGCTGTGGGCGTCGGGGGACACCACGCTGCTGCCGGACCTGGCCAGCGGGGCGGTGACGGCGGCGCTGGCGATCCCGTTCGCGGCCGGGACACGGCACCGGCCGGTGCCCACCGTGCGGCTAGACGTACCGCGGCCAGGGGACGAGCGCGGTGAGTACCGGCTGACCGGGACGATCAGCGGCGTCGCCGACGCGCTGCCCGCCGACGTGCTGCTGGTACCGGCCGACAGCGTGCCCTACGCCCTGTACGCGGTACGCGTCAGCGAGCCGGGTGTCGGCAAGCGGCCGCTTGTCTCGCTTGACATGACCAGGCAGCTGTGCGAGGTCCGCCTTGACCAGGCGCGCGGCACACAGGTCGCCGTGGGCCAGGCGGCCGAGCAGGCTGTCGCGGCGGCGCTGCTGGCCGGGGCCGGCATCCTCGCCTCGGAGCAGCTGGGCCTGGCCGAGCGTTGCCTGGACGAGACCGTCGCGTACGTGAAGGAACGCCACCAGTTCGCCCGGCCGATCGGCGGCTTCCAGGCGATCAAGCACAGGCTGGCGGACCTCTGGGTGGCGGTGACGCAGGCCAGGGCCGCGGCGCGGTACGCGGCGGGCTGGCTGGCGGCCGGCTTCGGTCCGGAGACCACGCTCGCGGTGGCGCTGGCGAAGGCAACCTGCTCCGATACGGCGCTGAAGGCCGCCCAGGAGATGATCCAGCTGCACGGCGGGATCGGCTTCACCTGGGAGCACCCCGCGCACCTGTACCTGAAGCGGGCCAAGGCCGACTCGCTGGCGCTTGGCACCGCTGACGCGCACCGGGCGTCGCTGGACGTGCTGGCCGATCTGCCGGCTCCGCAGTAGCGCGCCCGGCTCAGCCGGGACTGTATTGCGGTGCTTAATAGCGTTTTCGCGCGCTAAGGCACGAAGACCTGTTTCAATGAGGGAACGTCACGCCAGCTCAGCATGGAGGGAGGGCGTCAGCGTGGCAGACACCGGGGCAGATCTGAGCCAGGACCAGGCGCCGGCCGCCGAGGTTGCTGAGCCGGTGTCGGCAGAGTCCGGACCTGCGGAGGGTTTCCCGCGCCCGGACGCGTGGCCAGGCCCGGCAGCCGGAATGGTCCACCACATCGAACTGTGGGTTCCTGACCTCGACCGTGCCATCGTCAGCTGGGGATGGCTGCTCACCGCGCTTGGCTACCGGCAGTACCAGGACTGGCCAGGCGGGCGCAGCTGGGGAGCGGGCTACACCTACATCGTGGTGGAGCAGTCCCCGGCCCGTACCGCCGGGCGCCATGACCGCTGCCGCCCAGGGCTGAACCACCTCGCGTTCTTCGCGGCCGACCGGCGACACGTGGACGAACTCGTCGCTGAGGCACTGCTGCACGGCTGGAAGCTGATGTTCACCGATCTGCACCCCTACGCCGGGGGCGAGCACCACTACGCCGCCTATCTCGAGAATGCCGATGGCTACGAGGTCGAGATCGTCGCTGGCGAGTAGGGACGCTGCGCGCCTGACTCGCACGTAACTCCGGCCTCCCGCTGCCCGCCAATCGCAGGGCGGCTGCCTTCGGTGATGTCGATCTGGTGTAGTTCGCAACGAAATGACTACGACTATTGACGCCGCCCTATTCCCATGAAACGGATCCAATTATGGGAATGGATTCTTGCGAGAAGCGCAGTTTCGTCCCGTGAGGCCGGATCAGAAAGGATCAAGGCAATGATGATCATCCGCAGCATTGCGGTGGCGGGCCTGGTGGGCAGCGCTCTCCTGGTCAGCGGGATCGGCGCCGTGAGCGCGTCCGGGGTGACAGCGGTGACCGCGATCGAGTACGGCGTCCGCGTGTCGAACCCCACTGCCGTGGAGTATGCGGGCACGCACCAGTCCAACGTGACGGCCATCGAGTACGGGGGTCACCAGTCAAACGTGACGGCCATCGAGTACTAGCCGGAGGGCGTTGCGGCGGCCATGCCAGAGTGCGGGATGGCCGCCGCATCGCGTCTGCGGACGATTGATCACCTTAGGAAACACCCTCTTAACCTCACGGGCGGGCGCTCCCCGCACTGTATGGCCGGCGTAACGGCTCAGTAACGTGCTGGAAACGAGGCCATGGGAGACATGAACCGTACCTGACAGAACCCGAAGCGGTCGGCTGGGACCGTGCTGGTCGCCGTTGCCTGGCTACCCGGCAGCCCTTCGCTTCAGCCTCTGGAGGCGAAGAGTGTTCACTCCCTATGCATCGTGGCTCAGTTCGGGGGACAACGCGTGGCAGATGACTGCCGCGACGCTCGTCGGCCTGATGAGCATCCCCGCGCTGGCGGTCCTCTACGGCGGCATCGTCCAGCGAAAATGGGCGGTGAACACCATGATGATGGTGTTCAGCGCCTTCTGCCTGACCCTCATCGTCTGGGTGCTCTGGGCATTCAAGATGGGCTTCGGCAGCCCGTTGATCACCGCCTTCGGCGGCGGCCTTGTCGGCAAGCCATCCTCGATCGTCGGGCAGGCCGGTGAGCAGGGGCAGGCAGTCATCCCGCTGCTCAAGGGGCTGATGCCGAACTTCAGGTTCCCCGAGGGTTCGCTGGCCTACTTCCAGTTCGTGTTCGCTGCCATCACCCCGATCCTGTTCGTCGGCAGCGTCGTTGGCCGCATCAAGTTCAAGGTCTGGCTGATCTTCGTGCCGCTGTGGATCACGTTTGCCTACGCCGTCAACGCGTTCCTGCTCTGGGGCGGTGGCTACTGGGCGGCGCACGGTGCGCTCGACTTCTCCGGCGGCTACGTCATCCACCTGGCGGCCGGCGTGTCCGGATTCGTCGCCGCGGCGATGGTCGGCCCGCGGCTTGCCAAGGACCGGGAAAAGGCGGTTCCCAACAACCTGCTGTTCATCGCGGTCGGCGCTGGCATCCTGTGGCTCGGCTGGAACGGCTTCAACGGCGGTGACCCCTACTTCGCCGGCGCGGACGCGACCGCTGCCGTCGTGAACACGAACCTGGCGACTGCGGTGGCGATGATGACCTGGATCGTCATGGACATGAGCTTCGGCAAGGAGCGCAAGCCCACGTTCCTTGGCGGCGTCAACGGCATGATCTGCGGCCTGGTCGGCATAACCCCGGCAGCCGGATACGTCAACGGCGTCGGCGCGATCGTCATCGGCCTGGTCGACGCGGCCGCCGTGTGGATCCTCTTCGGCTACCTGCCGCGGAAACTCTGGCCCTTCAACAAGGTCGATGATGCGCTCGGCGTGGTCTACACCCACGGCTTCGCCGGCCTGTTCGGCGGCCTGATGGTCGGCCTGTTCGCCGACCCGAAGATGATCGAGTACATCGGACTCGGCAAGACGTCGAGCGTCACCGGCGCCGGACTGTTCTACGGCCACCCCAAGCAGCTTCTCATCCAGGCCGGCGCGGCGCTGACCGTCATCATCTGGGACGCGTTCGTGACGTACGCGATCCTGCGGGTCATCAAGTTCTTCACGCCGCTGCGGATGCCCGACGCCGAGCTGATCGCCGGTGACGCCGCGATCCACGGTGAGGTGGCCTACCCGGTCGAGGAGCCCGAGCCGCAGCCGGAGTTCGCCGGGACTCCGGGCGAGCCCGCGCCGGAACAGCATGGCGCGCACACCGCGGATGGCGGAGCCTCCGCGCGCGACAGGGAGACGGTGGGGTAACTCCACGTCGGCGCGCTGGTCATCGCCTAGTGTCCGCGGAACGCCTCCTCCAGCCACCAGGAGCCGCGGTCGGCAGTAACCTTCGCGTCGACCAGAATCGGTGCGGACCTCGGGCCGGCCAGCCATTCCCTGACCGGCCCGAGGTCTTCGGCCTTGCGCACCGTCACCCCGGTACAGCCGAAGCCAGCCGCGATGGCCGCGATGTCGGTGGCGGGGAACTGCACCGTTCCCAGCGGATGCCCGTGCGGCCCGAAGTGATGCACCTCGGCACCGTAGGCCTGGTCGTTGTAGACGACGATCACCATCGGCAGCGCGAGCCGGACGGCGGTCTCAAGTTCGCTGATCCCCATGAGCGCGCCGCCGTCCCCGAGCGCGGCGACCGTCAGCCGGTCGGGCCGCGCGAGCGCGGCACCGATAGCCGAGGCCAGGCCGAGCCCGATCGACTGGTAGGCCTGGGTGAAGCAGAACCCGTCCTGGTCGGGAACTGACAGGAACATGCTCGGGTAGCCCATGAAGTTACCGGAGTCGATCACGACCGTCCGCTCGGCGGGGAGCATGTCATCGAGCGCGATCGTGAGCGTGCGCGGGTCGATGTGGTCCGCGTCGCCGTTGTCGTCATAGGGCACGTCCCGCCATCGCACCTCACGCGCTAGCCGCTCGCGAAGCCCGCGCGTGCGGTATCCGACCGGCTCGGCCTCGTCTACGGCGCTGTCGGGACCGGCGGCGCCGTCTCCGTCAGCCGTGCCGCCGAGCATCTCGGCGACGGCCCGCGCGACCTGGCCGGCGTCGCCGACCACTCCGATGTCCACCCGCCGGTGCGCGCCGATCGCTGCCTTGTCGCAGTCGACCTGGGCGACAGTGGCGCCGCGGCCGATCAGGCTGCCGTGCCGCGTGGTCCACATGCCGAGTGAGCATCCCCAGGCCACGATCAGATCGGCGCCGCTGATCAGGTCGGCGGCCGCCGGTGAGGCGAAGCCGCCGCTGACGTCCAGGTCCCACGGGTTGCCGCGGAACAGGCCCTTGGCCGCGGCCGAGGTAGCCAGCAGCGCGCCGGACTCGTCGGCCAGCCGCTCGAGTGCCTGCCTGGCGCCTGCCACCCGCGCGCCGCGGCCAGCCACGAAGACGGGCCGCTGAGCGCCGGCCAGCGCGCCCGCCAGTGCCTTCAGCTGGCGGTCCTGCAACGCCGGCGGGGCGGGCGAGGCCGGCCTGGCCGGACCGCCCGGCGGCCAGGCGCACTCCCCGGCCTGGACGTCGAGCGGCATCGCCAGGACCACGGTGCGACGCTGCTCGGCCGCCATGACGTAGGCGCGGACTGCGTCATCGATGGCAAGGCTCGGCGAGTGCAGGACTGCAGCGGTGGCCCCGACGCCGGTCACCACGCCCGCCACGTCGATACGGAAGTTCGACTGCACCGCCGAGGCACTGACGTCGGCCGCGAGCACCAGCAGCGGGGTGCGGCTCTTGGCCGCCTCCGTGATGCCGGTCATCGCGTTGGTCAGGCCGGGGCCCTGGTGCACGCTGACCACTCCGGGCCGTCCGGACGCGCGCGCCCAGGCATCAGCCATGCAGGCCGCGCCGCACTCGTGCCGTGCCGCGACGAAACGAGCGCCCCGGCCAACGAGCGAGCTGGTGACCAGGAAGTTGCCGCTGCCCACGACGCCGAATACCGTGTCAACGCCGAGGTCGGCAAGAGCGGCGGCGACCGCGTCGTAGACGAGCATCAGGATCGCTCGACCAGCGCGAGTACTCGCGCCGGGCTGCCTGAGCCGCCGGCGATCGGCAACGGCCCGGCGAGTACCACGGCCCCGGTCGCGGGCAGCGCGGCTAGGTTCTGCAGCTGGGTCAGCCCGTACTTGCCCGCGCCCAGCAGGGCAGCGTGGCAGGGGAACGGCGGGTCGAAGGAGTGCGCGGCGCCGGCGTCGGTCCCGACCGTCTCCACCCCGAGGCCGATCACGGGTGCCTCTTCGGCCAGCCACCGCGCGCACTCCACCGAGACCCCTGGCGTGTGCGGGCCGGTCTCGTTCGCGTTGAGGAACTCCTGCTGGCTGGCCGACCTGGCATCCCAGCCGGTCCGGTACAGCAGCCAGCCGCCCTCGGGCAGCGGCCCGTGCTCGGCCTCCCACTGCTTGATGTGCTCGGGCTCGAGCAGGAAGTCGGGGTCCGCGGCCGCCTGCGCGCTGAAGTCGAGGACGGCCGCGGGCGCGATCAGGCTGGCCGCGGGCACGGCGGCCACATCGGCGCCGTCCCGGCCCGTGATCCAGTGCACCGGCGCGTCGAAGTGGGTGCCGGTGTGCTCGCCGGTGGTGATGTTGTTCCAGTACCAGCCGGGCCCGCGCTCGTCGTACCGGCTGATCTCCTGCAGGCTGAACGGCACAGTGTTACCGAAGGGGGCCGGAAGCTGGATGATCGGGGTAGTCGACTCGAGCCGGGCAGTCAGGTCAATGACCTCGATATCTGCCGATCTGATGGCCGAGATGAGCTGGTCGAGCAGCGGCACGAGGGCCTCCGGTGATCGCGGGAAGGTGAGGCATCCACCAGCCTGCCGTACTGGCGGCTGGCCGGGGAAGACCCGAAGCCGGCCGGCCGCGGGCGTCACGCACAATAGGGGCATGACAAAGCCCGTGCCGAAGGCAGTGACGCTGGTAACCGAGGATGGAGTCCCGATCGATACGGTGCACGTCGAGGGCGACAAGCACCTGGCCTTCGTGGTGGCGCACGGGTTCACGATGAACTGGAGCCAGAACGCGATCTGGCAGGTGGCCCGCAGGCTGAGCAGGTTCGGCGGGGTGATCGCCTTCGACTTCCGCGGGCATGGCCGGTCCGGCGGGGCCTCGACCCTCGGCGACAAGGAGATAGGCGACCTGGACGTCGCGATCCGCTATGCCAGGGAGCTGGGCTATGAGCGGGTGGTCACGGTCGGCTTCTCCATGGGGGCCTCCATCGTGCTGCGGCACGCCGGGCTGCTCGGCGGCGCCGACGCCGTGGTCTCGGTGAGTGGCCCCGGCCGCTGGTACTACCGGGGCACGCTGGCGATGCGCAAGGTGCACTGGGCCGTCGAGCACCGGCTTGGCCGCCTGGTGGCCAGGACGCTCCTCAATACCAGGATCAGCACCGGCCGCTGGGATCCCGTTCCGGTGCCCCCGGCCGATGCAGCGGCCAAGATCGCGCCGACGCCGCTGCTCATCGTGCACGGCGACAGGGACGAGTACTTCCCGGCCGATCATGCCGAGCAGCTCTTCGAGGCTGCCCATCAGCCCAAGGAACTCTGGATCGTGCCGGGCTTCGGGCATGCCGAGACCGGCGCAAAGCCGGCGCTGCTCGACCGGATCGCGAGCTGGGCGTACGCCGCGGTTGCGGCCGACCTGTCGGCCACCCCGGACGTGGTCGCCTGACCCGCGCCGTCGCAGGTCACCGGGAACCGGCCTGGCCTACGGCGCCCTGCGACTGGACATCGGCAAAGCCCCAGTTGAGCAGGTTCGTGGCGGCGGTGAAGCGAAGGTCGGGTTCGGTCTTCGTGCTGTCCAGCACGACTCCGATCAGTTCGATCTGGTCGCGCTCGGCGGCGAACAGCAGGCAGTAGCCGGCGCCGAGAGTAAAGCCGGTCTTGATGCCGATGGCACCCGGGTAACTGCCGAGGAGCAGGTTGGTGTTCTTCCAGTAATAGTGGTGGTGCTGGCTGGTGGCCCCGATCCAGTGCGACTGCTGGGCCACGATCTCGCGGAACGCACTGAGCTTCATCGCCGCCTCGCCGAGCTTGACCAGGTCGCTGGCGGTCGAGTAAGTGGTGTACTCGGTCGGCCACGGCAGCCCGTCGAAGTTCGCGAAATGCGTCCTGGTCATGCCGAGCGTGACGGCGGTGGCGTTCATCTTCCTGACGAAGGCGCGCCAGCCGGGACCGTAGGTGGTAGCCAGCAGGTACGCGGCGTCACTGCCGGAGGGGAGCAGGAGGCCCTCCAGGAGTTGCCGCGCGGTCAGCAGGTCGCCGGGGTACAGGCCGGCCTCGCCGGGATCGTAGGCCTGCCCGTACTGCTCGGCGGCCTCGGTGACCCTGATCTTGCGGTTCAGGTCGCCGGCCTGGATGACCACCAGTGCCGTCATCACTTTCGTGATGCTCGCCATCGGGTGCTCGACATTGGCGTTGCGGCTCCACAGCAGGCTCCCGGTCGTCGCATCCACAAGCTCGGCCGCGGCCGCGTGCACGCCCGACGACGGGCTGCTAGCCAGGTCAGGCGCGGCTCTGGCGGCCGCTGGCGGCACGGGCGGTGCCGGGATGGACGGTGCCGGCCCGGACGGTGCCGGGATGGCGGAAGCCGGAATCGCTGCTGCTGTCAGGACGCATGCAGCCGCGCAGGCGGCTGCGGCCGCGGCGAGGCACCGTGAAACTGCGCGCATGTGACTCCCGCCACGGGCAGACCGTAGTAGAGGGGTGACAAGGCGATTAAAACACTGTTTGCGCCTGTGCGCCCTAGGTCACTGCGCTAGCTGCTATTTCCGCCCGGTTGTCACCAGCCGGTGGGCAGGGGCATGCCCTCGGCATAACCCGCCGCGCCCTGAATTCCTACCACGGCGCGCTCGTAGAGCCCGTCGAGGCTGTCCGCGCCTGCGTAGGTGCACGCGCTGCGCAGGCCGGCCGTGATCGCGTCGAGCAGGTCCTCCACGCCGGGCCGCTGGCCGTCGAGGTACATCCGCGAACTGGAGATGCCCTCCTCGAACAGCTCCTTCCTGGCCCGGTCAAACGGCGAGTCCGCCGCGGTCCTGAGCCGGACGGCGCGGGCCGAGGCCATGCCGAAGCTCTCCTTGTACAGGCGCCCGCTCGCGTCCCTGAAGACGTCGCCAGGCGACTCGCAGGTCCCGGCGAACCAGGAGCCGATCATGACGCTCGCGGCGCCGGCGGCGAGCGCGAGCGCTACGTCGCGCGGGTACCTGACACCGCCGTCCGCCCAGATGTGCTTGCCGAGCCGCCGCGCCTCGGCCGCGCACTCCAGCACCGCGCTGAACTGCGGGCGGCCGACCGCAGTCATCATCCGGGTCGTGCACATCGCACCAGGTCCCACGCCCACCTTGACGATGTCGGCGCCCGCCTCGATCAGATCGGCCACACCGTCGGCGGTGACCACGTTCCCGGCCGCGACCGGCACCGACGGGCTCAGCTCACGGACCGACCGCAGCGCCTGCAGCATCTTGTCCTGGTGGCCGTGCGCGGTGTCCACGACCAGCAGGTCGGCTCCGGCGTCCATGAGCAGCTTGGCCTTGCCAGGCACGTCACCGTTGATGCCGATGGCGGCCGCGATGCGCAGCCTGCCCCGGTTGTCCACCGCGGGCTGGTACACGGTGGCGCGGAGTGCGCCGGTGCGGGTCAGGATGCCCACGCAGCGCCCGGTGGCGTCGACCACCGGAGCGATCCGGTGCCGCCCGTCGTGCAGCAGCCCGAATGCCCGCTCGGGATCGGTGCCGGCGGGCAGCGTGAGCAGTTCGGTCGACATGACCTGATCAAGCTGGGTAAACCGGTCGACGCCGGTGCAGTCGGCCTCGGTGACCACCCCGACCGGGCGCTGGTCGTCGTCCAGCACGATGACCGCGCCGTGCGCCCGCTTGGGCAGCAGGCTCAGCGCGTGGCCGGTGGTGTCGGTGGGGCGCAGGGTCAGCGGGGTGTCGTGTACCAGGTCGCGGGCCTTGACCCAGGAGATGACCTCGGCAACCACGTCAACCGGGATGTCCTGCGGGAGCACCGCGAGCCCGCCGCGGCGGGCGACCGTCTCGGCCATGCGCCGCCCGGCCACGGCCGTCATGTTGGCCACCACTACGGGAATCGTGGCCCCGCTGCCGTCCCTGGTGGTCAGGTCGACGTCGAGCCTGGACCCGACCGATGACCTGCTCGGCACCAGGAACACGTCGCTGTACGCCAGGTCATGAACTGGCTCTGATAGGAATCGCACAACTTCGATTGTCCCTCAGCCGGCCGGCTGACCTTTCCGTGGTACCCGGCCGTGGCACGGCTCAGGAGCCCAGGACCTGCGTCAGGTACTCGTTTGCGAACCGGCGTTCAGGATCGAGCGCGTCGCGCAGCGCGACGAAGTCACTGTGCCTTGGGTACACGCCGGCCAGGTAGTCGGCGTCGCGGGTGTGCATCTTGCCCCAGTGCGGCCGGCCGCCGACGGCCGTCATGATCGACTCGACGTCGGCGAAGTACTCCTCGTGCGGCGAGGGATGGAACACGTGGATCGCGATGTAGGCGCTGTCGCGCCGGTAGGCAGTTGACAGCCACACGTCGTCGGCAGGGGTCACCCGTACCTCGATCGGGAAGCTGAT
The DNA here is from genome assembly GCA_035621915.1 of Streptosporangiaceae bacterium. Classification (GTDB taxonomy): domain Bacteria; phylum Actinomycetota; class Actinomycetes; order Streptosporangiales; family Streptosporangiaceae; genus JAJYUU01. Next base: position 20,693 of record DASPWG010000203.1, read on the forward strand.
GCGCCAGTCCCGGCGGCTGAACAGCGCCTTTACCTCGCCCAGCACGTCGGACAGTGCCTGGCGCGGCACCGCGTACTCCTCCTCCTTGAACCGGACCCGGCGCGGACTGGTGAAGACCCGGTAGGCGGCGTCGGTGTAGGTCCTGGCGCCGAGCGCCCTGGCAGCGATCGAGTTGATCGTCGGGATCGCGGCGGGCACGCGGCGTCCCAGCCGGTTCGTCGCCCCGAACAGCGAGTTGGACAGGAACTCGTCATCCAGCAGGTACCGCCAGCGGGGCAGCGGCCTGGCGGGCCCGTCTGTGCGGTTGTTCCGCTTGGTCAGGCAGCCCTCGCTGTGCGGGAACCAGTAGAACTCGAAATGCTCGTTGTCCGCGGTGAGCTCGTCGAGCTCGCTGATCACCCTGGACCAGGTCATCGGCTCCTCGCGCGCCTGGAGCAGGAACGCCGGGACAACCCTGAAAGTCACGGCCGTCACGATTCCGAGGGCGCCAAGGCCGACGCGTGCCGCGTCGAACAGGCCGTCCGCTCCGGGCACCGTCAGGCCGCCGCCGGGCGCGTCGGCCGAGCAGGTCACGATGCTGCCGTCGGCCAGTACCAGCTCCAGGCCCGCGACCTGCGCGGCCATCCCGCCCACGTCGCGGCCGGTGCCGTGAGTCCCGGTCTGGGTGGCGCCGGAGACAGTCTGCACCTGGATATCGCCCATGTTGGCCAGGGACAGGCCGCGGGCGAGCAGCTCGGCGTTGAGGACGTGCAGCGGGCATCCGGCCTCCACGGTGACGGTCCCGGCGGCGTTGTCGATGGACCTGACGGCTGTCAGCCTGCCTGGCCGCAGCAGCACCCCGCTGGTGGCTGCGACGGGCGTGAAGGAGTGCCCGCTGCCGGTCATCCGGATCGTGAGCCCGTCCTCCGCGGCGCGCCTGACCTCGGCCGCTACCTGGTCAGCGGTGGCGGGGGCCGCGCTGCGCCGGGCCGTGGCGGTGACGTTGCCGGCCCAGTTGTGCCACTTGGCCGGTCCGGGCGAAGCGCGGGGACTATGGCTTTGCATCGACCCATTGTGCCGCTTGCGTCACACCTGTCGCGCCCAGCCGGCGATGTCCTAGCAGGCAGACCACGATGCCCAGGGCGCCGCAGCCGGCCGCGAATACGTAGCCGGCGCGCGGGCCGGCGATGTCGACCAGATGGCCGGCGGTCGCTGAGCCGATTGCGACGCCGACCGAGATGGTTGACGACAGCCAGGTCATGGCCTCGGTCCTGCGCGTGTCAGATGCCTGCCGCTCGGTCAGCGCGTAGCCAGCTATCAGGGTCGGCGAGATGGTCAGCCCGGCGGCCAGCATGCTGAGGTCCAGGGTGACCAGCGAGGGCTGGGCCCAGAACGTGGCCACTCCCGCCACGGTCAGCGCGAGCGTGATCGCGAACCTGCGTTCCAGCGGCGCCCGCCAGCGCCTGGCCCCGTACCAGAGCCCGCCGATCGCGCTGCCGAGTGCGTAGGTGCCGAGGATGAACCCGGCCAGCGGCTTGTAGCCCTGCTGCTGCGCGAAGTCGACGGTGCTCAGGTCAATCGAGGCGAACATCGAGCCCAGGCACAGGTACACCGGAGCCAGCGCGATCAGGCCGGGCGCAGGCAGGCGTTGCCGGCCGGGCGCTGGCCGCGGCTCTCCTCGCTGACCCGGCGGTGCTGGCGGCACGAGCGGGCGGGGCGGGGGCTCGGTGGACCGCTGCGCAGCGAACAGCAGCGTCCCGGCCAGGCACACCAGCATGGCGACGACCACGCCGGCCGCGGGCAGCACCTTGGTGGCGAGCAGCGTCACCACGGCGGGGCCGGCCACGAAGATCATCTCGTCGGCTACCGACTCCAGCGCGAAGGCCGACTGCAGTTCGGGCGAGCCGGCCAGCAGGGTGCTCCAGCGCGCCCTGACCATTGAGCCGAGCGAGGGCATCGACGAGCCTGCCAGGCCGCCGGTGATCATCAGGGCCCAGAGCGGGGCCCGCAGCTCCGCACAGGTCACGAAGGCCACGGTGCTGATCGCGAAGATCGCGACCAGCGGCCGCAGGACGCGCCGCTGCCCGAGTCGGTCGGCGAGCCTGGCAACGCGCGGCGCGCTGAGCGCGTAGCCGATCGAGCCTGCGCCCGCCACGGTGCCGGCGATGCCGTACTGGCCGGTGGTGGCCTTCACGAGCAGCAGGCTGCCCAGCCCGAACATCGCCATGGGCGTGCGGCCGACGGCCGCCGCCACCGAGAATCGCGCTGCTCCCGGCAGCCGCAGCAGCCGAAGGTAGCTGCTCCCGTTGCCGGAGTCCGGTGCCGCGAAGCCAGATGTCGCGGCCATGCCTGCGTCCGCGTCCCGCGCGGCTTCCACCTGGGTCATGTACTTGTCCAGCCTCCGCACTGACAGTACCTGCCAGGGCTGACAGTGCCAGGCGGCAGTCCCGCTGCCGGTAAGGCCGACGTTTTCCACGCCGTTTGCCGGTTATTGGCCGCTTAGGGTCTTCATTCCGGGCGACACCGGCAGTTAGTGTTATAGGCCTATGCGACGCTCAGATCGGCGGGCTGGCGATCCGGCGCTCTCCACCGGCCGTTCGCCTAAGGCGAGCGTGCCTGGCGGGTGGCCCGATACCGGCAAGCGCATTGCGGCGGTGGGCGCCGTCGCGGTCCTGGGGCTCGCGGTGCATACCGGCGTCCCGCCCGCAGCCAGGTTCCCTGGCCACGGATTCACCCCGGCCGTCATCGCCGCGCCTGACGCCCTAGTCCGCGCGGAGGTCGGCCCGCTGCCTGTCGCCGTCGGCCCCGGCCAGAAGCAGGCAGGCGCGTCCGGCAGCGGTGCGCAGGCCAGCGCGTTCCGGCAGATCATCCTTCCCGACCTGCTGCTGGTGGCGCCGAAGGGCCTGACGGCTGCTCAGATCGCAAGCCTGGCGAAGATCCGCGGCCTGCGCGACATGATCACCTTCGACGGCGCGCAGATCACCGTCGGCGGGCGGGCCGCCAGCGTCATCGGTGTCGACCCTGCCACGTTCCGGTCGTGGGTTCCGCTGGCGACCGCGTCCGACCAGTCGTTCTGGTCCGCGCTGAGCCAGGGCTCGTTCGTCGCCTCGACGTCCGCGGCGGCCAGCCTCGGCCTTCGCCAGGGCGCCAGCTACCAGTTGCGTGCCGCCACGACGCAGGTCGTGCCCTACGCGATGGCGGGCACGCTGGGGCTCTCCGGCGTCGACCTGCTGGTGAACCAGGCCATGTCGGAAAAGCTCGGCCTGGTGCATCAGGTGGCCGGCCTGATCAGCGCACCCGGAGTGAGCCTGACCACGCTGACGAGCGAGGTCAGCAAGATCCTCGGCCCGACCGGCAGGATCGAGGTGCTGCGCAGCCAGCGCCTGCCGGTGTCGACGGTGGCGCCAGGCAGCCGCCCGACCACCTACCTGCAGCTGTTCAAGGCCTCGGCAGCGGAATACTGCCCTGGCCTGTCCTGGACAGTGCTCGCCGCGATCGGCCAGATCGAGAGCGCGGATGGCACCAACGTGGGGCCGTCCAGCGCGGGCGCCATGGGCCCGATGCAGTTCCTGCCCTCCACCTGGGCTGTCTGGGGCATTGACGCGTTCGGGGAGACTGGCCCGCCGAACATACTCGACCCGTATGACGCGGTGCCCTCGGCTGCCAGGATGCTGTGCGCGGATGGCGCCGCAGCAGGCGGCCAGGCGCTCTACAACGCGATCTTCGACTACAACCACGCGGACTGGTACGTCAACGAGGTGCTGGCGCTGGCCGCCGAGTACGCCGCCGACTACCAGTAAGGAGCGCTCGCGCGTCCTGGTTGGATGGAGGCATGGCCCCCTACGACGCGTTCCTGCTGGTGTCCTTCGGCGGACCGGAAGGACCAGACGATGTGCTGCCGTTCCTGCGCAACGTCACGGCAGGCCGCGGCGTACCGCCCGAGCGGCTTGAGCAGGTCGCTGAGCACTACTACCACTTCGGTGGCGTGAGCCCGATCAACCAGCAGTGCCGGGACCTGCTCGCAGCGGCCGAGAAGGACTTCGCTGCCAGCGGCATCGGCCTGCGGCTTTACTGGGGCAACCGGAACTGGGAGCCGTACCTGACCGACACCGTGGCCGCGATGGCCGCCGACGGGGTGACCCGCGCGCTGGCGTTCGTGACCTCGGCCTATAGCTCGTACTCCGGCTGCCGGCAGTATCTCGGCGACATCGACAGGGCCAGGCAGTCGGCCGGCCCGGCCGCCCCGCGGATCGACAAGATCCGGCAGTACTTCAACCACCCTGGCTTCATCGAGCCGTTTGCCGCCGGGGTCGCGGACGCCGCCAGCACGCTTGACCCCGCGGTGAGGGACGACTACGACCTGGTCTTCACCGCGCACAGCATCCCGCTGACGATGGCGGCGGCCAGCGGGCCGGGCGGCGGGGCGTACACCGCGCAGCTAGCCGAGGCTGCCGGCCTGGTAGCCGGCCGGCTTGGCTACCGGCGGCCGTGGCGGCTGGCCTACTGCAGCCGCAGCGGGCCACCCTCGCAGCCGTGGCTGGAGCCCGACATCAACGACTGCCTCGCCGACCTGGCGGCGGCCGGCTCGAGGGCCGTCGTCGTGTCGCCGATCGGCTTCGTGAGTGATCACATGGAGGTCAGGTTCGACCTGGACCTGGAGGCGGCGCAGACGGCCTCCAGGCTCGGTCTCGGGTTCGCCAGGGCCGCGACGCCAGGTACCGATCCGCGGTTCGTCTCCATGATTAGCGATTTGGTAAGGGAACGAGTTACTGGTGCCGACCCGGCCTGGCTGGGCAGCCTCGGTCCAGGGCACGACGAATGTCAGGCAGACTGCTGCGGCCTTGGCGTTCCCCGGCCGGCGGGCCGGTGACCGAGCCCGAGCCGGCTGCGCTGGCGGAGCTGGCCAGGTCGGTAGCGCAGGAGGCCGCCGGGCTGCTGATGACCAGGCACGGCGCGGCGCGGATCGTCGACACCAAGTCGAGTCCGACCGACGTAGTAACCCAGATGGACCGCGCCGCCGAGGAGCTGATCAGGCGGCGAATCGCGGAGGCAAGGCCCGGTGATGACTTCTGGGGCGAGGAGGGCGGGCAGACCAGCACTGGTCATCCGGTGCGGTGGATCGTCGATCCCCTGGACGGCACGGTCAACTACCTGTACGGGCTGCCTGACTGGGCGGTAAGCATCGCGGCCGAGGTCCGTGGCCGCGTCGTGGCCGGGGTGGTGTGCGCCCCGCTGCGTCGTGCCACCTACCTGGCGACGCTAGGCGGCGGCGCCTGGCTGGAATCCGGGTGGCTGCCGCAGCCGCAGCGGCTGGCCTGTAACAGCGGGGTGGCGCTGCCGGACGCGCTGGTCGGAACCGGGTTCAGCTATCAGGCGGCCACACGTGTCTCCCAGGGCATTGTGGCAGCTGGCCTGCTGCCCAGGGTTCGCGACATCCGGCGGGCCGGCTCGGCAGCCCTGGACCTGTGCTCGCTGGCAGGCGGGCTGCTCGATGCCTTCTACGAAGCTGGCCTGCATGACTGGGATTTCGCCGCCGGGAGCCTGGTCGCGCGCGAGGCAGGCGCCACGGTAGCGGGCCTGCACGGGAACGAGCCTGGCGAGGCGATGACCCTGGCCGCCGGGCCGGGCCTGTTCGCCGAACTGCACGACCTGCTCGCCAGCCTCATGCCGTCCGCAACGCCCGGCTAGACCACTAGCTCCTGGTCAGCGTGCCGGTGACGTCCAGGCCGCCGCCGGAGAAGTGATACCAGACGGTATCGGTGCCGGTGAGGGTCATGGTGACGGTGCCGGCCGTGCAGCTGCCCTGGGCGGCCTGGCTCAGCGTGAGCTTTTTCGCGCTGGCCTGCGTGAGCGTGAGTGACGGGGAGCAGGTGGCGAGGCCAGCCGTCGAGTAGCTGACCGTCCCCGTGCTTGCGCCTGCGCTGAGCCTGAGGCTGACGGTGTAGGTGTCGTTGGGTGGCTGCTGCACCTGCCCCGACCAGGTGCCAGCGAACGCTGCCGACACCGTCGCGACGACGCTGGGCGTGATCGTCCCCTTGGTCATGGGCGAGTGAGCGCTGGCGGGCGAGGTGTCCTTCGCCTTGCTAGCCTGCGGCGCTGCGCCGCCCTGGCCGACCAGGTTCAGCACCAGGATGGCGATGGCTGCCAGCACCACCAGCGCTCCGCCCGCGATGGCGATGGCGCGCCGGCGGCGGCCGGTCCGCTCGTGATGCGCGACCGGCCGCCCTGGCGGGTGGCCGAGGGCCTGCCGGGAGCGGGAACCGTCCTCGGCCCCGCGGCCGTGGCGGCTGGCTGCGCGGGATCCCGCCGGGCCAGGCCCGGCCCGGCCCGGCCCGTGGCCGGAGCGCGGGGCAGGGACCGGCCGCGGCGGCGAGCCCGGACCGGAGGGTACGGCCAGGGCCGGCTCAAGGTCCCGCCCCGACACCCGGCGCGCGCCCGGCGGCAGGCCGGACGGCGCGGGCTCGTCCCACTCGCCGGGAGAGGCTGGCAGCGCGCGCGACCCTGGCGCCTCGGCCTCGGGGCCGGGCACCGGCCGGAGGACCTGGCGTGGCTGATGGTCAAGCTCGTGCCGCTGGGCTGGACCTGGCCCCGGCGCGGACCGCCGCGATCCCTCGGCGAGCAATCCCGCGGGCATTGCGTCGTCGCCGATGAGCTCCTGCACGGCAGCCCGCGCCGCGGGCCGCTCGGCCGGATTCGGGCTCAGGCAGGCCTCCACCAGGCCGCGGACGTGGCCAGGGAGCCGGTCAAGATCGGCGATGACGGCGGGCGGCCTGCCGATGGCGGCGAAAACCACCGTGCGGGCCCAGGCGAGCATGTCCGCGGACGGTGTCGCGGTCCCGTACGGAGGGGTGATGCCGAATTCCACAACCCGCGGTCCCGCAGCGGTCATGATCACGTATTCGGGCCCGAAATTGCCGTGTACCAGGCCCGCGGTGTGCACCGAGGCCAGGCCGGTGGCCATGCCGATCGCGATCCGCCCGACCTGGTCCTGATCCATGACGCCGTTGGCCGAGACGACCTCGAGCAGGGATCTGCCCGGCACGTGCTCACTGACCAGATAGGCATCCTGGCCGTCGACGCCCGCGTCGAGGATCCTCGCCGCGCAGAACGGCGGCACGCGCTTGGCCACCGCCGCCTCGGCGGCAAACCGGTCCCGGGCCGCGCCGTCCCTGGTCCAGTCGCTGCGCAGGACGCTGATGCTGACCTCGGTCCCGTCCGGCTCGGTCCCGATGAAGATGGGCCCGTCTGCCGGGATGCCCGTGATCCGTCCGGCTATCCGGTACCTGCCGACCCGCCGCGGATCGCCAGGCTGCAGCGGGGCTTGGTGTGGCATGACCGGGCTCCGACGGGGAACGGGCACAGTGAGACCTGATGTGCGGTTCGTACCATACGCACTTTTGTTAATCCTGGTGCTGGAATCGGCTAAGTTACTCTCTGGTAAACAGCCAGCCCGAGGTGCCAGCCTCAGCTGGCAGACGGGAATGCCCAGGTAAAGAGCGGTTTCTGCCAGGTGCCGAGCCGACACGTCCGGTTCGCCTTGGCCAGGTAGGTGTACCGGGTGCCTGGACGTGGCAGAATTCCCCGCCGGATTCGGGCACAACCGAGCCCTCCCGAGCGTTACAACCGCGCGGACGAGGTTAGTAAAGATGGAGGGGTTAGAGCCGACATGGCTACCGACTACGACAGCCCGAGGAAGACAGACGACGAGCTTACCGAGGACAGCCTGCAGGAACTGCAGGCACGGCGGATGGACAAGTCCTCGACGGCGATCGACATCGATCCCGATGACATTGCAGAGTCGCTTGAGCTGCCTGGGGCTGACCT
>DASPWG010000204.1:0-13297 GCA_035621915.1 Streptosporangiaceae bacterium
GCGCGGCCGCTCCCCTGTTTGCCGCGGCCGCCCGCCGGTACGTCGACGCGCACTTCGGCGCCCGCCCGCACAGCCGGTTCATCGCCCTCATCGGGGACGCCGAGCTTGACGAAGGAAACGTGTGGGAGGCCGTGGCTGATCCCGCCACCGACGGCCTCGGCAACGTGATGTGGATCGTGGACGTGAACCGGCAGTCGCTGGACCGGGTCGTGCCCGGCGTGCGCATCTCGCAGTGGGAGCAGCAGTTCAGCGGGGCCGGCTGGCACGTGGTCGAGGCCAAGTACGGCCGTCGGCTGCAGGCCGCGTTCGCCAGCCCGGGCGGCGAGTGCCTGCGGGACTGGATCGACGCCATGCCCAACGAGCATTACCAGTCGCTGTTCGGGCTCGGGCCCGCGGCGGTCAGGGAGCGCTTCCTGGACGGGGCGCCGGACGAGGTCCGCGAGTTCTGCGCCGGCCTGCCCGACGACGAGCTGGCCACGCTGGTAACCGACCTGGCCGGGCACGACATGGGCTCGCTGCTGGACGCCTTCGCCGCCTGCGACGCCGAGAAGGACCGCCCGAGCGTGCTGTTCGCCTACACCATCAAGGGCTGGGGCCTGCCGATCGCCGGCAACCCGCGCAACCACTCGGCCCTGCTGACCACCGGCCAGATCGACCAGCTGCGCGCCCAGCTCGGCCTCACGCAGTCGACCGAGTGGGACCGGCTCGACCCGATGACCCCGGCCGGCCAGTGGGCCGCCGCCAGGCGCGAGCACCTGGCCAGGCCGCACCCCGCAGCGGGCGCGGGCGCGCCGATCGCGGTGCCGGACTCGACCGGGCTGCGGGCGGCCAGGCCGATCTCCACCCAGGAGGCCTTCGGCCGGATCCTGGTCGACCTGTCCCGCAACGAGACCGTTGCCCCTTACCTGGTGACGACCGCGCCCGACGTCGCCACCTCCACCAACCTGGCCGGCTTCATCAACCGCACCGGGGTATTCAGCCCGGTGCCGCGCCGGGCCTGGAGCGAGGACCCGGTGCTGAAGTGGGCCGAGGGCCCCGACGGCCAGCACATCGAGCTGGGCATCAGCGAGATGAACCTGTTCCTGCTGCTCGGCCAGCTCGGGCTGGCCTTCGACCTGTCGGCCCAGCCGCTGCTGCCGGTCGGCACCGTGTACGACCCGTTCGTGCTGCGCGGCCTGGACGCCTTCATCTACTCGGTGTACTCGGGCGCCCGCTTCGTGGTGGCCGGCACTCCGTCCGGGGTCACCCTCGCCCCGGAGGGCGGCGCGCACCAGTCGACCATCACCGCGTCGGTCGGCCTGGAACTGCCCAACGTCACCTTCATTGAGCCCGCCTACGCCGTGGCGCTGGACTGGCTGCTGTGCGGCGCACTGCAGTCCGTGGCGACCGCGGGCGCGCCGGCGGGTGCCGAGGCGGCCGAGTCCGGCTCCTACTACTTCCGGCTGACCACCCGCGGCATCGACCAGCAGCCATTCCAGGCGGCGCGGGACCGGCTTGGCGACGCGATCCTGCGCCGCCAGGTGCTGGCCGGCGGATACCGGCTGGTCGACGCCGCGGACGCGGCGGCGCAGGGCGCGCCGCCGGTGTACCTGGTCGGCTGCGGCGCTGTCATGCCCGAGGTGCTGGCGGCGGCCGGCGAGCTGGCCGACGAGGGCATCGCGGCCACGGTCGTGGACGTCACCTCGCCGGACCGGCTGTACCGGGCCTGGCAGCGGACGCTGCGCCAGGGCGTGCGCACCGCTACCGCGCCCTCGATCGCCGGCGCGCTGCGCAGCGCGTTCGCCGACCGGGCCCCGGTGGTCACCGTGCACGACGCGGCCTCGCACACCATGAGCTGGCTGGGCTCCGCGCTCGGCGTGCCAGCGGTCAGCCTCGGCGTCGACAGCTTCGGCCAGTCGGGCGCGGTCGCTGACCTGTACCGCGCGCACGACCTGGACTCCGGCTCGATCGTGAACGCCGCGCTGGCCGCGCTGTCACTGCGGTGAAGCCGCCAGCCAGCACTGCGGTGAAGCCGCCGGACAGCACAGCGATGAAGCCGCCGGCCAGCTGCCGTTAGCGGGCAATCACCGTTACCCTGATACCCGTGACCGAAGCAGCCCGGATCCCATCGGGCACGGTCACTTTGCTATTCACCGACGTCGAGGGCTCTACCCGGCTGTGGGAGTCCGAGCCGGACCAGATGGCCGTGGCGCTGCGGCGGCACGACGAGATACTCCGCGGCGCCGTCGGCGAGTCGGGCGGCTATGTCTTCAAGACCGTTGGCGATGCGTTCTGCGCAGCCTTCTCCACCGCGGACGGCGCGCTGGCGGCGGTGCTGGTCTCGCAGCGTGCCCTGACTACGCAGGCGTGGCCCACCAGCAGGCCGGTACGAGTCCGGATGGCGCTGCACACCGGCGTGTGCGAGGAACGCGACAACGACTACTTCGGACCTGTCGTCAACCGGACCGCGCGGCTGGAGGCCATCGCGCACGGCGGCCAGGTGCTGCTGTCCGGGGCCACCGCTGAGCTGCTGTCCGAGAGCCTGCCGCCCGGCGTCAGCCTGCGGGACCTGGGTCACCACAGGCTGAAGGACCTCGGCCGACCCGAGCAGGTCTTCCAGCTGGAGGCCACGTTCCTGCCGGCCGACTTCCCGCCGCTGGCCTCGCTGGACAACCCGGAGCTGCCGAACAACCTGCCCAGCGTGCTGACCGCGTTCATCGGCCGCGACGCCGAACTCCAGCAGGTGACGGAGCTGGCCAGGACCGCGCGGCTGGTGACGCTGACCGGCGCCGGCGGCAGCGGCAAGACGCGGCTTGCGCTGCAGGCAGCGGCCGAGCTGATCGACACCGCACCGGACGGGGTGTGGCTGGCCGAGCTGGCACCGCTCACCGACGGCGAGCAGATCGCCGGCCTGATCGCGGGTGTCCTCGGCATACCGGAAAGCGGGCGCCCGCGCGCCGACGTGGTGATCGAGGCGCTGGCCGGCCAGGACGCGCTGATCCTGCTGGATAACTGCGAGCACCTGATCGATGCCGCGGCGAAATTCTGCGATCAGCTGATCCGGCACTGCCCGAAGGTCGCCATCCTGGCCACCTCAAGAGAGCCCCTCGGCCTGGACGGCGAGCACGTGTACCGGGTGCCGTCGCTGTCCCTCCCGGCGCAGGACGCCGACACTGCCGAGGCGATAGGCGCCTGCGACGCCGTCCGGCTCTTTGCCGAGCGGGCCCGGATCCATCATCCGGGCTTCGTGCTGGACGACGCGGACGCGCCGCTGGCCGCCTCGATCTGCCGCCGCCTCGATGGCATACCGCTGGCGCTGGAACTGGCTGCGGCGCGGCTGTCGTCGATGTCGCTGCAGCAGGTGAGCGAGCGGCTCGACCAGCGGTTCCGGCTGCTGACCGGCGGCAGCCGCAACGCCATGCCCCGTCAGCAGACCCTGCAGGCCACCGTCGAGTGGTCATTCGGCCTGCTGACGACGCCGGAGCGGGAGACCCTGGCCAGGCTGTCGGTGTTCTCCGGCGGCTTTGACCTGGACGCCGCCGAGGCAGTGTGCGCGTCCGCAGACATCGACGTCTTCGATGTCATCGACCTGCTCGGCTCCCTGGTCGACAGGAGCCTGCTGGTGGCCGAGCACTCGGCCGGCTCGGTCAGGTACCGGCAGCTCGAGACGATCAGGCAGTACTGCGCGCAGGAGCTGATCAGGGCGGCCGGGGACGGCGAGGCGATAGCGGTCAGGGACCGGCATGCCGAGTTCTACGTCCGGCTGGCCGAGACCGCGGCGCCGGCCCTGGCCGGCGGCCGCGAGCAGGCGAGGTGGCTGCGCCGGCTGGACACCGAATGGGACAACCTGCGCCTGGCCGTGGCCCACCTGCGGACCGAGGAGCGGTCCGACGACCTGCTCCGGGTCGGCGTGGCGCTGTTCCCGTTCGTGATCAGCCGGGGTCACGTGGAAGTGCTCGATGGTCTCCGGCATGCGCTCGATCGAGCCGACCCGGCGCCGAGCTCGATTCTGGCTGAGGCGCTGGTGACGGCCTCGTGGCTGACCTGGGCCTTCCGGAACGACGATGCGGGCGAGGCCGCCGTGGCCCGGCAGTACGCCGAGCGCGGGCTGGCGATGGCGCGAGAGCTAGGCGACCGGCAGGCCGAGGGACGCGCCCTGAAGGACCTGGCGCTGGCCGCCTTCTACACCGAGCGTGACCACGCCGCGGTGCGCCAGCTAGCCGAGGAGGCCATGGCGATTGCCCGGCAGGCGGACGACATCGCCTCGATCGGCATGCTGGTGAGCCTGCTCGGGGCGATAACGCCGTCCTACGATGAGCGCTCGCGCCTGTACCAGGAGGCACTGGCATACTGCCAGCGATCTGGTGACCTGCTGCTGGCTGCCAGCGTGCAGACCAACCTGTTCGGCATCGACCTGCGATTCGGCCGGCTCAGCGACGCCCGCGCCCGGATCCAGCAGGCGATCGCCGACGCCGAGGAACTGGGTGCGGTCACCCTGCTGGCCGGCATGCTCGCCAAGCTCGGCATCCTGATGTTCATTCAGGGCGAGCCCGACATGGCGGTGCCGGCGGTACGGCGCGCGCTGCTGCTGACCCGGCGGATTGGCGACCCGCTCGGAGTCACCTGTGACCTGCTGCTGGCCGCTGCGTGCTGCGCCAGCTGGCAGGACCAGCCGCAGCGGGCGGCGCGGCTGCACGGTGCCGCGGAGACGGCAAGGACCGGCGCAATCGAACTGGGCACGTTCGAGTGGACCGATCCCGAGCTGCGGCTGCATGAGCAGGATCAGGCCAGGCTCCGCGCGCTGCTCGGGGAGGACTGCTACGGCGACGCCTATCGGGCCGGCGCCGGGCTGTCACCGGTGCAGGCCGTCGAGCTGGCGCTCAGCCGGGGCGAGTAGGCACCCGCGGTGGCAGTTTCCCGACGCCGGCTGGCAGCCGCCCGGCTGGCCGCGGCGGCCGGGCATCGGATAGGCATGGTGTATGGAAGCGGAGGCGGCGCGCTACTGGCAGCACGCGGCGGTCGCGGGCGTTGACCTGCTGCGGGCGCGCTTCATCACCCACCGCTACGGCAGGCACGCGCACGAGACTTACACCTTCGGCCTGATCGAGTCCGGCATCGAGGAGTTCGAATATGGCGGCACAGTGCTGCGCGCGGGGCCAGGCGCGGTCGCGCTCCTCGACCCGGAGGTGGTGCACACCGGCCAGGCCGCCAGCCCTGAGGGCTGGGCGTACCGGGTGCTCTATCCCGAGGTCAGCGTCGTCACCGGGGTCGCCGAGCAGCTTGGCTGGCACCGCGGCACCCCGCGTTTCCCGCAGACCGTGCTTTACGACCCGAGCAGCGCCGCGCTGCTGCGCAGCGCGCACCGTGCTGCCGAGCACGGCGACCAGCTCGCCTCCTCCAGCCTGCTGACGGCCGCGCTGGCGGGCCTGCTGACGGCGCACTCCGATTCCCGCCTGGTCGTGCCGCCGCCGCGCCGGGCCCCGGCCAGCATCGGCATGATCTGCGAGCTGCTGCAGGACCGGCTGACCGACGCGCCCGCGCTCAGCGAGCTGGCCGACCTGACCGGGCTGAGCCAGTTCGCGCTGCTGCGCGCGTTCCGCGCCGAGACCGGGCTGCCGCCGCACGCCTACCTGAACCAGCTGCGCGTGCGCCGCGCCCGCACGCTGCTTGACCACGGTGTCGTGCCCGCCGAGGTAGCCGCGGCGACCGGTTTCGCCGATCAGGCGCACCTGACCCGCCACTTCAAGCGCGTGGTCGGCGTACCGCCAGGCGCTTACCAGCGCGAGCGGCTGCGCGCGAGCGCGACTCTGGCCGGGACCGCCTGACGTCCCTGCCCCCGGGCAAGAACGTACAAGACCAGCCACGGGCCGTTACCTAGGGTCATGAAGCATGCCTGAGGAGGCTCAGCGCCAGCCGCGTCCGGTCCGGGACGGCGTCGGTCTCGGCCTCGCCGTGGGGGTCTCCGGGATCGCCTTCGGCGCCGCCGCCGTGAGTTCCGGCCTGTCTGCCTGGCAGGCCTGCGCGCTGAGCCTGCTCGCCTTCACCGGTGCATCCCAGTTCGCGCTGGCCGGGGTGGTCGCCAGCGGCGGCGGGCTGCTGGCCGGGGTCGCCGGAGCCGTCCTGCTCGGCAGCCGCAACTCGCTCTACGGACTGCGTCTGGCCGGCGTGCTGCGGCCGCGCGGTCCGCTGCGGCTGCTCACGGCGCTCGGGGTGATCGACGAGACCACGGCGATCGCGCTGGCGCAGCCCGACGCGCCCTCGGCCAGGAAGGGATTCTGGGCCACGTTCTGCTGCATCTACCTGACGTGGAACCTCAGCACGCTGGCCGGCGCCGTCGGCGCCGGGCGGATCGGGTCACCGCAGGCGTTCGGGATCGACGTGGTAGGACCGGCGGCGTTTCTCGCCCTGATCTGGCCCCGCCTCCGAGCGGGCCGTACCGAGCGCGCGGTCGCGCTGGCCGGTGCCGGCATCGCGCTGGCCGCCACGCCGGTGCTGCCGGTCGGGGTACCGGTGATCCTGGCGGCGACGGCCGCCCTCGGCGGAGCGTTCCTGCCGGCCAGCCCGCAGCCGGAGGCCGGCCCGTGACCGGGCTGTGGATCGCCGTGCTGGCCACGGCGGCCGGCTGCTACCTGTTCAAGCTGGCCGGGCTCACGGTGCCGCAGCGGGTGCTGGCCAGCAGGCGGGTGCGCCGGTTTGCCGAACTGGTCCCGGTCGCGCTGCTCGCCGCGCTGTCCGCGGTGCAGACGCTGACGTCGGGACACGCGTTCGTGCTGGACCCTGCGCGCCTGGCCGGAATGGGCGCCGCCGTGGTCGCCCTGCTGCTGCGGGCACCGTTCCTGCTGGTCATCGTCGCGGCGGCGGGGACCGCGGCCGCGCTGCGCGCCGCCGGGATTGGCTGACCATGACCGCTGGCGCCGGGCGGGCCGCGCGACGCGAACCGGTGCGGCGCGGTAGTGTGCGCCGGGTGACAGTTCAGGTGGAAGTGCTCAGCAGCATCACCGACGAGGTCGTCGCGGCGTTCAGCCGGCTGCTGCCGCAGTTGTCCAGCTCAGCCCCGCCCCTGGACGCGCAGGCCCTCGGCGCGATCGCCGCCTCCCCCGCGATCACGATCCTGCTGGCCAGGTGCGACGGCGAGATCGCCGGGACGCTGACGCTGGCGATGTTCCCCATTCCCACCGGGGTGCGCGCCTGGATCGAGGACGTGGTGGTCGACAAGGCTTTCCGCGGCCGCGGGACGGGCGAGGAACTGACCGCGGCAGCGCTGCGGATCGCGCAGGCCGCGGGCGCGCGGACGGTGGACCTGACCTCCCGGCCTTCCCGCGAGGCGGCCGGCCGGCTCTACGAGCGGGCCGGATTCACCCAGCGCGACTCCCGGCTGTACCGCTACACGTTCGAGTAGGGACCGTCCCGCGCCCGCCGGCCGTGCCAGCTAGAGCTTGAGCATCTTCTTCAGTGAGTCCAGGCCCTTGGCGAACGGGTCGGTCTCTGGCACCTTGCCCTGCGGCGTGGCCTGGTTGACCATCTCGGGCATGGCGCGGGCGAGGTGGTCGCATGCCTCCTCGTCGCTCATGCCTGCCTGCTTGGCCACTGCGTGCACCTGGCCCGGATCCATGACCTGCTGCATCTGCTGGCCGCTGACGGGCTTGTTGTCTCCCGTGCCGACCCAGGACTGCACCTGCTGACCGAGCCCGCCATTAGTCAGCTTCGAGGTCATGCCCTTGAGGCCGCCGTTGCTGCTGAACAGCTTCTGCAGGGAGGCCAGGCCGCCCTCCTGCCCCTGCTGGCCGCCGAGCTTGGCCGTGATGTCCTGCATGGCTCCCATGGCTGCGCTCCCCCCGAGTTCGCCGGCAGCCGCTAGCCGTTCCCAGCTCGCCAGCAGCCACTGGCCGGTAACTTTGCGTAACTTCGCGGCACTATTCTTCCCGGCTCCGCTGCCTCGTCACCCGGGCCGGGACCGTTACTGGCCGGTTTACCCGGCTAGCTCGGCCACCGCGGTCAGCAGCCTGTCCACGTCGGCGGAGTCGTTGTAGTGCACCAGGCCGGCTCGCACCGCACTGCCCGCGTCCCTGATGCCGAGGGCACCGGTCAGCTCCCAGGCGTAATTGTGGCCGTTCCAGACATTCACCCGGCGGCTGGCCAGGTGCCTGGCCACCTGCTCAGGCGTGTGCCCGGCGACGGTGAAGTACGCGGTAGCCGTACGGCTGGCGGCCTTCCCGTAGGTGGTGACGTGCCGCATGCCGTCCAGTCCCGCCAGCATGGGCGCGAACAGTTCGTGCTCGTACTGCGCGACCGCTGTCATGGACGCCAGCACCCGTTCCCTGAGCGTGCCACCGGGCGGCGCGGCCAGCGAGGCCAGGTGCTGCACCGCCGCGGTGACCCCGGCGAGGCTGGCGAACGCTGGCGTGCCGAGCTCGAACCGTTCCGGCACCCGGTCCGGGGACGGCAGGAGCTTGTCCGGCCGCAGCGTGTCGAGCAGCCGCGGGTCGGCGATCACCGCGCCGATGTGCGGTCCCGACCATTTATACGCACTGGTCGCGTAGAAGTCAGCGCCGAGCGCGCGCACGTCCACCGGCCCGTGCGGGGTGGCATGGACACCGTCGACATAGCTCAGCGCGCCCGCGTCCCTGGCCAGCGCCGTGATGGCGGCCACGTCCGGCCTGGTCCCGATCACGTTGCTGGCTGCGGTCACGGCGACGAGCCTGGTCCGGTCCGACACCAGCCCGGCGTACTGGCCGGCCGGAAGCTCGCCGGTGGCGGTGTCGACCTCGGCCCAGCGCACCACGGCCCGTGCACGCTGCGCCGCCTGCACCCAGGGCCGGACGTTCGCGTCGTGATCGAGCCGCGAGACGACGATCTCGTCGCCGGGCTGCCAGGTCCGCTCGAGCGCCGCGGCTATCCGGTACGTCAGCGTGGTCATGTTCGGCCCGAGGATCACGCCGTCGGGCTCGCCGCCGACCAGCGCGGCGACGGCCGCCCGGCAGCCGGCGGTGACCCCGTCAGCGCGCTCGCTGGCGGGAAACGCCCCGCCGGCGTTCCCGAGGCCGGAGGCCTGCGCCCTGCCGATTGCCTCGATGACCGCCGATGGCACCTGGGTGCCGGCCGCGCCGTCGAGGTAGGCGTAACCGTCGGCCAGTGCCGGGTAACAGGCCCGCACCGCCGCTACGTCGAACTGCATGCTGAAGCTATTCCCTCCACGCTCGGCGCAGGCGCGCCAGCCGTGCCCCGATGGAGCCAGGGATCACCAGGCCGCGCCCCGCGACCGTCACGCGGCCCGATGCCGCAAGCACAGCATGCCAGGGGTCGTGCGCACGCGAAGACAGCCCTCCCATCCGGCCGCTCCTGGCGGGTACCGGCAGATGCGGCATGCCGCGCCGCCAGCAATCCAGGATCGCGGCCGTATCGGCCGGCCGGTAGTCAAGCCCGAGCGCCTTGGCCAGGTCCCAGGCGTGCAGGTGCCACTCCGCGCACGCGGCGCCGGTCATGCCGGCCACGGTGACCACGGTGTCCCTGTACTGGTGGTGCGGCAGTTCCCAGACGGCGGTCACCCGGCTCGCGTAGGCGCGTGCGGAGGCGGCGAACGCGGCGATGTGCTCAGCCGGCGGCGCGTCCGCGAGCGCGGCAAGCTCGGCCGCGTTCTGCCTGGCCAGCTTGCGGCCAAGGGTGTCGGGGTGCGCTCCGGTCGCCATCAGCCTGGCGTACCGGCTGACCGGCGCCTCGTCCAGGTACTCGTGCAGGTCGTCGGCGATGCAGTGCAGGTGCCCCGCCAGGTCGGCGGCACGCCATTCCGGGCATGGCGTCTGAGCCGCCCAGGTCTCCGCGTCAAATCGTTCGGCGAGCTGGCAGATCGCGGTGACGCCGTCGTAGTAGGCGGCTAAAACCGGAACGGGCTCGCTCAGCGGCGCCCGGACATGCGAGGAATGGGTGCGCTCCACGGCCCCCTCCCAACCCCAGTTGGCGCCAGCACGCGCCGTCTGGCCAGAGTGCCAGAGATACCCGCCGTTCCGCCACCCTGCGGTGAATCTGCAGAATCGCCTGGCGCCATGCGCCTGTCTCGCCCGCGCGCACCATCTCGCCGCGCGGTCAGCGTGCCGCCTTCCGGCGCCGCGCTTAGCCGTTACACATCATGTCTCCTGCCAGCGAAAAGGTGGTGACAGCGGCATCGGGCCGTAGGTAGCCTGCCAGTAATGCCCCCCAAACCAGCACCGTCGTCGCCGCATGCCCGGACACAGGAGCTTTCAGCCACGTCCGCACCGCCGCAGACCCCAGCTGCGGCGCTGTGGCGAATGCGCGAGTACCTGCGGCCGTATTACCTGACTCTGGCGCTGATGATCACCGCGGCCATTGTCGCGGTGACGGCCGAGACGATGATTCCGCTCATCACCAAGTCGGTCATCGACGGCGCGATCGCGCACGGCAGCCGGGGCAGGCTGCTGCCGCTGGGCCTGGCCGCGATCGCGCTCGGCACCCTCCAGGCCGGGCTGAACTTTTACCGCCGCTGGTCGCTGGCCGGCGCGGTGAACGGCATGGAGAAGACGATCCGCGACGATCTCTACCACCACCTGCAGCAGCTGGATCCGGGCTTCCACGATTCCTGGCAGTCGGGCCAGCTGCTGTCGCGGGCGACCAATGACCTGTCCACGATCCGCCGGTTCGCCGGCTTCGGCGTTGTGTTCTTCATCACCAGCACCTGGACCTTCCTGCTCATCGTGGCCCTGCTGATCCATATGAACTGGTGGCTCGGCCTGCTGACCGGGCTGCTGTTCGCGCCCGTCGGCGTGCTGTGCCTGCGCTTTGAGAAGAAGTACCGGGTGCTGTCGCGGATGTACCAGGACCAGACCGGCGACCTGGCCACCTACGTGGAGGAGGCCGCCGCGGGCATCCGGGTGCTGAAGTCCCTCGGCCGCCGCAACGAGGCCGCGGCCCGCCACCTCGCGCAGTCCCGCCTGGTCTATCGCAGCCAGGTCGGCAAGGCGCGGCTGCGCGGCACCTTCTGGGCCGGCCTGGACATGGCGCCGAACGCGGCGATCGGGATGCTGCTACTGCTCGGCGCGCTCGCCGTCAGCTGGCACCAGCTCACCCTCGGCGGGCTGGTGGCGTTCGTCACGCTCACGCTGCTGCTCATCTGGCCGATCGAGGCCATGGGCTTCATCATCGCCACTGGCCAGGAGGCGGCAACGGCTGCGCAGCGCATCTACGAGATCTTCGACACCGATCCGGAGATCACCGACCCGTACCAGGCGTTCGACGCTCAGCCCGGTGTCAAGGCCGCCACCCCGGCGCCATTGCCGCTTTCGACGGCCACGGCGACGGCCGCCGCGCCGCCGAGCACCGGAACAGCCGGCCACCTGGTGTTCGACCGCGTCCGCTTCCGCTACCCGGGCGCGCCGGCTGAGACGCTTCGCGGCGTCACCCTGGACATCGCGCCAGGCGAGACCATCGCGCTTGTAGGGTCGACCGGGTCGGGCAAGAGCACGCTGCTGCAGCTGGTGCCGCGGCTGGCCGACGCGACCAGCGGGCTGATCACGCTGGCCGGCACCGATATCCGTGACCTGCCGCTTGCCGAGCTGCGCACCAGGGTCGGCTGCGCCTTCGAGGATCCCACCCTCTTCTCCGCGAGCGTCAGGGAGAACGTCAGCTTCGGCGTGCAGGATGCCTCCGAGGAGGATGTGCTGGCGGCACTGGCAGCTGCGCAGGCCGACTTCGTGGTCGACCTGCCCTGGGGCCTGGACACCCGGATCGGCGAGCAGGGCATGGCGCTATCCGGCGGCCAGCGCCAGCGGGTCGCGCTGGCCAGGGCCATCCTGGCCCGCCCCGAGGTGCTGCTGCTCGACGACCCGCTGTCCGCGCTCGACGTGCACACCGAGGCCAAGGTCACCGCGGCGCTGGCGGACGTGATGGCGACCTCCACCGCGCTGGTGGTGGCGCACCGGCCATCGACTGTGCTGCTGGCAGACCGGGTTGCGCTGCTCGCCGACGGAGTGATAGCCGCCCTCGGCACGCACCATGAACTGCTCGCGAGCGAGCCGCGCTACCGCGACCTGATGAGCGGCACCGACCTCGACGGCAGCGACGGGCCGGGCGTCCGGGCAGGAGCACGCCGATGAGCCAGGCCACGACCACGACGACGCCGCAGTGGCGCGGCATCGCGGCCGAGCAGGCCGACGAGATCAGCGGCAAGCTCGGAACGCTGCTGCGCCGGCGGTCCCGCCGGCTGCTCGGCGACCTGCTTGCCCCGCACCGCCGGCTTGCCGTGACCATCTTCGTGCTGATCGTTATCGCCCAGCTCGCCGCTCTCATCGGCCCGTGGCTGGTGGGCGTGGGCATCGACCGGATCCCGCAGCTGGAAAAGACCCACAACGCCGGCCCGATTGCGCTGATCATCGTGGCGTTCGCGATCGCGGTCATCGCCCAGGCGTGGGCGACCCGCAGCTACATCGCCGGCATCGGGCGGCTGGGCGGCAACGTGGTGCTCGAACTGCGGCGGCGGCTGTTCACTCACTTCCAGGTGCTGCCGGTCTCCTTCCACGAGCGCTATACCTCCGGCCGGGTCATCTCCCGGCAGGTCTCCGACATCGACTCGATCTCCGACCTGTTCGACGAGGGCCTGGCCGCCCTGGTGTCCTCACTGCTGTCGGTGCTGCTTGTCGGCGGCGGCATGCTCCTGCTCGACTGGCAGCTCGCACTGGTGGTCATGGCCGGGTTCATCCCGCTGACCTGGCTGTCGGCCTGGTTCCGGCGCGAGTCAGCGGTCGCCTACCGCCGGACCAGGGAGACAATCGCACAGGTCATCGTGCAGTTCGTGGAGACCTTCGGCGGCATCAGGGCGGTCCAGGCGTTCCGGCGGGAAGGCCGGAACGAGGAGATCTTCGATGGCCTGAACCAGGCCAACGCCGACGCCAACCTGCGCTCGCAGCGACTGCTGGCAATCTTCTTCCCCGGCGTGACGCTGGTCGGCAACCTGGCCATCGGCGCCGTCCTGCTCTACGGCGGCATCCGCGTCATCGACCACCAGATGCAGCTCGGCGTGCTGGTCACGTTCCTGCTCTACCTGCAGCGATTCTTCGACCCGCTGATCGACCTGTCCCAGTTCTACAGCTCGTTCCAGTCCGCGGGCGCCGCACTGGAGAAGATCTCCGGCGTGCTGGATGAGGACCCGGCGGTGCCCGAGCCGGTGAGCCCCGTCAGCCTGCCCGCCTCCCAGGGCCGACCGGGCAGCGGCCGCGAGGTCAGGTTCGAGGCCGTCCGGTTCGGCTACCGCAAGGCCACCGTGCTGCCCGAACTCGACCTGACGATCCCGCCGGGCCAGACCGTAGCCCTG
>DASPWG010000205.1:0-19518 GCA_035621915.1 Streptosporangiaceae bacterium
TTGGCAGCGTCACCAGCCTGATGTTCGCCGGAGACGAGATCATCGGGGTTCATTACGCCGAGCCCTCGGGCTCCGGGGCTGGTCAGGTGGCCGGCGCCTGACCCGGAACAGCGGCGAAAAGCCGGCCCGCTGTCCTGTCACACCTCGGCATCCGGCACAATGGGCCCGGTACTACCGTCTGTAGGAGATCTCCGAGTGACCCGCCTGCCCCGCTCCGCGAGCGCCACGGGGGGCAACCGCGCGCCACGGGCACGCAGCCGGGCGGTGCAGGTCATCGCGGTCACATCCCTCGCGGCCACCGGTCTCCTGCTGGCCGGCTGCGACGGCGGGGCCATTGGCGCGAACACGCCGATCAGCAGCGGGCAGAGCTTCGTCGGCGCGAGTTACCAGACCACGGTGTATAAGCCGGGCAGCCGGCCAACCGCGCCGCAGGTATCGGGGACCACGCTGACCGGGCAGCATCTCAGCCTGGCCAGTTACCGCGGCGATGTCGTGGTGCTGAACTTCTGGGGGTCGTGGTGCACGCCGTGCCGCGACGAGGCACCGGGTCTCGGCACCCTGGCCAGGCAGATGTACGGCCGCGGCGTGCGGTTCGTGGGCATCGACATCAGGGACGAGCCAGACAGCGCGCTGGCCTTCATGCAGACGTTCAGGATCAGCTATCCGAGCATCAGCGACCCCAATGACTTCATCGCGCTGCAGTTCCACAGCACGGTCCCCCCGGCGGCGATACCCTCGACAATCGTCATCGACCGCAGCGGCGGGATAGCGGCCAGAGTTGTCGGCGCGGTCGGCTATCTGAACCTGAAGTACCTCATAGACCAGGTGCTCGCGGAGCGCGCATGACCAGAGCCGGAGGCGACGCACTAGCTGGACTCGGCGGCGACGCCGACTTCAGCAGATCCGGCCTATCCGCTCAGGTGGCCGACCCGGAGACGTCAGCGCCAGCCGACGATGAGACCGGCCTGACCCTGGGCGAGGCTGAGCCTGGTTCCGGCGAGAACGCGGAGGACAGGCAGGCCGAGGCGGCTGGCCGGTCGCCAAGGGCCGGACGGCTCGGCGTCGCCGGCTGGCTGCGCTGGATGTGGCGCCAGCTCACCTCGATGCGGACCGCGCTGATCCTGTTGTTCCTGCTGGCGCTGGCCAGCGTGCCAGGCTCGGTGCTGCCGCAGGAGGGCATCGACCCGGCGGCTGTCAGCCAGTACTACACCGCGCACCCCGCGCTGGCACCCCTGCTCAACCGGCTCTCGCTGTTCAGCGTCTTTGCGGCGCCCTGGTTCGCGGCGATCTACATCCTGCTGTTTGCCTCGCTGGCTGGCTGCGTGCTGCCGCGCACGTTCCGGCTGGTCGGGTCGGCCAGGCAGAAGCCGCCACGCGCGCCGCGCAACCTGGCCCGGCTGCCGTTCGCCGACAGCTACGAGACCAGCATGCAGCCGGACGAGGCCCTGCAGGCTGCCGAGCGGCTGCTGCGCCAGCGCCGGTTCCGGGTGCACTCCGGGGACGGCTGGGTCTCGGCAGAGAAAGGCTACCTGCGCGAGGTGGGAAACCTGCTGTTCCACATCGCGCTCCTGGCGCTGCTGTTCTCGGTCGCGCTCGGCGGGATCTTCGGCTACAAGGCCAACCGGCTGCTGATCGTCGGCCAGGGCTTCGCCAACACGCCCACCGACCTCGACGTTTTCCACCCCGGACGGCTGGTGGGCCCGGCGAACCTGCAGCCGTTCGAGATCAGCCTGCTGGGCTTCCGCGCCCAGTACGTGACCTCGGGCCCGGAGATGGACCAGCCGCTGTACTACGCGGCCCCGCTCAGCTACCGGGCCGCGCCCGGCGCCCCGCTGCGGCACTACACGCTTACCGTCAACCACCCGCTGGTCGTGGACAAGGTCAGCGTCTACCTGATCGGGCACGGGTACGCGCCGGACTTCACGATCACCGACGGGCAGGGAAAGGTGCTCTGGACAGGCCCGGTGCCGTTCATCCCGGTGAACCAGACGAGCCTGCTGAGCGAGGGCGTGATCAAGGTGCCGGACGCCAGGCCCAGCCAGCTCGGCTTTGCCGGCGTCTTCCTGCCCACCGCAATCGACGTGGACGGGCAGCTAGAGTCCGCCTTCCCGGCCGCCCTGTTCCCGCGAGTCAGCCTGGTCGCCTACGCCGGGAACCTCGGCATGAACGGCCCGCAGGCACAGTCGGTCTACGAGCTGGACACCACCGACATGCACCGGCTCGCGACCGTGCCGCGCCCGCTGGCACCTGGCCAGTCGATCAAGCTTCCCGACGGCGACGGCACGCTGACGTTCACCGGCTACACGCAGTGGATCAGCCTGGCGATCACCTACGATCCCGGCCAGCTGCCCGCACTCATCTCGGCCTTCGTGGCGCTGGCTGGCCTGATCCTCTCGTTCCTGGTCCGCCGCCGCCGGGTGTTCGTGCGCGCCCAGGCCGGAGCCGGCGGCAGTACCGAGGTGGTGCTCGGGGGGCTGGCGCGTTCCGACGCCGCCGGCGGGTTCGAGGCGGAGTTCACCGAGCTTGCCAGCCAGTTCCGCGCGGTGCACGAGGGCGCCGGCGGCAGCCAGGCCGAGCCGGCCGACGACATTGGCGGGAACGGCCACGTTCCCAGCAAGGAAGTGCCAGCCGCTACGACGCGCACCGCCGGCCAGGATCCGGCGCCAGCGCGGCGAAAGGGGAGTGAGCCGTAGATGCCGGTCAACACAGGACTGGCCGACGCCAGTAACGTTCTGCTGCTCAGCACAGTGATCCTGTACGCGCTCGCCATGCTCTGCTACGCGTGCGACTTCGCGTTCGCCCAGCAGCGAGTGCTGGCGGATGTCCCGGCGGAGCGCGTAGCCGTCGGGGCCGGCGGTCCGCCCGTCTCGCTGCCTGCGAGCGCGCCGCCGGGGCCGGCCCCCGTCGGCCAGCCTGCGGGCCGGTGGCCGCAGGGACTCTGGCTCGGCACCGCCTTCGGGCTGACGTGCCTGGGCCTAGTCCTGCAGGTCTTCGCGATCCTCACCCGCGGCCTGGCTGAGCACCGCGTGCCGTGGGGGAACATGTACGAGTTCCTCGCCGCAGTTACCTGCATGGCGGTGCTAGTGCTGGTCGCAGCCTCGATCAAGTACCGGGCGTACTACATGGGGCTGTTCGTGCTGCTGCCCGTGGTACTGACGCTGGGCATCGACCTCACCCTCATTTACACCCCGGCAGGCTCGCTGGTACCGGCCCTGCAGTCGTACTGGATCGCGATCCACGTGACGGCGATGATCGTGGCCTGCGGACTGTTCATCTTCGGCGCGGTGGTGACTACGCTCTACCTGCTGTCGGACCGCAGCGAGCGGCGGCTGGCGGCTGGCCGCCCGTCCTGGAGCGCCGGCATCTTCCAGCACCTGCCGCGACCGGCGATACTCGACCGGCTCTCCTACCGCAGCATCCTGTTCGGCTTCCCGGTCTGGACCTTCGGCGTCATCGCGGGCGCGATCTGGGCTGACCACGCCTGGGGCCGCTACTGGGGCTGGGACCCTAAGGAGACATGGTCCTTCATCACCTGGGTGGTCTACGCGATGTTCCTGCACGCGCGCGCCACGGCTGGCTGGCGCGGGCGGCGCGCCGCCTGGATCCACCTGGCCGCGTTCGGCTGCCTGATGTTCAACCTCATCGGGGTGAACCTCTTCATCACCGGGCTGCACTCCTACGCCGGGATGTGAAGTCGGCGGGCGGCGGTTCGGGGCCGGCTAGTGGCGGCGGGCTGGCGCAGGCAGAACGCGGCTAGCGCTGGCTGGCGGGGCGGGTTCGCGCTGGCTGGCGGGGCGGGCTTGCGCTAGCTGTCTTCGCGGCTGTCGCGGATCCGCCGCTCAAGCTCAGCCAGGAACTCCTCGTCATCGTCCGGCCCCACTGGGCCGGTCAGGTGCCGCTCGGCCAGCCAGTTGCCCATCTCGGCGTAGCCGCCGGCGGCCTGGGTTGCCGGGTGCCGCAGCAGAGCCTCGGCGGGCCCGAAGCCGTCGCCGTACCTGGCGGGCCTGTGCCGCACTCCCAGCCGGTGCGGCCGGCCGACGATCAGCCACGCTGTCGCGCCGAAGATCCAGAATGCGCCTGCGACCATGAGCCAGGTGCTCTTCGAGAGCACGGTGAACTCGTAATCGGGCGTCATCGTGATGTCCAGCATGACCGGGAGGTCAAATCCGACGGTAAGCAGAATAACGAGAGCACAAGCCAGCAACATGGAGGCAGCCTAGCCTCTTAAGTCCCATGCTCATCCCTAATTACCACATCTGTCCTGGTCACCTTTCTCACATCTTTCATCACGTTCTGTCACCCAGGCAGACGCCCTGGGCGAGCCGGGCTTACCCTGGGTGCACCGGCTGACCGGAGCCGGCCCCTAATCGGCTACCGCGGGAGCTGGAGCCATGCCGCTGCGGTTACTGAGCCGCGTGAAGCTGCCCGCGTGGCTGACTCCAGGCCGCCGGCGCGGCAGCCATCGCAGGTCCGGCACCCGGCGGGCGGCCGCCGCGAGGTCGCTGTCCTCGGTCAGCGCACCTGGCGCGGCCCGGCACGGGCCTGCGTCATCGCGCCAGGCGGATCGCCTCACGCTTCCGCCAGCGGGGAGCGCCGGACCGGCCCTGACCGTGGGCGGCGGGACCGCAGCTCCGGCCGGGCCTGGGGGATACGGCGGCGCTGTCCCTGGCGGGCACGGAGGCGCCGTCCCTGGCGAACATGGCGGAGCTGTTCCGGGCGGGCACGGCGGCCCTGTGCCCGGCGGGCAGGGCGAGACCGTTCTGGCCGGACCGCCCGCCCCGCGACCGCCAGCCTCGGTGCCCGGCCGGGGCGAGTCGGCGTCCGCGCGAGCTCAGGCGAGCACGGTCGGGGCTGCCAGGGCGGCAATACGCATCAGGGGCGACGCCGCCGCGCATCGGCGGGCTGCGCATTCGGTCAGGCCCGCGGCCACGCGCCCATGGTATGAGTCAAGACAGGCGAGCAAGATCGCGGCCGGCGTGCAGGACTGCGGCTGCCTGGAGCCGATCGTGCACAGGGAATGGGCGGCCGGGAGCCTTCCGGCACCCGCGACAGTGACCGCGATGACGCGGCTTGCCGAGCTGCCGCAGCTGATCAAGGAGAAGCTAGCCGCGGGACTGCAGGCGATCCACGTCGGAGCTGGCGGCGTGCCTGATCTTGATGACATGAGCGCGCTCAAGGGCGTTCCGCTGCCCTCGGGCCGTGCGACCTGGGACGCGTGCGCCGGAGCCTACGGCGACCGCAAGATAGTGGTCGGCTCGCGGCCGTCGCCTACTCCGGATGTGATGTGCCACGAGATCGGGCATGCACTCGACGATATCGACGGTCACGGCGGGCAGTGGCAGTCAGACCAGGCCGACTTCTGCGGCCTCTACCAGCGGTGCCTGCCGCGCATGGCCAGCCAGTTCTACCGGCAGGGCGGATCACTCGGCCGCCGGGAGTTCTTCGCCGATGCATTCGCCGCCATCGCCTCCGGCCAGCGCCCTGCTCTGGTCGAGATGCTGGGCGGCGACACCAGAGCAGCGCTTGACGTGATGCTCTACTTCAACGTCCGCTACGGGATCTGACGAGGTTGGTGCTGCAATGTTCGTGATCCGACTGGCGAACGGCAACCTGCTGGTGCCCGACTCCGCAGTGAGTACGGACGGGCGCGTGCTAGGTGATGCCTACGTGGAGATAGGCCCGGACGACGCCGAGTACCTCCGGCTAGCCGAGGAGGCGGTGACGCAGGAGGAATGCGACGAGCGCCGGGAGCGGTGGCGGGCCGGCGATGAGGACCTGCACCGAGAGTTCCTGGACTACCTGGCCAGGCACGGCGCGGACGGCGGCTGGAGCGAGGGCTCTGGCGGCGGGCGGGCAGGCGGCCCGCCAGCCAGCGACGACTAGCTGCCCCCAGCCCGCAGTGCCCGACTTGGATTCGTCGCCCCTGACGTGGTGAGATCGGCGGGTGGTTATGGCCAGCTCCCGCCCGCTGCTCGTGCTGAACGGCGTCAGCCGCAGCTACGGGCCGCTGCAGGCGCTCAAGCCAGTCGATCTCGCGGTGAGGGCAGGCCAGTGCACTGCCCTGCTGGGCGTGAACGGCTCGGGAAAGTCCACGCTGCTGCGCATCGCGAGCGGCCGGGATACGCCGACCACCGGGCAGGTATGGTACGGCGGCACGGCGCTGCGGGAAGACGACCTGAACGCCAGGACCGAGATCGCCGTTGCGGGCGACCCGTCGAGCACCTACCCCGACCTCACGGTTCGTGAGCACCTCTTGCTCGTCGCGGTGGCGCACGGAGCGGGCGCCGGGGCGGACGAGCTAGTCGACTTCGCGCTCGCCGAGTGCCGGCTAACTGATCATGGCCCGGCGCTACCATCCGCGCTGTCGAGCGGGCAGCGGCAGGCGCTGCAGCTTGCCGCGGTACTCGTCCGCCCGCGGCGGCTGCTGATCCTCGACGAACCCGAGCAGCGGCTCGACCCGGGGGCGCGCCGGTGGCTGGCCGACCTGCTGGCACGAGAGAAGTCGCGTGGCGCCGCGCTGCTGATAGCCACCCATCACGTAGAGCTTGCCGAGGCGGTGGCGGACGACGCCATCGTGCTCCTGGACGGCGAGGTCGTCGGCCGGGGCACCCCGGAGGAGGCACTGGGGAGCCTGCGGTGAGGACATGATGGCGGCCTCGCCGATCGCGGTAGCGCCGCCCGACAGCACAGAGGCCACCTTCGCTTTGCTACGCGAGCTGCGCCGGGGACGCGCGCGCAAGCAGGCGGCAAACTTCGTCTACTGGCTGTACGTGACCGGCATCGTGGTCCTGTGCTACGGCGGCTGGCTGGTTGCCGCGATCGTCAGGGCGCTTCGGCATCCGCCGGCGCCGACGGCGCAGGCGCCAATGCTGCTGCGGGCCGCGCCCGCCGGGCTGTCAGTCCTCGCGCTGCTGCTTGTGCTCTCGCTGCTCTGGGATGCGCGCTGGCGCGGTCCGGTGACCCTGGCGCGCCCGACTGCCGACTGGCTGCTCGACACCCCGGTCCGCCGTGACCGGCTGCTGCGGCCCCGGTACCGGATGTCGGTGCTGACCTGGATGCTGGCAGGCGCCGCCTTCGGCCTGGTGCCGACGGCGCTGCTGCTGGCGGCGGGCCTTGGTGGCGGAGGCATCGGCCATACGCTGCGGCTGGCCGGCGCGCTTATGCTGAGTACCGCGCTGCTTGGCGGGCTCGGCACGGGCTTCGCGGCGCTGACGCAGGCGGGCTCGGGCTCGGCAAGGCTCGTCCGGCTCGGGCCGGCCGTCGCCCTGGCGGCTGTCGTGCTCGCAGTCGTCGCGATCCTCGCCGCAGCTGCCGGGCTTACCGCGGTGGTCGGCACGGTAGTGCTGTGGTCTGGCCCATGGGGGTGGGCCGCGCAGGGCCCGGTCGCGCTGGCGGGAGGCAGCGCGCCGCTGTGGCCGCTGGCGTATGTGCTGCTCGCGCTCGCCGCGATAGGTGCCATCGTGGCCGGTGATCGCGCCGCCGCGCGGGTCCCTGCCGCCGTGCTGCGCGCCAGGGCGCGGACGCTGGGCGAGATGTCGGCCGCCCTGGTGAACCTGGACGCGCGCCGGGTGACGACCGCCTACCGCACCGCGACCGGCTCATATCTGCGGGCCCGGTTCCGCATCAGGCCGCCGCGCAGGCGGCAGCTGGCGCTGCCGTGGCGCGATCTGACAGCGCTGATCCGCGTTCCGTCCAGGCTCGCCTGGTCGGTGCTGCTGTCGCTGGCCGCGGTCGGGCTCGGCGTGCTGGCGGTGCGGACGCCGCACGCGGCGCTGCTTCCGATCACGGGGGCGCTCGTCTTCGGCTACCTGGCTGCGGCGGGCCTGTGCGAGGGCGCTCGGCTGGACGGAGATGACCCGCGACGGTCCGGGCAGCTGCCGTTCAGCTACGACAGCCTGGTCTTGTGGCATGCCATCGTGCCGTGCGCGGTCCTGGCGGTCGTGGCCGGCATCCCGGCCGCCGCGCTCGCGGTGCTCACCGGGAATGCCCGGCTGATAGCGCTGGTGGCAGTGACCATCGTGGTCCTTGTCGCCGGTGCGCTGGTCAACACCTTCCGTGGCCAGCTGGAGGCGGAGATGTTCGCGGGCTTCGATACGGCCGTCGGGCACTCGTCAAGCGTCACGATCACCCTGTGGTACGTCACCGGGCCGCTGCTGGCGGTCGCGCCAATGATCGCGTTGTGCTACGCAGCCATCAGCGCGCACACGGCCAGGCGGACTGTAGTCGCGGTGGTGCTGGCCGCGGTGCTAGCCACCTGGCTAGTGAGCATCGCGCGCAGCCGCGCGCGGAGGCTGAAGTCGACCTGACCGCACCGGGGCGTGCAACCACGCCCCAGCGCGACTGTCAATATGTACTAGCTCTTTCGAGCGGTCAGTGCGCCAGGGCGCGTTCGAGCGCAGCCCGGCCTGCCGGTTCCCAGGTCGGCTTGCCGCCGGGCAGCCCCAGCCTGCCGTTGCGTCCGATGCTTATCAGGACCAGGGCGCGTAGGACGGCCCAGCCGCGGGCCCGCGCGATGGTGGCCTGGTCCGCGCCCTCATAGCTGTCGAAGAACCGACTCGCCGTGCCCGCCGGCAGCAGGATCCAGGCGGCCGAGAGGTCCGTCGCGGGGTCGCCTGCGCACATCTCCCCGAAGTCGATCACTCCGGAGAGCGTCCCGTTCTTAACGACGACGTTCGCGGGATGCAGATCGGCGTGCAGCCAAGTCGGCGCGCCGTGCCAGGCGGGCGCTGCGAGGGCCTTCTCCCAGGTCTCTCGCGCGGCATCAGTGCTCGCGTCGTCGGCTATAACCTCGGACCAGCCATCGAACGCGTGGCGGATCCGGGTCAGAGGAATGCCGCGGGTTGGGTTGGCTGGGGCGTCCGCGGGCGCCTGCTCGTGCAGGGCCTTAAGGAAGCTCCCGAGTGTCTCGGCCGAGTCAGCGCGGGTGATCGGGGTGTAGTCCGCCGGGTCGCCCTCAACCCAGCGCGTGATCGTCCATGTGTGCTCGAACAGGTCAGAGGGTTTGCCGATGCGCACAGGGACCGGCGTCGGAAGCGGCAGGCGTTCAGCCAGGACGGGCAGCCACTTCTGCTCGGTGCGTAGTAGAGCCGGGGCGCGCTCGGTACGCGGCAAGCGCACGGCCAAATCAGCTCCGAGGCGCCATTGCTGGTTGTCCCAGCCTCCGACGACATCCCGGAGGTCCAGGTCTGCGAGGTCCGGGTGCTGTTCCCGCAGCAGCGCTCGTACCAGATCCTGCTCGAACCTGAACTCGTTCGCGGTTGAGCCTCCGATCGCTAGCGTCCGCGCGCAGGCTAACACCGCCGAGATTACCGGGGCGGCGTTCCTGCGGGCAGTTTCCATCTGCACAACGCGGATACCGGCAGGGGCCTCCTCTGGGCCTCTGACCTGTAAAGACACACACTTATAGTGCGTAATCTTCCACCGGGGTGCGCCTCGAGCCTTGCGAGGCTCGCGCGCGGTGCTGTCAGGCGCGGCGCGCGTTAGTACCGCGATGACGCCAGGCGCGACGCCGGGCGCGGTGCTGTCAGGCGCGGTGCTGTCTGGTGCGGTGCTGTCGCCGTGGCGCGCGTCAGTAAGGCGTAAGCCGGGGTGCCGTCAGGCGTCCGGGTCGCTGGCCGTCCCGTTGCTGCCTTCCAGTAGCTCGCGCACCTCGGCCTCACGGAAGCGGCGGTGGCCGCCGGGCGTGCGTATGCTGCTGATGCGGCCCGAGGCTGCCCAGCGCGTGACGGTCTTCGGGTCGACTCGGAAGAGCGTGGCTACTTCCCCCGGGGTGAGCAGACGCTCACTAGTGCCATCCATCGTTGCTTGTCCCCCTTGGCGGGCTCCCTTAGCTCTGTCGCAAGTGTCGCAGATGTTCGCTAACTTAGCGACAAAGAATATTTTTATCCTAAGAGTCCTGTTAGCAACGCAAGATTATCGGCGAATCCCGCCTCGCATAGCGAAACAATACGGAGAGCAGCCCCTCAGGCAGCACAATATGTGCGTTTGTTCGAAGACAGACGTGCCGCGCCGGGCTGCGCTACCAGGCCAAAGAACCGCGTTATCCGGCCGCGCAGTCGGCCACGAGACGCCGGCGTTGCTGTCAGTGACGGGGCTAGCGCAGCGCGTGTGCGGGCGCGTTGCACGCGCCGGGCCTGTACTCGCCAGACCCGGATCCACACACCGCCTTGCAGGTCATATGCTCGACGTGTTATGCGCGCAACGTTGTCCTACACGGTCCTGCGACTGCTGCTCTTCTTCGCTGCCATATGGGTGCTGTACCTGGCTGGCGCGCGCGGCTTCCTGCTCTTGGTGCTCGCGGCGGCGGTCAGCGCGCTGATCAGCTTCGTCGTGCTGTCACGGCTGCGGGACAAGATGTCGGGGTCGCTGACCTCGACCATCACCAAGTTCCGCGACCGGCTGAACGAGGGCACCAGGTCCGAGGACGTGGACTAGGGGTCGCCCGGCTACTTCGCCTCGTCCCTGATCCAGCCGCCCGCCACCAGCAGCCGCAGCACGGCCGCTACGCAGTCGGCCCGGCTCATCGTGGCGGTGTCCAGCACCAGCTCGGCGTCCGCGGGCTCCTCGTACGGATCGGAAACGCCGGTGAACTGGCCGATGATCCCGGCCCGTGCCTGGGCGTACAGGCCCTTGCGGTCACGTGCCTCGCACACCTCGACCGGGGTCGCGACGTGAATGAGGAAGAAGTCACCGACCTCGCTGACCAGCTGCCGAACGCGCGTCCGCGCTGCCGCGAAGGGCGCGATGGGCGCGCAGATGGCGATGCCGCCGTGGCGGGCGATCTCGGCCGCGACGAAGCCAATCCTGGCGATGTTGAGGTCGCGGTCGGCGCGTGAGAACGACAGTCCGGCCGACAGCAGCGAGCGGACCTGGTCGCCGTCGAGCAGCGACACGCGCCGGTCGCCACGCTCGGATAGCACGTCGCTGAGGTCCCTGGCAATCGTGGACTTGCCGGAGCCCGACAGCCCGGTGAGGAACAGCACGATGCCGCGCTCCGACCGCGGCGGGCGCACCCGGCGCAGCTCCCTGGCTACCGCCGGGGGCGTGAACCAGGACGGGATCTCCGAGCCGGCGTCGAGCAGGTCGCCGAGCTGATCGGCGGACAGGTCCTCCATCTCGGTGCCGGCCTCGATGAGCGCGAGTGGCCGCCACACCTCCGCCCGCGGGTCATACGCCCAGTCACCGGACTGGACCACGGGCACCGGCGCGGCAGCGGCAAGCGGCGAGTCGGCGGGCAGGCTATCGTCGGCCATCAGGTGCGTGGCGCCGTACGCGGCGGCGATCCTGGCCCGGATGGCAAGCTCGCGTGCCCGCGCCTGCGGGTCGCCGGCCAGGTCGGCCCGCGGCGACAGCGGGACAGGAACCACCAGCGATCCGGCCGGCAGGCTCGGTGCGGCGGCCAGCACGGTGCGGATCAGCGCCTGCGGGCTGCGCACTACCTCGGCCTGCCCGCCGACAAGCGGCAGCACGAGTATCTGCGCTCGCAGCTGGCCAGCCAGGTGCCGAAGCTGGCCGATCTGGCGGCTCCCCAGCGGGCCGCGGGTCGCGTAACCGAGGACCGGGCCCTCAGCCAGCCTGGCCCTCGTCTGCGCGGGGGTCAGCATGAGCCGCCGGAAGGGGCCGTGCTCGAGCTGCCGGCTGGCGACCACCGGGCCGGCCAGCCGTACCAGTTCGGGCCCGCCGGTGCCGTCCGGGGCCGACATGTGCAGCGGGGTGCGCTCGGTGATGTGCAGCACCGCCACCGGCGTGCCCTCGGGATCAGCCAGCAGCAGCTGGCCCGTGGTGGCAATGGCCAACTGGGCGGGGACCGCATTGGCCAGCACGTCCAGGCAGACGGTGACAGGGAACGGGGTGCCGTCCGCCAGCCGGCCGGAGCCGCGCACGGCGGCGACGTCGGCGTCGGTCATGAAACCGCTGACCGGCGCAAGCGCACCAGACAGCAGCAGCTCCAGGTCGCTGAGCTGCTCCGGGGAAAGGGCATAGGCGGGCAGGTCGGCGAGCCTGGCCGATGGTGCAGCCTCAGCCCCAGCAGTCATGTTGTCCCCTCCGTCCGCGCCCGCACCGGCGCGCCGGCCTCGCTGCATGCAGCCGAAAGTGCCGGGTATCCCGAGGCTACCGGAAGACCAGCCCAGGGCGCCTGCTAGCGCAGCACCCTGGCGAACCGGTCCTCCGGCTTCCTGACCACGTAGCACAGCTCATCGTGGTCGGCGGGCAGACGGCCGCGGGACAGCCACGCGACGAGCCCTGCCGCGGCGCGGGCGGCACCGGACCGGGCCTGGCTTGCCGCGGACAAGGCCCGCGCCCGGCTTGCGATGGTCAGCCCGTGCCTGCTCATGAACAGCTCGACGCCGCGGGCGGATGCCACCCGCTCGTACACCGCGGGATACGGACCCGGCTGGCCTGGCCGGATGCTGCGCCAGGCAAACGAGCGCACGAACTCGGGCAGCCGCCGGTCGAGGAAGCCCCTGGCGCTGCCGGGATCGGCCATGCGCAGGAACAGCAGGCCGCCGGGCCGCAGCGCCGCGGTGAGCCGGCCCAGCACCATCTCAGCATTGCTAATGCGGTGCAGCAGCAGTGAGCAGTGCACGATGTCGAAAGACCGGGGCCGCAGCGGCACGGCCCTCAGCTCGCCGAGCATGGCCGACTCCAGGTCCGGCCGGCCGGCTACCACCGCTCTGGACGCGGGCGTCTCGTCGTCGATCAGCAAGACCTCCACCTCATGCCCGCTGGCGCGCAGCGCGGCGAGGTCAAGCTCGCTGCCCGCGGTGGTGCAGCCGGCCTGCAGGATGGTGATCGGCTGTCCTGGCCGCTGAGCGGCCTGCTCCAGCGCGAGCCGGGTGAACGGGCCGACGTTTCCTGGCAGCGTCGCTGCCAGCCTCGACCTCGCCGTCTTAGAGTGCGCGTGCTTGCCGTCTGCCGGGACGGCGCGGTGCTTCTCCTGCGACGCAGGGCCAGCATCCGCGACGTTAAGCCCCGCAAGTCCATCCACAGATGCCACGGCTCCATAGGGTAGCGCTCCGGACACCATACGTACCGGCATTGAACGCTGTGCCTACCATGCGTACCGGCGGCGGATGCCGCCGCTGACCCCGTAAGCTAGAGGCATCCCGTGACACAGGCCCATGCCGCCTGGCACGGGCCATTCGTGCTGCCTATGTAAGGACACAATGAGTCTCTCCGGCCTACTGCAGGTAACTGGCGCCGACCCGGATCTGAGCCAGGCAATCGAGCAGGTGGCGCAGCTGCCTGCCCTGGACGGCGACCTGATCGCACCCATCCCGCTGCGCCCGCTTCTGGTCGCGGCGCTCGCCGGCGCGGTCAGCCGCCGCGCCACCCCGTCAGCCGCCGCGCCTGCGCCCGAGCCCGGCGAGGCAGCAGACGGCGCCGCCGACGGCGCCGCGCGCCGGCCGGTGATCCTCGCGGTGACCGCCACCGCGCGCGAGGCAGAAGAACTGACCGCCACGCTCGGCTCGCTCATCGGCGCCGATGAGGCTGGCTACTTCCCGGCATGGGAGACCCTGCCGCATGAGCGGCTCTCGCCCAGGTCGGATACCTCCGGCCAGCGCCTGGCCGTGCTGCGCAGGCTCGCGCACCCGGACCCGGCCGATCTGCGCTCCGGCCCGCTGAGCGTGGTCGCGACACCAGTCCGCAGCCTGCTGCAGCCGATGGTGGCAGGCCTTGGCGAGCTGGCGCCGGTCAGGCTCCAGGCGGGCCAGCAGGCCAGCCTCGAGGACACCGTTACGCACCTGGTCGAGATCGGCTACGCGCGCGTCGACCTCGTCGAGCGACGCGGGGAGATCGCGGTCAGGGGCGGGCTGCTTGACGTGTTCCCGCCGACCGACGAGCACCCGCTGCGGGTGGAGTTCTGGGGCGACGAGGTCGAGGAGATCCGCTACTTCAAGGCAGCCGACCAGCGCAGCCTGGCCATTGCCGAGGACGGGCTCTGGGCACCGCCGTGCCGTGAGCTGCTGCTCACCCCGTCGGTCCGCGAGCGGGCACGCCAGCTGGCATCGGAATGGCCCGGCCTTGGCGACATCCTCGGCAAGATGGCCGAGGGCATCACGGTCGAGGGCATGGAGGCACTGGCCCCGGCGCTCACCGACCGGATGGAGCTGTTGCTCAGCTACCTGCCGGCCGGGAGCCTCCTGGTGGTATGCGACCCGGAGCGGATCCGCGCCAGGGCCGCGGACCTGGTCTGGACCAGCCAGGAGTTCCTGGAGGCCTCGTGGGTGAACGCGGCGGCCGGCGGCGAGGTCCCGATCGACCTCGGCGAGGCGGCGATCCGCCCGATCACCGAGATCAGGGACGCGGCCAGGCAGCTCGGCCTGCCGTGGTGGACTGTCACCCCGTTCGCTGCACCCGGTGAGAGCGACGTCATTTCAGCCGGAAACGACATGGCCTCGGCGGAACTCGCCGACGAAGGCCCGGCGTCGTTTCGTATCGAGGCAGAGCCAGCGCCAAGCTACCGCGGTGAGACTGCGCGCGCTGTCGGGGACGTGCGGCAATGGCTGGCAGAGCAGTGGCGGGTCGTGCTCGTCACCGGCGGCCACGGCCCGGCCAAGCGGCTCAGCGAGCTGCTGCGCGGCGAGGGGCTCGGGGCCAGGGAAGGCGACCTGACGCAGCCGCCGGAGGCCGGGCTCGCGCACGTGACGACCGGGCAGCTCGAGAACGGCTTCGTCTGGCCGTCGCTGCGGCTCGCCGTGCTGGCCGAGGCGGACCTGTCGGGTACCAGGACCGGCAGCCGCCAGTCGCACCGGATGCCGAGCCGCCGCCGCGGCGGCATCGACCCGCTCCAGCTCACGCCCGGTGACTACATCGTGCACGAGCAGCACGGCGTCGGCCGGTACCTGGAGATGACCAGCCGGACCGTGCAGGGCGCCACCAGGGACTACCTGGTGATCGAGTACGCGCCGAGCAAGCGCGGGCAGCCGCCGGACCGGCTGTACCTGCCCACCGATCAGCTCGACGAGGTAACCCGCTACACCGGCGGCGAGGCGCCGGCGCTGCACCGGCTCGGCGGCGCCGACTGGGTCAAGGCCAAGGGCAGGGCGCGCAAGGCGGTCCGCGACATCGCCGCCGGGCTGATCAGGCTGTACCAGGCCAGGATGGCCTCGCCGGGGCACGCCTTCGGGCAGGACAGCCCGTGGCAGCGGGAGCTCGAGGACGCCTTCCCTTACGTGGAGACGCCCGATCAGCTGGCCGCGGTGGACGAGGTCAAGGGCGACATGGAACGCGCCGTGCCGATGGACCGGCTGATCTGCGGCGACGTGGGCTACGGCAAGACCGAGATCGCGGTGCGGGCGGCGTTCAAGGCCGTGCAGGACGGCAAGCAGGTGGCCGTGCTGGTGCCGACCACGCTGCTGGCCGCGCAGCACCTGGCGACGTTCGGCGAGCGGTACGCGCCGTTCCCCGTCACGGTCAGGCCGCTGTCCCGGTTCCAGTCCGACCGGGAAGTGGCCGACACGCTGGAGGGGCTTGCCTCCGGCAAGGTGGACGTGGTGATCGGCACGCACCGGCTGCTGCAGCCCGAGGTCCGGTTCGCCAGGCTGGGGCTGCTGATCATCGACGAGGAGCAGCGGTTCGGGGTCGAGCACAAGGAGTTCCTGAAGCAGCTGCGCACCGAGGTGGACGTGCTGGCCATGTCGGCCACGCCGATCCCGCGCACGCTGGAGATGGGCATCTCCGGGATCAGGGAGATGTCGACGATCCTGACCCCGCCGGAGGAACGCCACCCGGTGCTTACCTCCGTCGCCCCTTACGACGAGAAGCAGATCGCGGCCGCGATCCGGCGCGAGCTGCTGCGCGACGGCCAGGTGTTCTTCGTGCACAACCGGGTGTCCTCGATCAACAAGGTGGCCGCCAGGCTGGCCGAGCTGGTGCCGGAGGCCCGGATCGGGGTGGGGCACGGCCAGATGAACGAGCACACCCTCGAGAAGGTCATGAGCGGGTTCATCGACCGGGACTTCGACGTGCTCGTGTCGACCACCATCGTGGAGTCCGGCCTGGACATCCCGAACGCGAACACGCTGATCGTGGACCGCGCGGACGCCTACGGGCTGCCCGACCTGCACCAGCTGCGCGGCCGGGTCGGCCGCGGCCGGGAGCGTGGCTACGCCTACTTCCTGTACCCGCCGGAGAAGCCGCTGACCGAGACGGCGCACGAGCGGCTGGCCACGCTCCAGCAGCACACCGGCATCGGCGCTGGCCTGCACATTGCCATGAAGGACCTGGAGATCCGCGGCGCCGGCAACCTGCTCGGCGGCGAGCAGTCAGGGCACATCGCGGCAGTCGGCTTCGACCTGTACGTGAAGATGATCGGCGAGGCCGTGCGGGAGATGCGCGGCGAGGGGCCTGCCGAGCGGCCCGAGGTGCGGGTCGAGCTGCCGGTCGACGCGCACATCCCGCACGACTACGTGTCCGGCGAGCGGCTGCGGCTCGAGGCCTACACGGCCATCGCGTCGATCGACTCGGCGGCCGACATCCAGGCGGTCAGGGACGAGCTGGCCGACCGGTACGGGCCGGTGCCGGCGCAGGTGGAGAACCTGCTGGCCGTGGCCAGGCTTCGGTTCGTGGCCAGGAACGCCGGGCTCACCGACGTCATGCTGCAGGGCAACCACGTGCGGTTCGGGCCGGTGGAGCTGCCGGACTCGCGCCAGGTCCGGCTGCAGCGGCTATACCCGGGCACGATACTCAAGCCGTCCGTCGCTACCATGCTCGTACCAGTGCCGAAAGCGGTACCAGGCACGCGAGCAGGGTCAGGCAGCACGCGTGCCGGTACCGGCCAGACAATCTCTCTTGGCGCGCCGCCGCTGCGGGACACTGACCTGCTGTCCTGGTGCGAGGAGCTGATCGAGACGGCGCTGGGCGGGATGACTCCGGGTGGCCCGGAAGGAAGCGCGTAGTGAGCAAGAGGAGTTACGTGGTCATGCGCCGCACGCCGATGAAGGTGGCCGTGGCCGCGGCCGGGGCGGCCGTGGGCCTGGCGGTCTCCGCCTGCGGGACCACCCAGCTGGGCGCGGCTGCGATCGCGGGCAGCAGCCGGATCTCCGCGACCACGCTGAACTCACAGGTGGCCAACCTCAACTCGGCCTACACGGCGGACAAGGCCAAGGGCATCAGCCCGCAGCGTTCGACGAGCCAGGAACCGCAGCAGGTCCTCACCTGGCTGCTGCTGTTCCAGGTCTACAACAGGATGGCCAGCCAGCATGGCATCTCGGTAACCGCGGCGGACAGCGAGCACGCGCTCAGCCAGTACGCGGCGGAGGCACAGGCAAGTAACGTCTCGCTGCAGCAGTACTGGTCGGCCGGCGCCGCGCTGCCGCCCGACCTGCTGCCGCAGCTCGGCCAGGCCGCCGCGATCCAGATGATGATGATCCTGCAGCTGAACGGCGGCAAGGCGCCCACCACCTCGGCGCAGGAGTCTGCCGTCGACAGCGCACTGAGTCATCAGCAGTGCCTGGCGGCCAAGAGCCTGTCGATCTCCGTCAACCCGCAGTACGGCGAGTACAACTACGACAACTTCTCGGTGGTGCCGGCCCCGTCCACGCTCGCGGCCGAGCCGTCACCGTCACCCTCTGCGTCCGGAGTGGTGACGACGCCGCCCTGCTGAGCAAGGACGCACATGACCGACCCGGATGCAGGCGAGCGACCAGTGCCGGGGTCGCGGCTTGTCGACTTGGTCCAGGTGATGGATACGCTGCGCACCGGCTGCCCGTGGGACGCCAGGCAGACGCATGCCAGCCTGGCGCCGCACCTGCTCGAGGAGACCTACGAGGCGCTTGACGCGCTGGCTGCCGGCGATCAGGCAGCGCTGCGCGACGAGCTGGGTGACGTGCTGCTGCAGGTGGTATTCCACGCCCGGATCGCGCAGGAGCGGACCGACGGCACCGGCTACACCATCGACGACGTCGCCGACGGGATCATCGCCAAGCTGATCAGGCGGCACCCGCACGTGTTCGGTGACCTCAGCGTGTCCGGCCCGGACGAGGTCAAGCAGAACTGGGACGCGATCAAGGCCGCCGAGCGGGCGGCGAAGGGCAGCGGGCCGGTATCAGCGCTGGACGGGATCCCGATGACCCAGCCCGCGCTGTCGCTGGCGGCCCAG
The DNA here is from genome assembly GCA_035621915.1 of Streptosporangiaceae bacterium. Classification (GTDB taxonomy): domain Bacteria; phylum Actinomycetota; class Actinomycetes; order Streptosporangiales; family Streptosporangiaceae; genus JAJYUU01. Next base: position 18,104 of record DASPWG010000205.1, read on the forward strand.
GTGCTGCGCCGGGCCAAGCGCGCGGGCGTCCCGGCACGGCTCGCCGAGGGCGTCGGGGCCGGCGAGGTGAGCGACCTCGGGCGGCAGTTGCTGACCCTGGTAGCCAGCGCGCAGGAAGCCGGGCTTGACCCCGAGCTGGAGCTGCGCAAGGCGGCGCGCGCGTACGCCGACCGGGTCCGCGCCTTCGAAGCCGGCCACTAGCGGAAGCGGGGCATGCCGGATGACGTTCAGGGTCATTCAGTGGGCAACTGGCGGCGTCGGCCGGAGCGCGATCGAGGCCATTGCGGCTCATCCCGAGCTGGAACTGGCGGGCTGCTGGGTGCACAGCCCGGACAAGGACGGGCGGGATGCGGGCGAGATAGCCGGCATCGGGCCGGTCGGCGTGACCGCGTCGACGGACGCGGCGGCACTGCTGAAACTGGACGCGGACTGCGTCGTCTACGCGCCACTCGTGCCCGACCGCGCGACCGTCGCGGCACTGCTGCGGTCGGGCAAGAACGTGGTGACCCCGGTCGGGTGGATCTACCCGGATCCGGCCAGGACCGCTGACATGCAGGCCGCGTGCCTCGAGGGCGGTGCCACGCTGCACGGCACCGGGATCCATCCGGGCGGAATCACCGAGCGGTTCCCGCTGATGGTCTCGGCGCTCAGCTCGGCGGTGACCTACGTCCGCGCCGAGGAGTTCTCCGACATCCGCACCTACAACGCGCCGGACGTCATCCGGCACGTCATGGGGTTCGGCGGGTCCCCGCAGGACGCGCTGGACAGCCCGATGGCCGCGCTGCTCGGCAGCGGCTTCAAGGCCTCCGTCCGCATGGTTGTCGCCGCCATGGGCTTCGGCAGCGGCACCGCGATCCGCACCACCCAGGAGATTGCCGTCGCGGCCGCGGCGATCGACTCCCCGATCGGCGTCATCGAGCCGGGCCAGGTGGCGGCGCGCCGCTTCCGGTGGGAAGCGACGATCGGTGACCGCCCGGTGGTCACCGCGGCGGTCAACTGGCTGATGGGCGAGCAGGACCTGGAGCCGGCGTGGTCCTTCGGTCCCGGCGGGCACCGGTTCGAGGTGGAGGTGGTCGGCGATCCGCCCGTGCTGGTCACGTTCACCGGACTGCATCCAGGCTCGGTCGCGGACGGGCTGATTCGCAATCCCGGCGTGGTCGCCACGGCCAATCACTGCGTCAACGCTATTCCGTATGTGTGCCGGGCCGAGCCGGGCATCAGGACCTACCTGGACCTGCCGCTCATCGCTGGGCGTGCCGCAGCCTTCGACGGCGCCAGGGCGTCCGCATGATCCCCGGCTGCGGCCGGTGACGCTGGCTGGGCGCTACCGGCGTGCCCGCTGCGCCGCCCTGCCAGGGCTCCGTTAGGCTCGCAAGCGTTCCCCCGTCGTCCTGCTCGACCGCTCAGGAGTTCCG
>DASPWG010000206.1:0-12387 GCA_035621915.1 Streptosporangiaceae bacterium
GCGTGGGGCTGGCGGGACACCTGGGACGGGCTAGGGCGGGTGCACCCGGGGACGGGCCATCGCGGGGTGCACAGCGGGGTGCACAGCGGGGTGCACCTGGGACGGGCTGGGGCGGGTGCGGGATGATCGGCTGGTGGTGGACGTTATGGTTCCAGTTGTCGACCCGAGCCAGCCCGCCTTCTGCGTCCGGAGGATACCGTTGGCCCCATGCGCGCACTGATCATCGTCGATGTCCAGAACGACTTCTGCGAGGGCGGCTCGCTCGCCGTCGCGGGCGGCACCGCGGTCGCCCGGGCGCTGAGCGCCTACCTCGCGGATCCCGACGGGTCCAGCTACGACCACGTAGTGGCGTCGCTTGACTTCCACATCGACCCGGACGGTCACTTCGCCGAGACTCCCGACTACGTCGAAAGCTGGCCGCCGCACTGCATCGCGGGGACTACCGGCGCGCAGTTTCACCCCGACCTGGATCTCGGCCGGGTCGAGGAAGTGTTCCGCAAGGGCCAGTACTCGGCCGCCTACAGCGGGTTCGAGGGCACCAGCGAGAGTGGCGAGTCGCTGCTCGACTGGCTGCGGCAGCGGGACGTGACGGACGTGGACGTCGCCGGCATCGCCACCGACTACTGCGTCGTGGCCACGGCGCTTGACGCCGCCAAGGCCGGCCTGGCCACCACGGTGCTGCTCAGCCTGACGGCCGGGGCCGCACAGCCCACCACAGCCCAGGCGATCGAGTCCATGCGCGCCGCCGGCGTCACCACCACCGGCACGCCCCTGGTCTCCAGCGACTAAAGCCTCAGATAACGCAATTCGGCCAACAGTGCCGCTGGCCTGCGGTCCAGCCCTGGCCCAGCTGGCCATTTCTCACCGCAGATACCGGACATACCTGCCGCAGCACTTAGTCTGTGCCTTCTGGGGTCGGCCATAACAGACCTCAGAAGGCACAGAACCGGCTGAGGATGGTCAGACCCGCCAGATAGGTCCGATATAAGCGAAACGCGTCGCACCGGGAAGGCAACCCTCGCAGCCAGCGCGGCGCGCCAGATACTGCATCAAGCCGGCATACTCCGCTTGCCCGTCAGGGACCAGTCCGATGCCGGCTTACCATGCGGCCCGTCACGAAACCGCAGGACGGCTAGTCGCCGCCCTCCGGGAGCGACTCCCAGATGCGCTGGCAGTCCGGGCAGACCGGGAACTTCTTCGGGTCCCGGCTGGGCACCCACACCTTGCCGCAAAGCGCGACGACCGGTGTCCCGTTGACCGCGCTGTCGACGATCTTCTCCTTGTCGACATAGTGCGAGAACCGCTCATGGTCGCCGTCGCCGAACGACAGGTCGGGCCGGGTATCGGTGTCCTGGCGGATCTCCGTGCCAGGAATGACTTCTGTGCTCACAAGCGCCTAGCTTACGCGGCCGGCCAAGGGCCGCCCCGCCGTCACCGGGCCAGCGATGGGCTCAGTTCCAGACCGGGTTGTCGGGAAATGTCGCCACCAGCGCTAGCTCGCCGCCCTGGCGCCTGAGCACCTCCTGCCACAGCCGCTCGGGCTCGGTGGCGAACGCGTCGGTAGGGTCGCCGGCCAGCACGTACCAGGCACCCTCCTCGATCTCGTCGCGCAACTGCCCCGCCGCCCACCCGGCGTACCCGGCGAACACCCGCATCGAGGTAATGCCCTCGGCCAGCAACTCTGGCGGCGCGCCGAGATCGACCAGGCCCAGGCGCGACATCACCGGCGACCCGTCTAGCGATCGCCAGCCCAGGGGCTCCGCGGTCCCCTGCGCTATGGCGAGCGCCAGGGCGCTGTTCGGCGAGATCGGCCCGCCACGGAAGACCACCGGCGGACCGGAGACCAGGGCTGTCCAGGACTCGAGCACCTCGTCCAGCTGCACATCGGTAGGCCGGTTCAGGACCACCCCGAGGGTTCCCTCGGTCCGATCGTCCTCCACGATCAGAACGACGGTGCGGCGGAAGTTCGGGTCGCCCAGCAGCGGCGTGGCGGCGAGCAGCCGTCCGCAGAGGGATTGATCCTCCATAAGGCCAATAATGCGCCAGCAGCCCTGCCTCCGGTACAGCGGCGTGCTGAGAATCGGCTTCAAGTTGTCCTCGCATCCGCACGCTGGCTGATTTGGCCGCCTGCACCTGCCGATAAGTGGCCGGCGAGCACTACCCTGCAAGAGTGCCCGCCGGAATGAGGGCAGCCACGGCTGCCGGGAAAGACGGTGCCGCGCCGGACCGGGCGGCCGGCGCGGACATCGACGCGGCCAGGCTCCGGGTGGCGGTGCTGCGGCTGTCCAGGCGGCTGCGCAAGCACGACCTGGCCGGCCTGACGCCAAGCCAGCTATCCACGCTGGCCAGCGCGGGCAAGTTCGGGCCGATCAGGCTCGGCGACCTGGCCGCGATGGAGCGGATCGCGCCGTCGACGCTTACCCGGCTCATCAACGTGCTGGAGGGACTCGGCTACGTGCAGCGCGAGGCCGCGCCCGGAGATGCGCGCGCGTACCTGGTGACCGTGACCGGCCCGGGACATGACGTGCTCGACCGGATCCGCCGGGAGGCGACCAGCATGCTCACCGACAGCCTGAAGACCCTGCCGCCGGACGACCAGGCCGCGCTTGCGGCCGCGCTTCCGGCGCTGGAGCAGCTGGCCGGCTCGGGCTAGCCGCTCAGAACAGCACGCTGGACAAGGTGGCCCTGGCCCTGGCGACCCGCGGGTCCCTGGGCGGGAAGATCTCGAACAGCCCGATCAGGTGCTTGCGGGCGATGTCGCGCTCCTCGCCAGAGGTGCGCCTGATCGTGTCGAGGAGCCGGTCGAAACTGGCGTCGATCTTGCCCATGGCCAGGTCGATGTCGGCGACCCTGGTCTGGGCCTGCGCGTCGTCGGGCCGGTCGTCGGCGTCGCGGCGCGCGGTGGCCTGGTCGTAGGACTCGACCCGGCGGATGAGGTCCACCTGCCGAAGCCCCATGGTCGCAACCGGATCGCCAGGGTGCACCTGCAGTACCTTCTCGAACTCGGCGCCCGCCGCGTTCATGTCGCCACGCTCCATCGCCGCCTGCGCGGCCTCGAATGCACGCTGCGAGGCCGGATCGAGGCCTGGCGGGTATCCCGGCACCCCGCCCGGCCCGGCAGCCACGCCGGGCCCGCCGGGTCCCTGCTGGCCCGGTCCCTGCTGACCAGGCTCGCTCTCCTGTCCTGCCTGCTCACCGTCGGCTTGCGGCGCCAGCCCTAGCTGGGCGGCCACCTGCATGACCTGCGCGAGCCACTGCCGGACCTGCGCCTCCGGTATCGCGCCGAGGAAGCCGTCCGCAATCTGGCCCGCGATGACCGCGACGACCATCGGGATGCTCTGCACCTGCAGGGCGGCACTGAGCTGAGGGTTGGCGTCGACGTCCACCTTGGCGAGCACCCAGGCGCCGTCAGCCTCGACCGCCAGCTTCTCTAGGACCGGGCTGAGCTGCTTGCACGGTCCGCACCACTCGGCCCACAGGTCGAGGATGACCGGGACGCGCTGGGACCTGGCCACTACGTCGGTGTTGAAGGTCTCCTCAGAGACGTCGATGACGGTGCCCGCCTGAGCGTCTGCGGCCGAGCCCTGCTCAGCCGCCCGCTGCCTCCGCTGGGCAGCGGCCTGCCGTGCCCCGAGGTCTATGGCGCCATGAAGGGAGAAGTCCCGCGGCTGGTTCATGTCTCCATCCTGCCGTACCCACGGGGGGCTGCGCCCCCCGTGCACCCCCTGGACCCCCGCGCGGCCAGGGAAACCCGCACTCCACGGGCTCCGCTGGCAGCTACTCAGAACGCCGGGGCTTCTGAGTAGCTGCCCCATTCGGCGCGCAGCGCGTCGCAGATCTCGCCGAGCGTGGCCTCCGCCGCGGCGGCGGCGATCATTGGCGGGATCATGTTCTCGCCGGACCTCGCAGCGGCGACCATCTGCGCCAGCGCCGCGTCCACGACTGCCTGGTCCCTGGCCGCCTTGCGGGCACGCAGTTCGCGGGACTGCTCGACCTCGACCTCGTGGCTGACCCGGAGGATCTCGATCGGCTTCTCGACTGTCTCGGTGTAGCAGTTCACCCCCACGACCCGCTTGTCGCCCTTTTCCAGCTTCCGCTGATAGGCGAACGAGGCCTCGGCGATCTCGGAGGAGAACCAGCCGTCCTCGATGCCGCGCAGGATCCCGCTGGTCATCGAACCGTCGGCGCTCATCTCCCGGATCCGGCTGAAGATCTCCTCCGCCTCGGCCTCAAGCCGGTCGGTCAGCGCCTCCACATACCAGGAGCCGCCGAGCGGGTCGGCGACGTTGACGACGCCAGTCTCCTCCATGATCACCTGCTGGGTGCGCAGCGCGATCTCGGCGGCCTTCTCGCTCGGCAGCGCGAGGACCTCATCGAGCGCGTTCGTGTGCAGCGAGTTGGTGCCGCCGAGTACCGCGGCCAGCGCCTCGATGGCGGTCCTGACCACGTTGTTGTCCGGCTGCTGGGCAGTCAGCGATACGCCTGCGGTCTGGGTGTGGAAGCGCAGCCACTGCGCCCGCTCAGTCCTGGCGCCGTAGACATCACGCAGCCACCGCGCCCAGATTCTCCTTGCCGCGCGGAACTTGGCAATCTCCTCGAAGAAGTCGACATGCGCGTCGAAGAAGAACGACAGGCCGGGGGCGAACACCTCGACGTCCAGCCCGCGCGACAGCCCGAGCTCGACGTAGCCGAACCCGTCCGCCAGCGTGAACGCCAGCTCCTGCGCGGCCGTCGAGCCCGCCTCCCTGATGTGGTACCCGGACACCGACAGCGGCTTGTAGTCAGGGATGTGCTGCGTGCAGTACTCCATCAGGTCGCCGATGAGGCGCAGGTGCGGCTGGGGCGGGAACAGCCACTCTTTCTGCGCGATGTACTCCTTGAAGATGTCGGTCTGCAGCGTGCCGTTCAGCTTCCCGATATCGGCGCCCTGGCGCTGCGCGGCGGCCAGGTACATGCAGAAGACCGGCACCGCGGGACCGCTGATCGTCATCGAGGTCGTGACGTCGGCCAGCGGGATGCCGCGGAACAGGACGTCCATGTCGGCAGTGGAATCGATGGCAACCCCGCAGTGGCCGACTTCCCCCGCCGACCGCGGGTCGTCGGAGTCGCGGCCCATCAGCGTGGGCATGTCGAACGCCACCGACAGGCCGCCCCCGCCCGCCTGCAGCAGCATCTTGTACCGCTGGTTGGTCGCCGCCGCGTTGCCGAAACCGGAGAACTGCCTGATGGTCCAGGCCCGGCCGCGGTATCCGGAGGGATACAGGCCGCGGGTGAAGGGGAACTCCCCTGGCCAGCCGATCCGCTCGAAGCCCGGCACCACGGCGCCGGCCGGCGGGCCGTACACCGGGTCGACCTCGAGCCCGGACAACGTGGTGAAGTCCGCGTCCCGCCGCATAGACCTGTCGTACCGGCGCTGCCACCGCTCCCGGCCGTGGTCATCGGGCCGCTCGTCAACAGCGTCGTGAGCGTCCATGTGATGCCTCCGGGAGCCGCGATCCGGCCAAATTAGTTGGACGTCCTACTATCCAGCTCTAGTCTACCCGCGCTGCGGCGAAGCAAAAGAGGGCCGCAGCCAGCGGCAGCCACGAAATTCGCCCCAACCAGGCTGGTCCCTTCGCCGTCTTAGTGGGTGCCTGCGGCCAGCGCCCGGCCGATCCCCAGCACCGGCGGAGAAGTGGTACAAAAGATGCAACATGGCGTCAGCGGCGGTAGCTGCACACTGGTTCTTCGCGACACGGGGCCTGTCCCGCTGATTCCGTCACAGCTAACCTGGCCTGGGCGGCGTTCGCCGTCAGCCAAGCAGGGGAAGTCAGTGGCCAGGCTCCGCACCTCCGACCATGAGGCGGTCGAGGAGTTCTTCCACGCGTGCTACCCGCGGCTGGCGGGCTGGGTCCGCAGGCTCGTGGACGACGATGACACGGCGCACGAGATCGCCTCAGAGGCGTTCACCAGGCTGCTGTCCCGGTGGTCGGGGCTGGACAACCCGCACAGCTATCTCTACATGATCGCGACCAACCTGGTCCGCGACCACTGGCGGAAGACCGGCCGGGAGCGCACGGCGTACCGGGTCATGACCGCGGCAGGTCCGAGCGAGCTGACCTACCAGCCCGCGCAGGACGTCGACGTCCGGGCGCTGATCGAGGCCCTTCCTGAGCGGCTGCGCAGCGCTTTCCTGCTGCACTACTACGCCGGCTTCGGGGTCAAGGAGGTGGCGGTCATGCTCGGCCGCCCGGAGGGCACCATCAAGGCTGACCTGTTTCACGCCAGGGCACGCCTGAAGACGGCGTTGGGAGTAGGTCCGTGACCAACCAGCACGATCCGGTCGATGCCTGGCTGGAGCGCGAGGTGGCTCCGCTGCTGCCGCCGCCGGGATCCCTGGACCGGATCCGGCGAACTGCCAGGCGGCGCAAGCGCAACCGGGCCATGGTGACCGTGGCAGGCTGCGCCGTCGTCGTTGCCGCCGCCGTGAGCGCGCCCCAGCTTGCCTCGGCCCTGCGCGCTCAGCCGTCCGGGCCGCGGCCGGTCGCCGGCGGCAGCGCGCCGCCGTCGGCACGAGCCACGCCCAGCGGCGGAGCATCCGGCCAGAGCGCCGGCGCCAGGCCACTGCAGACCGTGCAGCGCACCCGGCTGTCGACTACCACCTCAGGCACCGTCCCGCCGCCGCACTTCAGGCCGACCTCGGTGACGTTCGTCGGCACCGGCAGCAACAGCGTCGTGGGCGCCGTCATCGGCCAGGCCGGGCCGCCCTGCGCCACCAGCGACTGCACCTCCCTTGCCGGGACATCAAACTACGGGTCCAGCTGGTATGGCGTCAGCGCGCCCGTCGCGCCGGCGCCCGACGCCAGCACCGGGGTAAGCCAGCTGCGGTTTGTCAGCCTGACCGACGGCTGGGCATTCGGGCCGGCGCTGTGGGAGACCAGCGACGGCGGCTGGCCCTGGCAGCGGGAAGACACCTACGGCCTGCGCGTGACCGACCTGGAGGCCGCCGGCCAGCGCGCGTTCGCTGTGTTCGCAAGCTGCTCGGGCACCGGGGCGCAGTACGCGAGCGGCTGCACGTCGTTCTCCCTGTACACCTCCGCGGCGGGCAGCACGACCTGGACCCCGGTCGCCGTGCCGGCCGCGTTCGCGCACATGACAAGCGGCACGCCGTCGGCGGCCACCCTGGTCATCTCCGGCGGGACCACCGGCTACCTGCTGACCCCGTCCGGCGAGGTGCTCAGCGGGCCGGTCGCTGGCGGGGCCTGGACAGCCGTCGGCAAGGCTCCGTGCCTGCCCGGCCAGGCACAGGCCAGCGGGCAGCCGGCCGACGCTCAGCTCGCCGCTGGATCCTCACTCCTGCTGGCCTGCGATACAGCCTCGGGCACGAGCTACCAGTCGACGATCTACAGCTCCGTTAACGGGGCATCGTGGAAGCAGGTCGCAGTCGTCCCGACCGCAGGCGCGGCGACGTCGCTGGCTGGCACGAGCACCGGGCAGTTCGCGCTGGCGACGACGGCCGGCATCTACTACTCGCAGGACAGCGGCAGCACCTGGCAGGCGTCGAGGATCACCTCGTCTCCGCCGGGCGGGTTCAGCTATGTGGGCCTGACGAACACCACGCAGGGCGTCGCGATTCCTGCCGACGCCGCGCTCGGGGAGATATTCGTGACCCGCGACGGCGGGCTGGCCTGGACTGCCGCGGCCATCACCGGATAGCGAAACGGGCTCACGCCTCCAGGAAGTCGCCCGCACCGACACGGATGCCGCGCAGCATGCCGAAGATCTCCCCTAGCTGCATGGCGTCGTAGCCTGCCATGCCGAACTCCGCGCCCATCAGGTCACTGGTCGCGCGGTGCATCAGCTCCCGGCCGGCCGGCGTGATCTCGGCCAGCGTCCCGCGGCCGTCACGCGGGTTCGGCATCCGGATGACCAGCTTCTGCCGCTCCAGCCGGCCGATGATGTTGGTCACGCTCGTCGGGTGCACCATGAGCCGCTGGCCGATGAGGCTCATGGGCAGCGCCCCGTCCCGGCTGAAGCTGAGCAGCACCAGCGCCTCGTACCTGGCGAACGTCAGCCCGTGCGGCCGCAGCAGCGCATCCAGCTCGGCGAGCAGGATCTGCTGCACGCGCATGATCGTGGTAACAGCGGCCATGGCCTTGGAGTCGCCGAACCTGCGCTCCCAGGTGTCTGCTGCCCGGGCGATCGGGTCGAAGGGCAATTCCAGCCGTTTGGACACAACGACAAGCTATCGCGGTCCTCCCAGGGCGGCCTCGCCTCACCCTTCATCAGGTCACCCGGCGTGAATGCGAATCGGGTCAGCCGGCGCGTACGTGGACATGGGCAATTACAGATAGTTACATTGCCTGCTGGGGAACGTCTGATGAGGAAATCCGGGGGAATCCGTGCGGTCGGCCCAAGCACTCCTGGCCGCAGATCCCGTGCTCGCTGCCGGGATCGGCGTGCGCCGCGGCAGGCACTGGGCCGTGCGCGCCGCCAGCTTCCGGGTCGGCCCGCCGATGCCGGGGAAGTCCGCGCTCGGCATCCTGGCCGCCGACTCGCGGCAGGCCTCCGCGCTCGTCGACGTCCTGGCCGGCGCTGCCCGGCCCGCTTACGGCGAGCTGCGCGTGCTCGGGCAGGACATGGCCACGGTGCGCGGGCGGGCAGCGGTCCGCGGCCGGGTGGGCGTGGCCCGCCGCAACGCCAGGCAGCTGCCGGGAATCCGGGTGCGCGGGCTGGTCGAGCACGCCGCCAGGGGCGCGCAGCCGGGCGGCGACCGGCAGGTCCTCGCCGCTGCCATCCTGGACCGGCTCTCGCTGAGCCCGTGGGCGGAGGTGCCAGTCCGGCTGGCGCCCGCCTTTGTTGCCAGGCGATCCAGGCTCGCGGCAGCGGCCGTCTGCCAGCCGGAGCTGCTGCTCCTGGACGGGCTGCTCGACGGGCTCGCGGCGCGCGAGGCCGCCTCTTTAGCCGATGCCGTCTGCGAACTGTGCAGGGACGCGGGAGTACTACTGACCGGGACGGATATGAGCGCACTTGAGCTGGTCTGCGATGACATCATGATGCTGGCCGACGGAGTGCTGGTAAGCGGCTGACGCATAAGCTGCGAGCGTGGACTGGAGCACGCTGGCCTGCAGTCGCCAGGGTCACGTGACATACGCGCCCGACGAGCCAGAGCTCCGGGCCGGGCTCAGCGGCCATGCTGCGGGCGAGGATGTCTGGCAGTGCCTGCGGTGCGGCGCGTTCGTGCCGGGCCCGCCGGACCTGCACGGCCCCGCGGCGCAGGCTCCGGTCGTCCCGCGCGGCCGCCAGATCCGTAGCCACCTGATCCTGAAGGTCTTCGCGGTCGAGCGCTTCCTGCGCGCGCTGATCTTCGGCGTCGTCAGCGTCGCGCTCTGGCGCTTCCGCAGCTCGCAGAGCTCGATCGATCGAGCCTTCAACCGCGACCTGCCGGCCGTGCGCGACCTGTTCGCCCAGCTTGGCTACAACATCGAGCACTCCAGGCTCGTCGGGGTGGTCGAGCATGCCCTGTTCCTGGACCGGGATACGCTGACGCTGCTGGCCGTCGGCACCGCGGTGTATGCCGGGATCGAGCTGGTCGAGGCCGCCGGACTGTGGCTGGCCAGGCGCTGGGGCGAGTACTTCGCGATGATCGCCACGTCGCTCGGGTTGCCGCTGGAGATCTACGACCTCACCCGCAAGGTGACCGTGACGGCACTGGTGCTGCTCGCGGTCAACCTCGCGCTGGTGCTCTACCTGGCCATCACCAAGCGGCTGTTCGGAATCCGCGGCGGCAAGCGCGCCTACGACGAGCGGCTGCGCGAGGACTCCATCATGGACGCGGCTGTGGAGCGCGCCGGGGCCGCATCGGCGCAGCCTGATGCGCACCCCGCCACGGCGCTGAGCGACCCGGCCACGGCAGCGGCGGGTGCGGACGACACGGCGGCGCGGGCCGCCGGCGAGCAGCCTTCCGGCGACGGCCAGCACGAGCCGGCGCCGGATCAGGCAGCGACAGCGCGCCGGACGGGGCGCGTGCCGCGCTAGCCGGAGATCAGCTCGTCGGCGGCCGCGTACGGATCGAGGTCACCCGTGCAGACCCTGGCGGCCAGCTCGTCAAGCCGTGACTCGCCCGGCATTCCGCCCATCCGCTGCCGCAGTTCGGCCATGGCGACGGTGGAGATCTCCTCGCGCGCGCGGTTGCGGCGCCGGCTCTCCCGCCCGCCGGAGGAGTCCAGCCAGGCGCCCTGCGCGTCGATCTTGTCTACGAGCTCGGGGATGCCGTCGCCAGTGGATGCCGTCGTGGTCACGATCGGCGGCTTCCACTGACCCTGGCCGTAGCTGGCCATGGCCAGCATGTTGCGCAGGTCCCTGACGACCTCCTGCGCGCCCGGCCGGTCGCTCTTGTTCACCACGAAGATGTCGGCGATCTCCAGGATCCCTGCCTTCGCTGCCTGGATCGAGTCGCCAAGGCCAGGCGCCAGGACGACCAGCGAGCAGTCAGCCAGGGTGGCAATCTCGACCTCCGCCTGGCCGACCCCGACGGTCTCGATCAGGATGACGTCGAAGCCGGCGGCGTCCAGGATCCGCAGCGCCTGCGGCGTTGCTCCGGCCAGGCCGCCCAGGTGCCCGCGGCTGGCCATGGACCGGATGAACACCTGATCGTCGGTGGCGTGATCCTGCATCCGCACCCGGTCGCCGAGCAGCGCGCCGCCGGTGAACGGCGAGGAGGGATCCACTGCGAGCACCCCGACGCGCATCCCGGCGTCGCGGAACCTGCGTACCAGCGCCGTGGTCACCGTGGACTTGCCGACGCCCGGCGATCCGGTCAGCCCGATAACCCTGGCGTGGCCGGCCATCGGGGCGATGACCTTCATCACCCGGCGCAGTTCGGGTGCCGCGTTCTCCACCAGGGAGACCAGCCGTCCGAGCGCCCTCGGGTCCCCGGCCCTGGCCGCGGTGATGAGCGCCTCAGGATCTGCGGGGGCACGGCGCGAGTGCACCGTGCCGGCCTTAGCTGGCCCACTGGCCGGGATGCCGGCCTCAGCTGGCATCGCTGGCGGGCACCCGCAGCAGCAGCGCATCGCCCTGACCGCCGCCGCCGCACAGTGCGGCAGCGCCAAGTCCGCCGCCGCGGCGGCCAAGCTCGTAGATCAGGTGCAGCGCGATCCTGGCACCGGAAGCGCCGATCGGGTGCCCGATCGCGATGGCGCCGCCGTTGACGTTGACCTTGTCCTGGTCAATCTGCAGCTCCCTGACGGACTGAATGGCCACGGCGGCGAACGCCTCGTTGATCTCCACCAAGTCAAGGTCGCCCACGCTGAGACCGGCCTTGTCCAGTGCGCGCTGGATCGCGCGCGAAGGCTGGGAGTGCAGTGAGTTGTCCGGGCCGGCCACGACGCCGTGCGCGCCCACTTCAGCCAGCACTGTTGCGCCGGCCGCGGCGGCGGCCTCAGCAGACATCACGACGACGGCGCAGGCGCCGTCGCTGATCTGCGACGCCGAACCGGCCGTGATGGTGCCGTCCGCGGCGAAGGCGGGCCGCAGCGCTGCCAGCGACTCTGCCGTCGTGTCGGCCCTGATCCCCTCGTCGGTGCTCACGACCAGCGGCTCGCCGCGCCGCTGCGGGATCACGACGGGCACGATCTCCGGCGCGAGCAAACCGTCCTTGGTGGCAGCCGCCGCAAGCTGGTGCGACCGGGCGGAGAACTCGTCCTGCTCCTGCCGCGTGATGCCCAGGCGCGTGTTGTAGCGCTCGGTCGACTCCCCCATCGACACCTGGTCGAAAGCATCTGTCAGCCCGTCGTGTGCCATCGAGTCGACCAGCGCCGCGTCGCCGTACTTGATGCCGGTCCGCGAGGCGGGCAGCAGATGCGGCGCCTGCGACATCGACTCCATCCCGCCCGCGACGACGACATCGAACTCGCCGGCCCTGATCAGCTGGGCGGCAAGCGCGATGGCATCAAGGCCGGACAGGCACACCTTGTTAATGGACAGCGCGGGGACCGTCATCGGGATGCCCGCAGCGACCGCGGCCTGCCGCGCCGGGATCTGGCCGGCGCCTGCCTGCAGCACCTGGCCCATGATGACGTAGTCAACGCGGTCGGCGGGCACGCCGGCCCGCTCCAGGGCGGCCTTGATTGCAATGCCGCCGAGCTGGGCGCCGCTGAAGCCGCTGAGCGAGCCAAGCAGGCGGCCGACTGGCGTCCGAGCCCCGCCCACGATTACTACATCACGCATACCTGAAACGATACCGGTGCAGAATCCAGCGCCTAGAAGGGTGGAAGCCGTGCTGACCCGAATCGATCACGTGGGTATCGCCTGCCGCGACCTGGACGCCAAGATCGCGTTCTACGAGTCGGCATTCGGCCTGACGGTGGCGAGCATCGAGGTCAACGAGGCGCAGGGGGTCAGGGA
>DASPWG010000207.1:0-9149 GCA_035621915.1 Streptosporangiaceae bacterium
GTCCGCTGCGGCCGGGTCGATGGCTACAGCGCTGGCTGGCTCGCCGCCGGCTGGCTGGCTGGCGGCTGGCCCCTGAACGTCATCGGCCACGGCCGCCGTGATCCGGCCGCCGCGGGCAACGAGTTCTCGCGCGGCCGCTTCATGCAGTTTCGATCCGGCGGCGATCGCGGTCACCGCGGCGCCGCGGCCGGCTAGTCGGGCGCCGGCGTAGAGGGCATCCCCGCCGTTGTCCCCGCTGCCCGCGAGCACCACGACGCGCGCGCCGTAGACCTGGCTGAGCAGGCTCGCACAGGCCGCCGCGAGCCCGGCGGCGGCACGCTGCATCAGGGCTCCGTCCGGCACGGTCGCCATCAGGGCTTGCTCGGCTGCCCGTACGGCTGGAACCGTGTGTGCCGCTCTCATCGCTCCGCCACCACCATGGCTACGCATAGTCCCCCGTCGTGGCTGATCGACACGTGCCAGCCCTGCACGCCGAGCGCCGCCGCCGCGGCCGCCACGGTCCCCTGCACCTCCAGGACGGGCCTGCCGCTGACCTCGTGGCCGAGCACCGCATCTGCCCAGCGCAGCCCTGACGGGGCTCCCAGCGCCTTCGCGACCGCCTCCTTGGCGGCGAAGCACCCGGCCAGCGAACGCGCTGATGACCCTGCACGTTCGCTTTCGGCGAACAGACGCGTGACTAGTGACGGCGTCCTGGCCAGCGCCCGCTCAAGTCTGGAGATGTCGGCCACGTCCACGCCGATGCCCACGATCATGCGCTCAGCCTGCCACGCCGGGCCCGCCCGCGCGCGCCGCGGCCCGCCGACCGCAGCGCACAGTTCCCAGCAGCCGTCAAACGACCCGATGGCGAAGGCACAGCACGGACAAAACGTCCCACAGTGCGCGAACCGAAAGTGGCCGTGGAAGTCTGGGTGGGCTCACCGGGGTCAGGACCCCGGTGAGCCCACCCAGAATGCCGGCAAGCGCTACAGCGCCGGGTGAGCTTGTGGCCCGCCGCGAGCGATTTACCGGGAACGCGGGGGTTTCAGTGGCCGACGGCGGAGATAGTGTCGGCCAGTTCAGCAGCGAGCCGCTCGGCCTGCGCGGCGTCGGCCGCCTCCACCATGACCCGCACTGCCGGCTCGGTGCCGCTGGGCCGGACCAGGACCCGGCCGGCGTCGCCTAGCTCGGCCTCGGCCGTCGCGACCGCATCAGCGAGCCGCGGCGAGGCGGCCACCTTGGCCTTGTTCACGCCGGGCACGCTGATCAGCACCTGCGGGTATCTGGTCATCACGCTGACCAGGTCGGCCAGCGGCTTTTCCTGCCGCGCCGCCTCGGCCAGCAGCTGGAGCGCGGTGAGCATGCCATCGCCGGTAGTGGCGTGGTCGAGCATGATGATGTGCCCTGACTGCTCCCCGCCGAGCGCGAACTTGCCGTCGAGCATGGCCGCGATCAGGTACCGGTCGCCCACCGGAGTCTCGATCACGTCGATCCCGGCCGTGCTCATGGCATGGCGGAAGCCGAGGTTCGACATCACGGTGG
This sequence comes from Streptosporangiaceae bacterium, assembly GCA_035621915.1. Taxonomy (GTDB): domain Bacteria; phylum Actinomycetota; class Actinomycetes; order Streptosporangiales; family Streptosporangiaceae; genus JAJYUU01. Next base: position 1,519 of record DASPWG010000207.1, read on the forward strand.
CCACGACGGTGTCCCCGGCCAGCCGGCCGGCCTTCTTCATGGCCAGGGCCAGCACTGCGAGGATCTGATCGCCGTCGATGACCTGCCCGGCCGCATCGACGGCGAGGCAGCGGTCGGCGTCCCCGTCGTGCGCGATGCCCGCATCCGCGCCGTGCTCGACCACCGCGGCGGATAGCGTGCCCAGGCTGGTGGATCCGCACCCCTCGTTGATGTTCAGGCCGTCGGGCGCGGTGCCCAGGGCTATCACCTCGGCCCCGGCCTGGCTGAGCAGGCGGGGAGCGTACTGCGAGGCCGCGCCGTGAGCGCAGTCCACGACCACCCGCAGTCCGGTAAGTGGCCGCCGCGGTCCGGAGATGGTTGACAGCAGATGATCCAGGTAGCGCTCGCCGTGGTCATGCGCGTCGCGCACCCGGCCGAAGCCTGCCTCCGGCACTCCTGCGGGGCCCTGGAACTGCGGGTACTCCGCCGCGCCATGCCCGCGGTCCCCGGCCGGGAAGTGCGCCTGCGCCAGCTGCGCCTCGATGGCGTCCTCGACCCGGTCAGGCAGCTTCAGGCCACCGCGCGCGAAGAACTTGATGCCGTTGTCGGGCGCCGGATTGTGGCTGGCCGACAGCACCACGCCGAGGTCCGCGTGAAGCGCTGCGGTGAGGTAGGCGACGCCCGGCGTCGGGATGACCCCGAGCCTGATCGTGTCGACGCCGCTGGCGGCGAGCCCGGCGACGACAGCGGACTCAAGGAACTCGCCAGAGGCCCGGGGATCCCGGCCGACCACAGCGACTGGGCGCCGGTGCGCTTCGCGCGCCTCGGCGAACTCGCCGCTGCCGGCGAGCACGCTTGCCGCGGCCGCGGCAAGTCCCATCGCGAGGCTGGCGGTCAGGTCCTGGCCGGCAATGCCCCTGACGCCATCCGTGCCGAAAAGCTGGCCCATCGCCCCGAGATCCTCGGTGCCGCAGTGCCGTCGCGAGCTAGCGCTTGGAGTACTGCGGAGCCTTGCGGGCCTTCTTCAGGCCTGCCTTCTTGCGCTCGATGACCCTGGCATCTCTGGTGAGGAAACCGGCTCGCTTCAGTGCAGGGCGGCTATCGGCGTCCACCAGCGTCAGCGCTCTGGCGATACCGAGTCGCAGCGCGCCGGCCTGCCCGCTGACGCCGCCGCCGACGATCCTGGCGATGACGTCGAACTGCTCCTCGGCACCGAGCGTGACGAACGGCTCATTCACCAGCTGCTGGTGCACCTTGTTGGGAAAGTAATTGTCGAGAGAGCGGTCGTTGATCTTCCACTGCCCCGTGCCAGGCTGGATCCTGACCCTGGCGATGGCCTCCTTGCGGCGGCCGGTGCTGATGGCCTTGCCGGTCACCACCGGCTTGCGCGCGGCCGGCTTCTGCTGGGCGTCGCTGGTCTGGGTTGTGTACTCCGACACGTGCTCTTCGGCGGTGTCGATGTCGTCTACCGCTCCGGCATCCAGCGTCTCAGTGGACTCAGCCACGTTGTGTTCCTCGTGCTTCCCGCTTGGTTCTGTCCTGGCTTGGCTCTGACTTCGGGCGCGGCGCTACTTGCTGGCGCCGGCCTGCTCGACCTGGGTGATCTCGAACGGCACGGGCTGCTGCGCCTTGTGCGGGTGCTCAGGGCCCGCGTATACCTTCAGCTTGCGCAGCATCTGCCGTCCGAGCGCGTTCTTCGGCAGCATGCCCTTCACTGCCTTCTCGACCGCGCGCTCGGGGCTGCGGGCCATCAGCTCGGCGTACGACATCGCGCGCAGTCCGCCCGGGTAGCCCGAGTGCCGGTAGGCCATCTTGTCACGCAGCTTGTTGCCGCTGAGCGCCACCTTGGCGGCGTTCACGATGATCACGAAGTCACCGGTGTCGATGTGCGGCGCGAAGATCGGCTTGTGCTTGCCACGCAGCAGCGTGGCCGTCTGGCTGGCCAGCCGGCCCAGGACGACGTCGGATGCGTCAATGACATGCCATTGGCGCTGGATGTCAGCAGCCTTCGGGCTGAATGTGCGCACAGTCATAAGCCTTCGCGTGTGAGACCTGTTACCTTGCCCGCGCCAGCGGATGTCCGGCACGTGCAGGTGCCAGCTTTACCCGGAGCGCGGGAGATCCGCATGTACCGGCCGCGCCTATCGTGCCCTGGCGGGCACGCGGGCATGCCAGTACGCATGGACGCACCGACCAGGATACCGGGCACTGCCTGGACCGGTCAAAGCGAGCCCTAACGGCCCGGCTGCTGGGCGTCATCCAGGCGGTGTCTCGCAGATCATCGGCGGCACGGCGGCCGCGGCAGGGCACGCCAGCACGCCCCTGGATCTGCAAGACACCGCCTGACTCGCGTCGGCTGGGCGATACGCTCGCGGAATGCGCTACCCGCCCGACGATGCGACCCAGCAGCCTGGACGGCGGCGGCGCAGCCAGCAGCCCGGCACCGGCGCTGCCGGCCAGGACGACGAGGCTTCGTCGGTCTTCGTGCCCGGCTATGACGTCCGCAGGCAGCCTGGTTCCGGAGGGCACACCGCCAGCCAGCCTGGGTCCGGACCGGGTCGGTGGTACGGGTCCGCTGCTGGTGGTCCGGCGGGAAAGGGACCGGTCCGCGGCTACCCGCCGCTGCCTGGGCAGCCGCCGCCGACGTACCCGCCTGGCCAGTTCGCCGCCTGGAACCGCGCCTCTGGCCGGGGCAAGCACGGAGCCGCCACGCCGCCAGATCACAGCACCAGAGGCTGGCAGTCGAGCCTGGCGGACACAGGGTCCGGTTATTACGGCCGCGAGACCGAGGCCGACAGCGAGCCTGGTTACTCCAGGCTTGCCGTCAGCGACCCAGCGGCCGATGTCACCTCGACCCAGACCTGGCAGGCCATCAGCGAGGGCCGCGCCACGGGTACCTGGACCCGCCCGGCGCTGCCGGAGCCGGCCGGGACTGACACCGGTGCATCGCCAGCGCCCGATGGGCCGGGCGCAGGAAGCCGGCGGCTCGCGCCATGGAGCCCGCAGGCTGCCGCACAGCGCGCGGCAAGCACTGGCCCTGCCACTGACGGCCTGACCCGGGATTCAGGGCCTTACAGCCGTCCAGGGGGCATCTCCGGGAGCGCCGGGCCGGCCGGCGCTGTTGCTGCACCACCGGGCCCGCAGGCCCGCGCGGACCTGGCAACCCGCGGTGATTCAGGGACGGGCACCGACCTTGGCCGCCGTGAGGTAGCTGGCGGAGGGCGAACCAGCGGGTCTCATGCCGCCGGGTCCAGGGCGGCTGGCAGGGCCGCCAGGCCGGCCCATGGGTCGCCGGGACCCGCCGGCTTCGCCGACGATGACCCGCGCGTGCCTGACCTGGCCGCGCGCCGGGGCCGGGGCATGGCCGACCAGGGCGCTGCCAGCACCGGCACCGCAGGACGACCAGAGGCGGCCAGGCTGGGACGGGGGCGTTCCGGTCAGCGCGCGGCGGCCGGGCGCAGGCACCCGGCTAGCGTCAAGCTGGCCGTCGCCGCCGCCGTCGTCATCGTGATCGTGGCGGTGGCTGCCGTCTACCTGGGCGCCAGGTTGGCCTCCCGGCACCAGAGCCTGGTCGCCGCGACTGCGCCCAGGGCCAGCGCGTCGGCAGCGCCGTCTCCGAGCGCCTCCCTGGGCCCCTATGGCCACATCGCATCCCGCCACGACGATCCGGTGCCGCTGACGCTGGCGCAGCTCTACCCGGCGAGCTTCTCGGCCGACGGCATTTCCTTCGTGCTGACCAACAGCCGCCTGAGCGCGGACTGCATCGACGCGGTGGACGGCGCCAACGTGCAGGCCGCGGTCAGCGCCTCCAGCTGCACCCAGGTCGCCAGGGCGACCTACCTGTCCGCCCAGGACGGCATGATGGGCACGATAGGCGTGCTCAACCTGCAGACAGCGCAGGACGCGTCCAAGGCCGTTCGCGCGGCGGGGGCAGGGAACTTCATCGTCCAGCTACCCGGTCACTCGAAGCCGACTAGCAAGCTCGGGCAGGGCACCGGCATCGAGGAAGCCACGGCCAAGGGGCACTATCTGATCCTCATGTGGGCCGAGCTGACGAGCCTGGGCAGGCCCTCTGCCGTGCAGCGGTCCGGTCTCGCGCAGTTCATGATGGAGATGCTCCAGAACACCGCCAATGTCAGCCTGACCAACCGGATGATCGACGGGAACCCGTCGCCGGCGCCGCCTGGGGGATGACCCGCCAGTCGCGGGGTTTAGTGAGGCCGTGCAGCTGCCGGCCGGCGGTCGGCCGCGTCCGGTAGCGCACCCGTTTCGTCCTGATCGTGAAGTTCCCTGGTGCGGCGAGTGAGCGCGGCGCGGGCGGCGAGGCCCGGCGGGTCCGGGTAGCCCACCTCTTCCAGGCACAGCGGGTGCGCCGGGGCGACCCGCACGGCCGGATCCCGTCGCCTGGCGGCCAGCACCTCAGCCAGCCAGGAGGCGGGCCTGCTGCCATCGCCCACCGAGAGCAGGGCGCCGACCAGGGCCCTGACCATGTTGTGGCAGAAGGCGTCCGCGGTGACCGTCGCGACCGCCACTCCAGGCGCTGCCCGCACCCAGTCGAGCCGAAGGAGCTCGCGGATCGTGGTGGCGCCGTCGCGGCGGCGGCAGAACGCCGCGAAGTCATGCTCGCCAAGGCAAGCGCGTGCGGCCTCGTTCATCAGGCTCAGGTTGAGCGGGCGGCGGTAGCGCAGGGTGTCGTGGCGGCGCAGCGGGTCAGCCAGCGTCGGGTCATCGCACACGCGGTAGGAGTAGCGGCGCCAGAGCGCGGCGAACCGGGCGTCGAATCCGACCGGGGCGGGCGCGATGGACCGGACCAGCACGTCCTCGGGCAGCAGCCGGGCAAGCCTGCGGGCAGCCGAGCCGGCGGCCTGCGCCCAGGCGTCGACGGGAATGTCCACGTGCGCCACCTGCCCGCGCGCGTGAACGCCCGCGTCGGTGCGGCCCGCGACAGTCAGGGCGGGCGACACCGGCAGGCTCAGCGCGACGCTCAGCGCGCTCTCCACCGTTTCCTGGACGCTGCGCAGGCCAGGCTGCCTGGCCCAGCCGTGGAAGGCGGAGCCGTCATAGCCTAGATCGAGCCGGAGCCGGACGAGCCCGGCCAGCTCCTGCTGACCGGGCTCGTCCATGGCTACCTCGCTACTCGTCGGCCGCCTGCTCGTCGCCGGCCTCGTCGTCCGTCTCGGCAGCGGTCTGCCCGGCTTCGTCCTCCGCGGCTGCGTCGCCTGACTCGTCCGCGGCAGCGGCCTCCTCCGGCGCGGCCTCCTTCGCTGCGGTGTCCGCCGCCGTGGCCTCGACGGCAGCCTCAGCCGGCTCTTCCGCCGCCGGGGCCGTGTCCTCCGCGGCGGCAGCGGCCGGCGCGGCCTGCCCGCGGGCGGGCCGTCCCGCGGCCGGCGCCCGCCGGGCCCGCCGCCGTCTCGGCCTGGCGTCCGGCTCCTCGCGGATCAGCTCGATCACGGCAAGCGCGGCGTTGTCGCCCTTGCGCGGCCCGACCTTGGTGATCCTGGTGTAGCCGCCGTCACGCCCGGCGAAGCTTGGCCCGATGTCGGCGAACAGCGTGTGCACGACGGACTTGTCGGTCACGACGGTGAGCACCTGGCGCCGCGCGTGCAGGTCACCGCGCTTAGCGAAGGTGATCAGCCGCTCGGCGTAGGGACGCAGCCTGCGGGCCCTCGCCTCGGTCGTGGTGATCTTCCCGTGCTCGAACAGCGCAGTGGCCAAGTTCGCCAGCATGTGCCGCTGATGGGCCGAGCTGCCGCCGAGTCGGGCACCCTTGGTGGGCGTGGGCATCGGACTAATCTCCTAGGTTCAGTACGGGCAGGCTCGGGCCTGTCAGTATTGCTCGGTCTCGACGTAATCGTCGTCGTCGTCGGCACCGTAACTGTCGGCGGCCGTGCCGGGGTCGAATCCGGGCGGCGAGTCCTTCAGCGACAGGCCCATGTCGTTGAGCTTCTGCTTGACTTCCTCGATCGACTTGGCGCCGAAGTTGCGGATGTCCAGCAGGTCCTGCTCGCTGCGGGCGACGAGCTCGCCCACGGTGTGAATGCCCTCGCGCTTGAGGCAGTTGTAGGAGCGGACCGTGAGGTTCAGCTCCTCGATCAGCAGCGCCAGGTCGGCTGCCAGCGCGGCGTCCGTCGGCGACGGGCCGATGTCGATGCCCTCGGCGTCCAGGTTCAGCTCCCTGGCGAGGCCGAATAGCTCCACCAGCGTCTTGCCGGCACTAGCAACGGCGTCCCGCGGCCGCAGGCACGGCTTGGTCTCGACGTCGACAATCAGCTTGTCGAAGTCGGTCCGCTGCTCGACTCGGGTGGCCTCGACCTTGTAGGTGACCCGCAGCACGGGCGAGTAGATGGAGTCGATCGGGATACGGCCGATCTCCTGACCCGGCTGCTTGTTCTGCGCTGCGGAGACGTAGCCGCGGCCGCGCTCGACCGTAAGCTCCATCTCCAGCTTCCCCTTGCTGTTGAGGGTGGCGATGTGCAGATCAGGGTTGTGCACCTCGAGGCCGGCCGGCGGGGCGATGTCCGCCGCGGTCACCGGGCCTGGTCCCTGCTTGCGCAGATACATGTGCATGGGCTCGTCGTGCTCGGAGGAGACCACGAGCTCCTTGAGGTTCAGGATGATGTCGGTGACGTCTTCCTTGACCCCCGGCACGGTCGAGAACTCGTGCAGCACGCCCTCGATCCTGATGCTGGTCACGGCGGCACCGGGAATCGACGACAGGAGCGTCCTGCGCAGCGAGTTGCCGATCGTGTAGCCGAAGCCAGGCTCGAGCGGCTCGATGATGAACCGCGACCTGAACTCGTCTACCTGCTCCTCTGAGAGGCTGGGGCGCTGGGCGATGAGCATGACGTGTCCTTTCCGCACTGCCCGCTATATGACAGCGCGAACCCACGGGGTCTTACCCCCGTGAACCACCCGGCGGCTGCCGGGCAGCTTCTTCCACTGACCACCCGGCGGTTGCCGGGTGGCTACCTCCACCGACTACCCCAGTTTGCCGGGTAGTCGCCAGGCCTTTGTTCCGCGCCGGCCTGCGCCGACGTTCCTGGTCGTCAGGCCTGTGTTACTTCGAGTAGTACTCGACGATCAGCTGTTCCTGGACGAGCGTGTCGATCTGCGCCCTGACCGGCAGCGTGTGGATCAGCACGCGCATCTTGTCGGGGATGACCTCTATCCAGGCCGGCGGGGTGCGCTCGCCAGCCTCCGCGCGGGCAACGATGAACGGGGTGAGGTCCCTGGACTTCGGGGCCACCTCGATGATGTCGTTCTCGCTCACGCGGTAGGAGGGGATGTCCACCTTCTTGCCGTTGACCAGGATGTGCCCGTGGCTGACAACTTGCCTGGCCATGTCCCGGCTCTTGGCGAACCCGGCCCGGTACACGATGTTGTCCAGCCGGGTCTCGAGCAGCTGCAGCAGCACCTCGCCGGTCTTGCCCCGCTTGCGCGCGGCTTCCTTGTAGTAGTTGCCGAACTGCTTCTCCAGCACGCCATAGATCCGCTTGGCCTTCTGCTGCTCCCGCACCTGCAGCAGGTACTCCGACTCCTTGGGCCGGTTGCGCCCGTGCTCACCCGGCGGGTAAGGCCGGATCTCGATCGGGCACTTGGGCGAGTCGCACTTGGCGCCCTTCAGGAACAGCTTGGTCTTCTCGCGGCGGCAA
>DASPWG010000208.1:0-12906 GCA_035621915.1 Streptosporangiaceae bacterium
TGCCGGCCCCCGCAGTCCGAGTCTTGGCGGTGCCGGACTTCGCGGTGCCGGACTTGGCGCTACCGGGCTTGGCGGTGCTGGACTTGGCGGTGCTGGACTTGGCGGCGGGCTCGGTGACGGCGGGCTCGGCGACAGGCTGGACGGCGTGTGCATCCACCGATTCGGTGCTGGCCTCAGGCGTCGTGCTGGCCTCGGTCGCGGTGCTGGCCTCGGTCGCGGTGTGGTCCTCGGCCGGCTCGCCTGCGGTGGTCGGCTCGGTGTGCACGGTCTTCGCGCCGCGGCGGCTGCGGGCGAGTGAGCCCGCCGCCTGGGTCAGCCTGGCCACGCCATCGATGACGAACGGGGTCGCAGCATCCAGGGCCTTGCCGGTCAGCTCGCGGTGGGTGGCCTGGAGCTGGTCGGCCAGTTCCTGGGCCTTCCCGGCGAACTCGCGCTGGGTGGCCTGCAGCTGGTCGGCCAGTTCCTGCGCCCTTCCGCTCAGCTTGCGCTGCGTGGCCAGCACCTGGCCGGTGAGGTCCTGCGGGCTAGCGAGCTTGCGGCTGGCGAGGATGTGTCCGGCCAGCTCCTGGGCGTTGCCAGCGAGCTTGCGCTGGCTGGCCAGCAGCTGTCCGGCGAACTGGCGCTGCCTGGCGATCACCTGGCCGGTCAGTTCCTGCGCGCTGGCGCGCAGCTTGTCGCGGTCGGCGAGGTCGGATAGCGCTGGCAGATGCACGGGATGAACCGGCAGGGTCGGAAGGCTCGGCTTGACGGCCTGGGCGAGGTGGCTGCCGGTGCGAACGGCGCCAGCGACGCTCTCGCGACTCCTGCGGATCTGCTCCTGGCCCTTGCGGAACTGCTCGTGCCCCTTGTGCACGGCCGCGACCAGCTGCTCCTGAACTTCCTGCGCAACGGCGCGGGTGTCGATCATGGGGTCCCTCCTCGGGAGTTTGACTATGCAAACTTTATCAAGCACTGTGCGATATTTGTCAAGCGCGCTGGTCAGGGCCAGGCCAGCGGCGGTCAGCGGCAGCCGGGCTGAGTGCTCCAGGGCGGCTCTCAGGCGGGCGCGGGCTGGCCGGCCGGAGTGAGCGTAAAGCCCTGGTAACCGCCGGCGGCGACGTCATCGCACGTCTGCCGGTAGGTGCCGACACCGCCGAAGTACGGCAGGAACACCCGTGCCTTGCCGGGCACGTTCGCGCCGGTGTACCAGGAGTCAGCAGTCGGGAACAACGTCAGCGCTCCTAGCTCGGCCACGTGCTGCACCCACTGGGCCTCGGCCTCGGCCGTCGGCTCGATCGCCGAATAGCCGTGGGCCCGGATGAACGCGATGCACTCGGCGACCCACTCGACGTGCTGCTCGATGGACACGACCATGTTGCTGAGCACTGACGGCGACAGCGGTCCCGTGATCGTGAACAGGTTCGGGAAGCCGGCGACCGCGATGCCAAGGTAGGTACGCGGGCCCGCGTGCCACTCGTCGGCTAGCGCCAGGTCATCCCGGCCGCGGATGTCGATGGCGTTCAGCGCGCCCGTCATCGCGTCGAACCCGGTGGCGAACACGATCGCGTCGAAGTCATACTCGGCATCCGTCGTGCGCAGCCCGGCGTTCGTGAACTCCACGATCGGCGTCTCGCGCAGGTCCACCAGGTGCACGTTCGGCCGGTTGAAAGTCTCGTAATAGCCGGTGTCCAGGCACGGCCGCTTGGTCCCGATCGGATGACTGCGGGGCGAGAGCATCTCCGCGACGTCCGGGTCGTCCACGACGGCGCGGATCTTCGCTCGCGCGAACTCGGCCGCGGTCTCGTTCGCCGCCGGGTCGAACAGGATGTCGGCGAAGCAGCTCACGAGGCTGACGATCTCGCCCTTCGCCCAGCCTGCCTCATAGATCGCCTCGCGCTCAGCTTCCGGCACCGACAGGGCAAGCTGCGTGGGCAGCTCGGCCGGCACGCCGGAGAAGGACGTGCGCTGCGCGGCCCGCCAGGCGGGATAGCTGGACTTCATCTCCGCAACCTCGGCCGGGCCGAGCGGGCGGTTTCCCGCCGGGGTAGAGAAGTTCGCCGTCCGCTGGAACACCGTCAGGTCGGCGGCCTGCTCGGCGATGAGCGGGATCGTCTGGATGCCGGAGGAACCGGTACCGATGACCGCGACCCGCAGGCCGTCAAAGCGGACCTCGTCCTTACCCCAGCGTGCGGTGTGATGCGTCCGGCCGCGGAAGCGCTCGATGCCGGGTATCTCGGGGAGCTTGGGTGCGGAGAGGGCACCGGTGGCCATGATCACGAACTGAGCGGTCACCGACTCGCCGGAGTCGGTGCTAACTGCCCAGCACCGGGCGTTGTCGTCCCAGTACGCGCTGACGACCCTGGTGCTGAACGTGATGTGCGGCAGCAGGTCGAATCGCTCGGCCACGTGATTGAGGTAGCGAAGCACCTCGGGCTGGGTCGGGTACTTCTCCGTCCAGTCCCACTCCTGCTCGAGTTCGGGCGAGAACGAGTAAGAGTACGACAGGCTCTGGATGTCACAGCGTGCGCCCGGGTAGCGGTTCCAGTACCAGGTGCCGCCAACCCCGTCGCCAGCCTCGAAAACCCTCGTCGTGAGGCCAAGCTCGCGAAGCCGGTACAGCTGGTAAAGGCCTGAGAACCCGGCGCCGACGATAACCGCGTCCACGCTGTCGCGCTCGGTCATTACCCCTCCGATCGCCCCAGGGCGGAGCCCGTCTCGGACGCTACTCCAGGCGGTTTGTCCGGGCAATCGCCGTGCTGTCAGGCCCGTGCCGCGGGCTAGCTGGCAGCGTTACTGCTTCGGTGTTCCGGTGCGGCATCGGGCTCAGCGGCAGGCTGATCGCCCGGCCGCCATATCAGGCGGTGCACCGGGATTAGGCGCGGGATGTCCCGCAGGCCGGGAATGAACGGCACGAGCAGAAGCAAGATCGTGGCCAGCCCGGTCAGGTAGATCGCGATCATGTCGACGTTGGCCGAGTTGGAGAAGCTCGGTATCTGGTACCACAGCGTGTACAGCCATAGCCACGGCTGGCCGGGGTAGCCGCCGGTCTCGTTCATCACGCCCCACTGGCTGCCGCTCAGGTTCATCGCGGTGGCCTTGTCGGTGAAATACGCCCCGTCCTCGATGAACAACAGCGGCTTGGTGAAGTCAGTGCCGTAGAACGTCCGCCCGGCAAGCAGGTCGGTGTCGAGTGCTCCGCTGCGCGCCATGGACAGCTCGGCGGTTAGCATCACCGGGACAGGCCCGTCCTTCGCAGCGGGCACCACCGGTGCGATGCTGCTGGGATTCGCGGGCATCTTGGACTCGACTGCCTTGTAGTAGGCGGTCGCCCAGGCTAGCTGCTGGGTGGCCGGCGCGCTGGTGTAGGTGGCGAGCGCGCTGGCGAGCGATGGATCAGTGGGTGCGAGCGTGCTCAGTGGCTGCAGCACGAACGTCTGCGCGGCGTTGATCGGCTGCGTCACGCCCGGCCAGGTCTGCGGGGAGAACAACAGCCGCTGCACGAAAGCGCTGCCGTTGTTGTAGGGCGGACCGTAGCTGGCGGTCTCGCTTGTCGCGTTGAGCTCAGAGGCCGCCGTCGCGAGGAAGTCGGCCGGATAGGCGCGGGACCAAGTCTGGACCGTGACCGCGGCCACGTCGGGAGACGAGAGCAGTCCCGCTAGCGCCAGGGTGAGCGTCAGCACGACCACCACGGCGATCGCTCCCTCCTTGACGATGTCGTAACGCCTGGTCGGGCCGCGCCACGGTGCGGCCTCCGCGGCGGCCACGGCACGCCGGCGCCCTCGCCGCGATCCGCTGCCGGGGACCTCATCCTGGTGCGCCCCGATGGGGTGCACCACGCCGCGCATCCGGACCAGCAGGATGTGCGCGCCCACGAGCGCGATCAGCACGATGGGGATCAGGACCACGTGCCATAGCAGCATCTGGCCGAAGTTCATCAGGTTGAAGAAGGCGCCGACGCCAACGGAGTTGAACGCGTCCTTGCCGCTTGTGGAGATCCACTGAGAGTCGAAGTTCTGCTGGGAGAGGTAGCCGGTAAAGCACTCGACGATCGAGGCCAGGAACGCGACCACGCCGGTAATCCAGGTCGCGGCCCGGCGGCCGCGCCACGCGGCCATCCAGAACTTGCCCCACAAGTGGATCACGATCAGCGCCATGAACAGCTCGGCGCTCCACAGGTGCAAGCTGTTGAAGAAATGACCGACCGGGTTGATGTGCCACCAGTCGACCCCGCCGACCGCGATGACAAGCCCTGACACGATCGCCATGCCGAGCGCCGCCAGCGACGCCACGCCGAAGACGTAGATCCAGGATGACACGTAGGCCGGCTGCCGGTCGGGCAGCAGCTTGCCGGGCGGGAGCAGCCGCAGCGCGCGGTTCCTGACTCGCGCCGTCCACATCCGCGCGTCATCGGGTTCGCCGGCCTCGGCGAGTGCGTCCGTTGCCTCGGCGGCGGGTCCTTGCTCGGCCGCCAGCCCGCTGATGCGCCCCTTCGGGAAGGGGAGCAGCAGCGCGGCGCCGAAGATCACGACCATGACCGCCACCAGCACGAGATTGGCCAGCGACACGTAGAAGATGTTCCAGTGCAGGTAGCTGCCTGGGGCATTGAGATTCAGCGCTGAGCTGGTGATCGCGAGGGTATGCCCGAACATTGCTGGCTCCTCGGAAGCGGGGAAGGAAAGGCCTATTCATTGCTATGGCAGCCAATCCATTGCGGATTAGTGCATAAGACGGTGCCATCGGGCGACCACTGCGGTTAAGGGACTCCGTCGTCTCTCCGCGGGACCTTCGTCCCGGTCAGGGAAAAAGAGTCCCCCGCCCGGGCGGGGCCGGGCGGGGGACAGGTGCCATGGCGCGGCCTGCAGGCCGCCGGGTGGCTTCAGCTGGCGTTGCTCTGAACCCGGGTCGCGACCTTCGGCAGCACCTCTGCCTCCGGCGAGGTCCGGCGCTCGTGCACGAACCCGAAGATGGACAGGATGAGCATGAGGCCCGCTGCGATGTAGGACACGATCGAGGCGATCAGCGCGATCTGACCGAACTTCCAGAACCCGTACGCCTCAAGCAGCATGCTGCGCAGCGTGGTGCCGCGGAAGACGGTCTGCACCTGGGCGGCCAGCGCGGCATTGGCGGGGTTTGCCAGCGACTCAGCAGACAGCTGCGAGTAGGTCTTGCCACCGCCGATCAAGTAGAGGTGCCGGGCGATGAAGTAGTTGGCGTAGGTCTCTGCCTGCGCGCCGTTGGTCATCAGCTGGCCGGCGTACTTGCCCATCTGAGCCTGGTTGGCCTTGGGCAGCACCTTGAACTCCGGGCTGCTCGTGGTCGGGAACACGATCTTCTGGGCCGATAGCTGGCTGCTGACCTGACTGTTCGCGAACGAGTGACCCCAGCCGAGCAGGATCCCGGCCGCCAGCAGAACAGCCGCTATGAGCAGGCCTCCGGTGCTGACCAGCGCGTCGAAAGTCCTCCTGCGCATTTCCTCTGCCTCCTTGCAGTCACGGGCCGCTCCTGGCCCGTTTTCCCTGGACGTCTTATCCGTCGGCCAAAGCATCGCGGCGGACGGGCTGGTCACGTTAGGGCCGTGCGGCCCTAGGTAACCGGGACTTGTGTCACGCGATGGCGCCACGCTCCGGCTGCTCGGGGCGGGGACTACGAGCCCCTGAGCGAGGGTCTGCGACCGCCCGCCGGGGGATAAAGGCCAAGGTCAGAGGCTGCGGCACGGCGCGCGTCCGGCGCGGCTGGCTGTGACCGCAAAGGGAGGCACACATGTCTGGGGCCGCAATCCTGGAGGAACTCGACGAGGCCGAGTGCCTGCGCCTGATCGCGCCCGGCGGCGTCGGCCGGCTGGCATTCGCCGGCGTGTTTGATCTCACCGTTCTGCCAGTGAGCTACCTGGTGCACGAGGGGGCCATCGTGTTCAGGACCGCAGCGGAGGGCACCACCGAGGAGGACCTGCGGACCGGGATCTCGCATGCCGAGTACCGGGTGGCGTTCGAGGTCGACGACATCGACCCGCACGCCCTTGTGGGCTGGTCCGTGCTGGTCCAGGGGCCTGCACACCACATGGACACCGAAGCCGAGCAGGCCGAGGCTCGTGCCCTCGGGATCGAGACCTGGGCCGAAGGGGAGCAGGACCACTTCATCAAGATCACTCCAGCAGAGGTCGCAGGCCGGCGCGTTCGGCGCCGGCCTGCGGGCGGCGCATGACCGGCCGCCGGCCGCGGCTGGCCCGAAGGCGGCGCTCCTGGCGCTGTTCAGGCCACGGATACCGCCGCGGCCAGCACCAGGAGCAGGCCGAGACCGCCGACAACAACCGCCACCGCCCAGCCCGCGGCGGCCAGCGACCGTGAGACTGGCATCCCGCGCATGACCTGGCGGTCCCTAGCCACCAGCAGGAGCAGCACGATCCCGACCGGGCTTGCCAGGCCGCCAAGCACGCTGGCTGACACCAGCGTGGCCAGTACCGGGATGCCGGCCAGGCTTGCCGCGACGGCCAGCACAAGCGGCGCGACCAGCACCGCGTAGAAGCGGCGGGCCCGGCCAACCGGCTGGGATAGCCCCCGCTGCCAGTCGAAGTGCGCGCCGACGACGTGAGCGGTACTGGCCACCAGGACCGGCAGCGCGACAACGGCCGAGACGACCAGCCCGGCCGCGAAGACGTCGCCGGCAAGCGGCCCGGCCAGCGGGCGCAGCGCCCTGGCCGCGTCCTGTGCCGACCTGGCCGGCTCGTGGTGGCGGCCGAGAGTGGCAGCCGACGCGACAAGCATCGACCACAGGATTGCCGCCGTGAATACCGCCGCGGCGGCGGCTCCGGCTCTCGCTCGTGCCAGGCCATCACGCGGCACGTGCCGCGCCGGCTCCTCGATGCCGCGCTGCACGGTCTCCCACACGAAGACGTAGCTCGTCAGCGTCGTGCCGGTCAGGGCCACCGCGCCGGTGAGTACGGCGCGGTGCAGTGACAGCGTCGGCACGAAGCTGGACTCGATCAGGCTGGGCCAGTGCGGCCTGGCCAGGACCGCAGCCGCGGCAAAGGCAAGGAAGCCAGGAATCAGCCACCGGAGCAGGCCCGCGACGTGCCGGTACTGGCCGATCAGGAGCAGGCAGGCCAGGGCCGCGCCGAGCGGCAGTACGAGCCACTGCGGGTTAATCCCGGTGAGCAGTCCGACTCCCGCTGCGCCCGCCTGGAGATCTGCGGCGATCGTCACCACGTTGACGGACACGACCGAGATGAGCAGAAGCCCGGCCACCCGCCGGCCGAACCGGCGCAGCACCAGCGCCTGCAGGTCGCTGCGCGCCCGCAGGCCTACCTGTGCCGCGATGTCCAGGATTACGTACAGCATCGGGCCGGTAAGCAGCGCTGCCCAGGACAGCTGGTAGCCCGTCTGCGCTCCGACGACGGCTGCGGTGCCCACGTTGGTGGGGTCGTTGTCGGCTGCGCCGGAGACTAGCTCGGGGCCCATGCTGCTAGTTCGCCCGCCAAGCCAGCTGGCCGGCTGCCTGATGCGACTCCCCCCGGTCACGCCGTCAGGATCCCAGGCGGCTACTCGCCCTCGGTCGCCGCCCTGGGGCGGGGCAGTCAGGGCAGCAGGCCGTTGAGCGGGAACGTAGCGTTCCGCGTGGCGAGTATCGCCTGGTCGACAGGCTCGGCGGGGTCGTAGCCGTTGTCGAACGGAGCGAAGGTAGCCGGGGCTCCCTCGGTCATCACCTGCGGCGCCGGCTCGGTGCCGACCAGCTCGGACACCAGGTCGCGCCAGGCCTGCGGCGTGGCTGCGGCGGGGTCGATGGGCTGGCCAGCGGCCTCGGCGAGGAGGTGAGTCCAGGATCGGGGCACGACCTGGACCAGCTGGTAGCCGCCGCCGCCGGTCAGCAACCAGCGGCCGCCTGCGGTGGAGTGGGCAAGCTCGTGGATGAGCGCATGCGCGGAACGCTGGCCGTCCACGGAGATCTCCAGGTTGGCAAGCGGGTCGGTCCAGTGCGTGTCGCAGCCGTGCTGGCTGACAAGGATCTGCGGACGGAAGCTGGACAGCAGCGGCGGGACCACAGCATGCAAGGCCCGCAGCCAGCCAGCGTCGCGGGTGCCAGGGGGCAGTGCGACGTTGACGGCGCTGCCCTCGGCGCCGTGGCCTCCGGTCTCGGCGGCACGGCCGGTGCCGGGGAACAACGTGGCCGGGTGCTGGTGCGCGCTGATGGTCAGCACCCTGGGGTCGTTCCAGAACGCGGCCTGCACGCCGTCGCCGTGATGCACGTCGATGTCTACGTAGGCGATCCGCTCGACGCCCTGGTCAAGCAGCCAGGCGATCGCGATGGCGGGATCGTTGTAGACGCAGAACCCGCTGGCGGCCGCGCGCATGGCGTGGTGCAAGCCGCCGGCGATGCTGGCGCCATGCTGCGCAGAGCCGTCCAAGACGGCGCGCGCCGCGGCCAGGGTAGCCCCCGTGACCAGCGCCGCCGCCGAGTGCATGCCGGCGAAAACGGGATCATCGTCGGTGCCGAGGCCGTACGCCAGCAGCCGGGCTGGTCCCAGCGACTCAGCGGCGCCCGGCTCGCTGGCGGCGCGGACGGTTTCGATGTAGGCGGGGTCGTGGATCAGTTCCAGATCGGCGTCGCTGGCCGGCGGTGCGGGCCGCACGGTCACGCCTTCCGCGTCCAGCACGCCGAATGCGGCGGCCAGTTCCATGGTCAGCTTCACCCGGATGGGAGCAAGCGGGTGCCCTCGCCCGAAGTCGTATGCGGTCAGGCCCTCGTCCCACGACACATGCAGGCTGCAGCCCATGAGCTGATCCTTCCCGGCAGGCGCTGACGCCCTCGCCCGTCAGCCAGATTAGTCAGCCGTCCGGCTGCCGGCATCCCGGCCCGGGAGCGGCCGTGCCGGGCGCGACCGCAGCCAGGCGACGCGGTTCAGGCCTGGGCGCGACACGGCGAAGGGCCGGGACGCCTCGCTTGACACCACGAACTCTTGCTAGTTATATTGAGCAGAACGAGCGGCGCCTAGTAAGGGCGCTGGACGGGATGAGGCCGGACATGGCACTGGGCATCGCGCCGGCAGAGCCAGTCCCGAGGAGGAGAAATGGCCGAGTCGAACATTGGGCAGGACATCCAGAACGAGGTCCTGAACACCATCAAAAGGAGCCAGGAAGCGGTCATCGACGCCATCGGGCGCATGGCGTCCACGGTTTCGGCGCTGCGGCCAGAGCTCCCCGAACTGCCCTTCGCGGACGCCCTCAACGTGGCGGACAAGCTGCCGAAGCCAGAGGACCTGGTGCGGAATGCTTACGACTTCGCCGAGCAGTTGCTGGCCAGCCAGCGCAAGTTCGCCGAGGATGTGCTCAAGGCGACAGCGCCGCTGCTGCCAGGCGGGGCGAGCAAGGCGGCTGACTAGGAACGATCATGCAGCGCTGCTCCGGCCTTCCGGTGCAGCGCTGCATGACGACGGAGAACGCGGATGACGAGCCAGTGGGACGCGCAGATGGAGGCATTCGGTGCCTTCATCCGCAGCCAGCGCAAGCTGGCCAACCTGACACTCCGCCAGCTTGGCGAGCTGACGAGCCTGTCAAACCCTTATCTCAGCGAGCTTGAGCGCGGCATGCATCAGCCGACAGTGCGCGTGCTCAGGCAGCTTTCTGACGCCCTCAACGTGTCCGCCGAGATGCTGCTCGCGCAGGCAGGACTGCTGGACTCCAGCGCCGAGGGCGACTCAGATGGCGCCGGCGATGACAGCGTCGAGCGCGCGATCCGCACCGATCACCGGCTGGACGAGAGCCAGAAGGCCGCCCTGCTGGCCGTCTACCAGAGCATGACCGCCACGAGGCGGCAGCCACCCGGCCAGTCGAGTTAGGTGTACATCAGCGAGCCCGGAGTGGTCAGTAGCTCGCCCGTCTCCAGCCAGGTCTTGAGGCCGGAGAGGATCATCGGCCAGCCGCCGTACAGCTCGTCGTTTGCGCCCTCGCGTAGCTGGTCGTGGGTGACCAGCAGGCGGCAGGAGTCGCCGACCGGCTCGATCTCCCAGGTAATGCGACTGGTGCCCTCGTTCCTGACGTCGTCGCTCCACAGCGCCCGCATGGTCTGCACAAGCCGCCTCGGCGGGTCGATCTCGAGGTTCTCGCCCTCGCCCAGCGGCGCGGGCGCTGCGGGACTGCCAAGCTGGTAGCGCGATCCCGGCGTCCAGTCGGAGATGATGCTGGCGCCGAAGTTGTACTTCGCCCTTATCTCCGGGTCCGTGATGGCCTCCCACAGTCGCTCGGGAGTCGTGCGGATGTAGATCTCGAAAACCTTCTCCATCGAGCTCTCCAGTCTGTGCTTGAGATCGCTAAGCCCGGCTACCCACGGCTCGGCGTACTTGCTGACCCACCGGTCGTGGATAAGCCGGATCGGGACCGGGTTGAGGAAGTGCAGCTTCTCCCGGCCGCGCCGCATGGTCACGATGAGGCCGGCGTCCTCTAGCTGCCGCAGGTGCTTCATGACCCCGAAGCGCGTCATGGGAAACCGCTCCTCGAGGGCGGTCAAGCTCTGCCCGTCGGTCCGGAACAGCTCGTCGAGCAGCTCGCGCCGGGTCGGGTCGGCCAGAGCCTTGAACACCTCGTCCACGGCATCGAGAATAGGTGACCATTTAGTCACATGTCAACGGCCACGCTCGCTCGTGGAGCCGGCCGCACCGGGTGCGGACGGTAATCACGGCAATAACCGTGATCACCGTCCGCACCTCGGGATTAGCTGTTCTGGCCGGACAGGGACCGGATCACCTCGCCGGCCAGGGACTCGCCGGTCACCTCGTCGGGGATCAGCAGCCAGCCGGCCAGGTACAGCGGCAGGCCTGCCCCGCCGACAAGAGCCAGGACCAGGAAGCCGACTCGCACCACTGCGGGGTCGACCGCCAGGCTGCGGGCGATGCCCGCCGCGACGCCGGCGAGCATCCTGCCCTGGGCCGGGCGGCGCAGTGGCAGCGAGCCGGGCCGGCTGGTGGAGTGCTGAGTCGTCGATGATCCGTTATCTGCGGTGTGCGCGTGCGTCTCGTTCATGGATCCAGCCTGCGGCGCCGGAGCCTGAGCCGGTATCGGGAAGACCCCGCACCCGACCCTGATTAGCGCGCCGAAGCATCAGGCAAGTGCCGGAGCAGCGCGCGCTGCCTGGTGCGGGGACCGTGTCACGCCTGGCATGCTGGCCGGGTGACCGACGACATACAGCCATCCGATACCCGCCGCGCGCGCTTGTGGCGGCTTGCCGAAGCGAGGAACGTCCCGCTGCGGGCAATCCTCACGGCGATCGCTGTCGTGGTGCTCGCGTACCTGGCTGCGAGGCTGGTCGACCGGCTGCGCGGCGTTCTGCTGCTGCTGGTCGTGGCCGGCTTCGTAGCGCTGCTGCTCAACCCGCTGGTGATCTACCTGCAGCGATACCTGCGCCGGCGGGGGTTCGCGGTGACGGTGGTCACGCTGCTGAGCATCGCCGCCTTCGCCGGGCTCGCCTTCGCGTTCGGGTATCCGCTGGTGAACGGCCTGACGCACCTGGCAAGCGACCTGCCCGGCTACGTACAGAATGCCGAGCACGGCAAGGGGCTCGTCGGCCGGCTCGTGACCCGCTATCACCTGCAGACATGGGCGGAGAAGAACGCTCCGAAGCTGGCCGCCTACGGCCGCGACCTCGCCTCCCCGGCGCTGAGCCTGGGCAAGGGTGCGGTGTCCATCGTGTTCGAGCTCTTCACGATCTTCGTGCTGGTGGTCTTGCTGCTGCTTGAGGGCCCGAAGCTGCGCCGCGGGCTGCTCGACCTCATGGTGCCGGCAAGGGCGGCTAGGTACAGCGCCGTGGCTCGGGAGGTCAACCGCTCCGTCACCGGCTTCATGCTGGGGAACTTCGCCACTTCGGTCATCGCCGGAATCGTCGTGCTGGTGACGCTGATGGCCCTGGGCGTGCCGTTCCCGTTCCTGTGGGCGCTCTGGGTCGCGATCGTCGACTTCCTGCCGATGATCGGCGGGGCGCTGGCCGGCATACCCGTGATCCTGTTCGCATTCACGCATTCAGTGCCGGCCGGGATCGTCACCCTGGTGGTGTTCCTGATCTACACCCAGGTGGAGAACCACGTCCTGAACCCAGTGGTCATGAGCAGGACCGTGAAGATCAACCCGCTGCTCGTGCTGGTCTCCATCCTGGTCGGCGCCTCGATCGGCAGCTGGATCGGCGGGTTCTTCGGCGGATTCGTGGCCGCGCTGCTCGCCATTCCCACCGCCGGGGCGCTGCACGTGATCGTGCGCGAGGCCTGGCTGTCCACTGCGCCGCCGGGCAGCGCGACGTCGCCCGATGCCGGGCCGATGGCCGGTGCGGTCGCGGTGCCGGCGCCGGCCAGGGCTGCGGATTCCACGGTCGCCCCGGACGGACAGCCGACCTGACCTCCCCGGCGCGAGGCCCTGAGATACTGGCCTGAGGGTCAGGTGCCGGCGGCGCCGGTGCTTGCGGCACTGTGCCAGCAGCACTGTCTTAGCAACACTGTCTTAGCAGCAATGTCTTAGCAGCACTGTGTTAGCAGCACGGGCCAAGAGCACCATTGGGGGACCGATGGATAGCCAGCGGGAACGCGCGGATCCGGGCAACTACGCGCTGCTGGCTGACGGCACGACCGTGCACATCCGGCACGCCGGGCCCGATGACTTCGACGCCGTCAGGGACATGCATGCGGGCCTGTCACCGGCCAACGCCTACTTCCGCTTCTTCAACCTCAGCCCGCGGGCGCCGCAGCGCGAGGCGCAGCGCGTCACCCGGCCCGCAGCCGACGACCACGCTGCGCTGCTGGCATTCCTGTCGGGTCAGCTCGTCGGCGTGGCCACCTACGAGGTGACCGGCAAGCCAGGGCGGGCGGAGATCGCCTTCGCGGTGTCCGATGACATGCACGGCCGCGGCGTGGCAACGCTGCTGCTCGAACATCTGGTGTCGCTGGCCAGGCGCCGC
>DASPWG010000209.1:0-3382 GCA_035621915.1 Streptosporangiaceae bacterium
CTTGGTCTGCTGCGCGATCTGCTGCGCCTGCGCCTTGACCTTGTCCATGAGTCCCATTGATTGCCTCCAAGGGGCTGTCCGGGCGCCCGCTGGGCTTGCGCGGCAGGCGCGCCGCAAGCTCTGTGGCCAGCATAGGGCGCGCTGCCCTCGCCGCGTAGCCGGTACCCACGGGGCCTCGCCTCCGAAAAACTGGCGCGGTCCTAGCCTGCCGCCGCCGCGACCGCCGCGGTGGTCGCGCGGCTCAGCGCCGCGCCGTCGGCGATGACGGTCACCAGCCGGCAGCCGTTGTCCTTGTACAGCCGGGCCGTCTCGCCGTCCATGGCGTGCACACCGACCGGCTTGTCCGCTGCCGCGCATGCGGTCCAGATCTTCTCCAGGGCCGGCCGCAGCACCGGGTCGTGCGGGTCGAGCGCGCAGCCCAGGGAGTAGGACAGGTCTCGCGGGCCCACGTAGATGCCATCGACGCCAGGCTGCCGCAAGGTGGCAGGCAGCTGGGCCATCGCATGCTCCGACTCGACCATGACGATGCACAGTGGCTGACCGGCCGGCGCGAGCACGCCGCCCGCAGAGCGGTAGCCGTCCGGCGGGTAGCGGCACGCCCCGGCGATCTCGCGGGCTTGCTCGGCCGACTCCACGTTGGGCACGATGACGCCCTCGCAGCCAAGGTCAAGCGCGCGGCCGATGTCTGCCATGTGCGCGTGGCGCACGCGGGCGATCGGTGCAGCGCCCGCCAGCCGGATGGCGGTCGTCATCGCGGGCAGGTCATGCTCGGTCGCCTGGCCGTGCTGCAGGTCGATGGCCACGTAGTCAAGCCCGGCTGCCGCAATCGCCCGTGCGCTGACGGGACTGGCGATCGCGAGCCAGCCGCCGTAGACCGTCTCGCCGGCGCGGACCCGGTCTGCAAAAGGGGTAGTCGTCACGGGCACCAGCCAAGCACATGCCTCTCGCCGCCGGTCAGCCTGGTCGAGCGGCAGCGCGCTGCTAGCGAGAGCCAGTCAGCCGGTCAAGCGCGTCCCGGATCCGCCGTAGGGTCTCATCCCGGCCGAGCACCTGCAGCGACTCGAACAGCGGCAGGCCGACGGTTCTGCCCGTCACCGCGACCCGGACCGGGGCCTGTGCCTTGCCGAGCGACAGTTCGAACGCGTCCGCTACCTGCTCCAGCCGCAGCCGCAGGTCCTCGGCCCGCCACGGGCTGTCCGCGTAACGCTCCAGCGCCGCCGCGAGTATCCCCTCGGCCGGCTCCTTCATGGCCTTGGCCCACGAGGCATCGTCAGCGGGCGGCTCGGGCAGGAAGGCGAAGTCGACCATCGTCGTGATCTCGGACAGCAGCGCAACCCTGGTCTGGGCCAGCGGGGCAAGCTGAGCGAACACGTCCGGATCGAACCGATCGGCCGGCCATGGGGCACGATCGGGTGCCAGCCACGGCTGGCAGGCCTCGATGAACTCACCGACCGTCAGCGCCCTGATGTACTCGCCGTTGAAGGACCGCAGCTTCTTCACGTCATAGAAGGCAGGCGCCGGGTTGACGTCCTCGATCCTGAACTGCGCCACCATCTCCTCGAACGGCATGATCTCCTGGTCGCCCTTGGGACCCCAGCCGAGCAGCATGAGGTAGTTGCGCATGGCGGCGGCCAGGTAGCCCTCGTCGCGGTAGTCCTCCAGCGCGACCCTGTCCCGGCGCTTGGACATCTTCTGCCGCTTCTCGTTGACTACGATCGGCAGGTGCCCCCAGGCCGGCGGCTCGTGCCCCAGCGCCTCCCAGAGCAACTGCTGCTTGGGGGTGTTCGACAGGTGCTCCTCGCTGCGCAGCACGTGCGTGATCCGCTGCTCCATGTCGTCCACGACGTTGGCGAGCAGGAACAGCACCGATCCATCACTGCGGGTCAGGACAAAGTCCTCAATGGATGAGTTCTCGAACACCGTCTTGCCGCGCACGAGGTCGTCGACGACCGTGGCGCCCTCGTCCGGGGCACGGAACCGCAGCGCGCGGCCCTCGCCTGGCCCTAGCCCCCGGTCCCGGCAGAAACCGTCGTAGCCTCGGTTCGGGTCGCCGGTCCTCGCGATGAGGTCAGCGCGGGTGCAGTCGCAGTAATACGCCCGGCCCTGCTGGTAGAGCGACTGCGCCGCCTGCGTCTGCCTGGCCCGGTCCTCCGACTGGAAGTAGGGCCCCTCGTACTGGCTGGCGTCAATGCCCAGCCAGGCCAGCGCGCTGATGATGCCGTCGATCCACTCCGGCCTGTTGCGCGCGGCGTCGGTGTCCTCGATGCGCAGCACCAGCGTGCCGCCGTAACGCAGCGCGACCGCCCAGTTGAACAGGACCGTGCGCGCGCCTCCCACGTGGAAGTATCCGGTCGGTGATGGCGCGAACCGCAGCCGGTTATCTGGACCCCAGTTAGTCACGGGTGTCGAGTTTAGTCGAGGTGCTAGCGGCGGCCCTGGACCGACCGGCAGGGGCAGCCAGCATGGCCACCGGGACCAGGCACAGCACCGCTAGCGCCCAGGTCAGGCCGAACTGCTGCGCAAGCAGCCCGACCGCCAGCGGGCCGAGGCCGCCGGCCAGTCCGGCCACGCTGGCCAGGGAGACGGCAAGGTCGCTGCGGCCGGGCAGGCTGGCGAACAGTTCCGCCTTGAGCACCGGATACCAGGGCGCGGTCGCGACGCTCAGCACGGCCAGCACCGCCAGCTTGGGGCCGAGTCCGGGGACGAGCAGGAATGCCGGGAACAGCAGCCCCGTCGCGACCACGCTGACGCGCAGCACCCGGCGGCTGTCCAGGCGCTCTAGCAGCGGGATGAGCACGGCGTCGCCGGCCAGCCCGGCGCCTAGCCGCACCGCCACGCCCAGCGCGGCGACGGCAGGCGACGCGTGCACCACCGCGACCAGATATAGGGCGAGGAACGCGCTGAACACGTCGAGCAGCAGGTCCGACACCTCGAGCAGCACCAGCCAGCGCACGGCGCCCGCCCGCGCTGTGATCCGGGCGGCTGCGCGCAGCCCCGGCCACCGATCATCCGCGCCTGGCTCGTCCCGGCCGTCCCCAGCCGAGTCTGCCCGCGCGGGCCCGGCCAGCCCGGCCCGGCCGTCCCCGCCGGACTGCGCCGGGCCGCTGGCGGCACTCATCAGCCAGCTCACCGCGGCCACCGCGGACACCAGGACGAACGCCAGCCGCCAGCCGCCGCCGGCCGCCAGCACCGCCACGACCAGCAGCGGGCCCGCGACGTCCCCGGCTGACCCTGCCAGCGTCCACCTGGCCATGTAGTGAGCGCGCCGATCCGGGTCGGCGTCCATGATCGCCGACTGCGTCAGGCTGACGAACGTGCCTGACGCCGGAAAGAAGATCACCAGGGCGGCCAGCAGCGCGGCAAACGACGGCGCAAGCCCGGC
>DASPWG010000210.1:0-7915 GCA_035621915.1 Streptosporangiaceae bacterium
TCCCGGTCGCTCGCGGAGCCTGAGGAGTTCACCGCCGTGTTCGACCGGCACTGCGCCGAGATCCTGCGGTACGTGTACGCGCGGCTGGGTCCGGAACTGGCCGAGGACGTGACCGCGGAGACGTTCCTCGCCGCGTTCCGCTCCCGCGGCCGGTACGACGCCGCCTGGCCCGACGCCCGCCCCTGGCTATACGGCATCGCGGTGCGCCAGATCCACCGGCACCGGCGGGTCGAAGCGAGGCGGCTGCGCCTGCTGCGGTCGGCGCTGGCCGACGGGCCGGCCGAGGATGACAGCGACCGCGCGCTGGAACGAGTGGCGGCGCAGCGACTGGGACCAAGGCTGGCCGCCGCTGTGACAGCGCTGCCGCGCCAGGACCGGGAACTGCTGCTGCTGGTCGCGTGGGCGGAGCTGAGCTACGCGGAGGCAGCGGCCGCACTGGGCACGACGGCCAGCGCGGTCAAGGCGCGGCTGCACCGGATCAGGGTGCGGATGCGGCAGGAACTCGGCGGTAGCAATCCGATGAACCAGGAGAACGACGATGAATGAGATCACTGCGCTCCGGCAGATCCGCCCGGCGCTGCCCCCCGCGGAGCTGGAGGCTATGCGCACGGCAGCACGGGAAAAGTTTGCGGCCGGTACACGGCCGGGGCCGGCCCGTCAGCGCTGGCGGATGCCGGCGCTGGCCGGCGGGCTGACCGCGGCGGCTGCAGGTACCGCGGCGGCTGCCCTGACCTTGACCGGCAGTCCTGCGGCGGCACCTGCGCAGCAGGGCACGGCCGGGCACGCCGGGACAGTCGTCACCGCAGCCTGGACCGTGCGCGAGGACGCAGACGGAACCGTGAGCATCTATCTAAGGCAGTACCGGGACCCTGCCGCGCTGCAGCAAACGCTCCGGGCAGACGGCGTGAACGCGCTGGTCCGCGGTATCCCCGTCACGCTGGTAACGATCACGCCGCCGGTGCGGCTGCCTGGCTCCCACAAGGTGCTGCGCTTCCCGCGCCCAAACTGCATGTACGCAGATACCAACAACGCACCGCCTGCGGTGCAGGCGGCTGTCGTTACCTTGCCGCAGGTAAGCCGCCTCCCGGTGCGCTTCGTCATCCACCCGGACGCGATGCCGCAGGGGTCGGCGCTCTTGCTGCCGTTCATGACGGGCATGCCCGCGTCGCCGAAGAACGACGACACCGGCGTCATGGCCCTGATACCGGTCGTGCTGAACAACAGCACGGTGCCCGCGTGCGTGCCGACGCCAGCCAAGGCCGGGCCTTCCTTCGGGGCCAAGGCGTCCTTCTAGGTGGTCTCCACCTTCGCCGCCGGGGTGCCTGCCGGATGGAAGACCCCGAGCACGCGCAGCGTCTGCGTGCCGGTGTTCTCCAGGCAGTGCGGGGTTCCTGGCGGCAGGTGCAGGCACGTGCCGGGGGCAAGTTCGCGGTCAGTTCCGTCGACGTGCGCGACGCCGGAGCCCGCCAGGATGAGCACGACCTCGTCGTAAGTGTGGCGGTGCTCCGGCGCCCGGCCGGGCGGGATCTCCCCCACGAACTGGGTGGCCGCCTCGCAGTCCAGGCCGGGGCCGAACAGCACGCGGAACTTGCGGTCTCCGGTGCTCTCGACCGCGCAGTCGCGCAGGTCGCGGCTTATCGGAATGGCGGCCCCTGGCACGCTTGCGTCGTCGGCCGCCGGCAGACAGACCGCGTCCACCCGCAGCGCTTGCCCGGCGGCCGCCTGCAGCCGGTAGGCCGCGCCCGCCGGAATCCACAGCGCGCGGTCCCGCACCAGTCCGGGTGCTGGCTGCCCGTCCAGGTTCAGTTCGCCGGAGCCGTCGATCACGAACCAGAGCTCCCCGGCCGCCGCCGCGGTGCCCGCGAGCTCACCGCCCGGCGGGATCTCGATCAGCTGCCGGACGAGGCCCGCGCCAGCGCGGCCCGTTCCGGTATCAAGCAGGACGGTCGTCCGGGGCCCGCGTGCGG
Organism: Streptosporangiaceae bacterium; assembly: GCA_035621915.1. Classification (GTDB taxonomy): domain Bacteria; phylum Actinomycetota; class Actinomycetes; order Streptosporangiales; family Streptosporangiaceae; genus JAJYUU01. The sequence continues at coordinate 1,968 of DASPWG010000210.1, forward strand.
GGGCGTGGCGTGCCACCAGCCCGCCGAGCGCCTCGTTGAAGCTGTCGATCTCCTCCAGCGTGTTGTAGTGCGCGGGCCCGATGCGCAGCGCCTCCCCCCAGCCGATCCGGTCGTGCAGGCCGAGCGCGTAGTAGCTGCCGTGGCTCCACACTCCGAAGCCGAGCTCCGCCAGTTCCTCGCTCAGCATCGTCGAGGAGATGCCGGGGAAGTTGACCAGGAACACCGGCACCCGGCCGGCCATGGTCGGCAGCCCGTACAGCCGTGCGCCGGGCGGCAGGCCCGCGAGCAGCCGGTCGCCTAGCTGGCGTTCCCAGCGGGCAAGCTGCGCCATCCCGCCCAGGCTGTCCAGGTAGGCATAGGTGGCAAGCAGGCCGCCGAGCAGCTCGTAGGGCAGGGTGCCGGTCTCGAACCGGTGCCCGATGTGATCCATCGGGACCGGCCTGGCCTTGTAGGGCCGCCAGGATTCCAGCAGCTCCCGCCGTCCGTAGGCGATGCCCAGGTGCGGGCCGCAGAACTTGTAGGCCGAGCACGCCACCACGTCGGCGCCGATCGCCCGGACGTCCATCGGCTCGTGCGGCGCGTACTGCACCGCGTCGACCCAGGCGAGCGCGCCGGCGGCGTGCGCCAGGTCACAGACGGCGCGAGCGTCCACGAGCGTGCCGGAGGAGTTGGCGGCCCACGGGAACGCTACGACCCTGGTCCTTGGCCCGAGCTGGCGTTCCAGGTCAGCCATGTCCAGCGTGGTGTCGGGGTGCACGTCAGCGTGCCTGATCGTCAGCCCGAGATCGCTGGCCAGGTCGAGCCACGGCGCCACGTTCGCGTCATGGTCGAGCCGGGTAACGACGATCTCGTCCCCCGGACTCAGCTGCCGGCCGAGCGTCCGGGACAGAGTGAAGTTCAGCCCCGTCATGCTCGCGCCGAAGATGACCTCGTCCGGCGCGCAGCCCAGGAAGCCCGCCGTCGCGGACCTGGCCTCCTCCACCAGCGCGTCGAGCCGCCTGCTGGTCGCATACGGTGCGCCGGTGTTGCCGCTGGCCTCCAGGTAGACCCGCGCGACCGCGGCGCCGACCTCATCGGGCGTCTGCGTCCCGCCGGGCGCGTCCAGGAACACGAAGCCCGTGCCCAGGGCACTGAACCGGGTGCGGGCGGCGGCTATGGCATCGGCCTGGGCGGCAAGGTCACTCATTATCGCAAACTATGCGATTAGCGAACGGTCGGTCCAGACGGGAGTCAGCCGCCGGTCCCGGTCAGGATCCCGGCCAGCGTGTCCAGGTTGATGTTGCCGCCGGAGACGATGCAGACGATCTTGCCAGTCCCGGCGCGGCCGGTCAGCGCAGCGGCGGCCGCGAGCGCGCCCGCGCCTTCGGCGATCACCCTGGCCCGCTCGGCGAGCGTCCGGACAGCCGCGGCGACGTCATCGATCGGGATCGCGAGCGCCTGGTCGACGAGTGGCGCCACCAGCGGCCACATCCGGTCAAGCACCCTGCGGCTGCCCGCACCGTCCACGAACGACGGCCGGAACTCCGCCACCTCGGCTGGCTGGCCTGCGCCGAAGGCAGCGGCCAGCGCCGCGCCGCCCTCCGGCTCGGCCGTGATGATCCTGGTCGCGGGCCGCAGCGCCTTGATCGCGCTGGCGATCCCGCAGGTCAGCCCGCCGCCGCCGTACGGGATCACCACCGCGTCCGGGTCTGGCAGGTCCTCCAGGATCTCCAGCCCGATGGTGCCGTTCCCCGCCATCACGCCCGGATCAGTGACCGGGTGCACGAACAGCCCGTCGATACCGTCGGCGCGCCCGCTGACGATCACGTTCCACCACTGGTCGTAGGGCAGCTTCACGACGGTGCCGCCCAGCCGGTTGATGGCCGCGAGCTTGGTCTGCGGCGCTGCCTCCGGTACCAGGATCGTGGCGGGGAGGCCGAGCTCGCGCGCAACCCAGGCGACGCCCTGGGCCATGTTGCCGGCGCTCGCGGTCACGAGGCCGTTCGCCCGCTGATCCGGCGTCGCGAGCAGCACGGCGTTCGTTGCGCCGCGGATCTTGAACGAGTTGATCGGCTGCAGGCACTCGAGCTTGAGGTAAATCTCCGCGCCCGCGTCATCCACCTGCAGCCGGACCAGCGGTGTCCGGATCGCCGCGCCGGCAATGCGCTGCCGGGCGGCCTCGATCTCAGCCAGTGTCGTCATGAGCCAGCGGGTTCGCGCCACATGCGCCAGATAGTGGGCCCGTGGCCCAGCGCCCGTAGTTCGCCGACGACGCGGAAGCCGTTGCGCTCGTAGAGCGCCAGATTGCGCTCATTAGAGGACTCGAGGTAGGCCGGGACGCCATCGGTGTCCAGCCGGCCCAGGACCTCTTGCAGCATCCGGGTGCCCAGCCCCTCACCCTGCCGGTCGCCGCGGGTGCCGAGGTAGCCGAGGTAGGCGTGCGGCTGGTGCTGCTCGGCGTGCAGGCGCTCAACCTGCAGTTGCGTGCGCAGCGCGCGGATCAGGCGGCTGCGGAATGCTAGCCCGCTGGGCGCCGCCTCCAGGATCATCTGGCTGAGCGGCATCGGCCAGGCCCCTGGCCCGGCCCACAAGGCGGCGGCCGAGGCATCCCCGGTAAGGAAGCACGGCTTGCTCAGCCGCAGGTAGCCGCGGCTCATGCTGGTGAAGAACGTGCGCAGGCGGCGGTCCCGGTCACGCACCTGCGGCGAGATCAGCCAGGCGAAGACGGGGTCCTCGGCGAAAGCGTCGGCCAGCACCTCGCCGATCAGGCCGGCCTCATCGCGGCGGGCCGGGCGGATGCCGTGCGAGCCTCCGCGGGGGGACACCGTTTCCTGCGTCACCGGACTTCTCCCTTCGCGCCGGCCTCACAGCAGCCTCCCCCTGCGACCGTGCGTGAAGCAAGGTCAGCCGTCAGCCAGTCAGCGCATGCTCGGCTGGAATCGGGCCGGGTCGAACGCGGCGAGGTCGGCAGCGGGCTGCTGGCCGAGAGCGAGCGCGGCGGCAGCCAGCCCGGTCCACGGACCGGCGGTGAGTCCTTCCGGACCATGGCCGGCCGGCGACGACATCGGCAGCTATTAGCACTACTAAGCAAATTAGAAATGCGAGCACGTTTCTTGCAATTGCACTTTCCGCTGCGCAGCAGAGTCCGCGCCGCCACCGTCACTCGTCGTCGGCCGACGCCTTATCCTGCATTACGTCGACTTTGCTGCCCGTTAGATCCCTTATGCGGCGACGTAAAGCAGGATAAGGCGCGAAGGCCCGGCGGAAATCAGGTGGCCGGAAATCAGGTGGCCGCGGACGGGCCCTAGGGCTACGGTCGGCACCGTGCAGACACGGCAGCAGGCTCTGGTAGTGGCGTGACTGGCCGCTGGGACGTAACGAAGGGTGAGCAGGATCCGGCGACGGTGGCGCGGCTGCTTGGTCTGCTGCCGACCTGGTTCGGGATCGAGGCGTCTAATGCCGCCTACATCGAGGCGGCGCGACGGCTGCCGACCTACCTGGCGCGGCCTGCCGGTCCCACCGGGGCAGGCGCGGGCGAGCCCGTCGGCGTGCTGCTGGCTGACCGGCACTTCCCGCAGTCGGCCGAGATCCACCTGCTGGCAGTCGACCCGCGGCTGCATCGTGCCGGGGCGGGCCGCGCGCTGGTCGGGGCGCTGGAGGCGGATCTCGTCGCGGACGGCTGCAAGCTACTGCAGGTCAAGACGCTCGGCCCGAGCCACCCGGACACCGGCTACGCGCTGACCAGGAAGTTCTACCTCAGCATGGGGTTCGCGCCGGTGGAGGAACTGATCGACTTCTGGGGTCCGCAGAATCCCTGCCTGATCATGGTCAAGGCGCTCGCTCAGTCGTAGCGCGCCTCGACCAGCCACTGGCCGTCCTGGAGAACGGCGAGCCAGGCGCTGCCGTCCTCGGTGAGGATCTGGAACCTCGCCTGCCTGCGGGCGCTGGCCTGGTCCCACCACCGCTGGGTGACCGGCCATGGCCCGGCCCAGTGGCTGACCGCACGAACCGGGCCGGCGCCTGCCGACAGCCAGGCAGGCGCCGCCGACACCTGAGCCCGCCCGCTGACGGACACCATCCTGCCCGCAGCGTCGGTGACGCTGGCGGCCAGCGGCTCCGGGTAGACGGTGGCCGGGGCAGGTGCCGGGATCTGCCCGGGCCATGGCTGATCCGGCGGGCGCAGCGCGATCCCCGCATCGCCGAACGGCACCAGCAGCACCTGCTCAGCCGGGCTGCGCCCGCCCGACAGCACCGGCCTGGTCACCGCGGTATGGCCGAGCATCGCCTGGACCCGCAGGGCAGCGCGCGCCACCTTGTCGCTGACCACCGCGTCGCCCCACAGGCTGAGCTGATGCCCGGTCGCCCGGACCAGCTGGTCAGGAGCCAGCCGCACCAGCGCGATACCGCCGCCGTCACCAGCCCCATCCTCACCTCCGCGGCCGGGACGTGCTGCCCGCCCGGTGTGCCAGCCATCAAGCTGCCAGCGCACCCGCTCGGCCACGGCCAGCGCCGACAGCAGCCCGTCGTGGCGCCACAGCCGGGCGTGCACCTGACCGTCAGCGCGCTGGACCTCGATCTGAACGCGCACGCAGACCAGGCCGCTGGCGGCAAGGCCGGCATGCATCTGGTCGGCCAGCGCCTTGGCAGCGAACACCACGGGTTCGGACTGTCCGGCAGGCGGATCGAACGTATGCGAGACCGACAGGTCGAGCCGGGGTGGCGGCGGCGCCAGCGGGCGCGGGTCCAGCCCGCGCGCCATCCGGTGCGCGATGATGCCCTGCGTGCCGAACCGGCTGCCTGCCTCGCCGACGGGAAGGTCAGCGAACTCGCCGAGCGTGCGGATGCCGAGCTTGGGCAGCAGGTCGGCCAGCTCGGGCATGCCCAGGGCGGTGACCGGCAGCCCGGCAAGGAACCTGGGCGTCTCGCCCGGCGGCACCAGCAGGCCGGGACTGCATTGCGCGGCCAGGTCCGCGGCAAACAGGCCGTCCGCGACGCCGACCTGGCATGCGATCCCGCGCCGGCTGACGGCCTCGGCAAGCCTGGTGGCCAGCGCTGCCTCGCCGCCGAAGTAGCGGGCCGGCCCGCGGGCACTGATGGCCGCGATGCCCGGCAGCAGGACCTCGACCTGCGGGCAGAACTCCTCCACGATGGCGACTACCCGCTCGAAGTCGCGCGCGCTCGCCTCCGGCTGCACCGCCTCCGACTGCACCGCCTCCGACTGCACCGCCTCCGGCTGCACCGCTCCGGCCGCTCCCGGCCGCGGCGCGCCGGCCACTGCTGATCCTGGCTGGGCCGCCGCCGCGGGATCCTCGTCCGCGGTGAGCCAGTCCGGGCAGCGCAGCACGAGCACGCGCCGCGATGCCGCCGCCACTGCCGGGCCGCCTATCCGCTGCTGAGCAGCCGCTCGGCAATGCCTCGAGTCCCCGCTCCCGACCATGCCGATGCCGCGCTCACTGATCCATCCGGTCCCGGCAGCCACAGCCAGCAGCTACGCGGGCGCTCCCCCGCGCCCCGGCCGGATGAGACCACCTGGGCCCTGCGGGCTCGTAGCCGTCCGTGACCAGCGCCGATCCCGATCCACTCCTCCTGCGTCACCGCCAGCCGCGCCTGCGCGCCTGGCCAGTCCCCAGTCACCAGCAGCACGCTGCCGTACCGGCGGGCCGCGGCCTCCAGCTTGCGCCGGAGCTGGGCAGGCGGCTGCTCGGGAGGGCGCAGCAGGACGATGTCGAACCCGTCGAGTAGCGAGGCCACTACCTGCGGCCAGCCCTGGCCCAGGTCGGGGATCAGGACCAGCCGGGCAGGATCCAGCCCGGCATCGGCCGCGGCCCGCACCCCGGCCGGCGGTACCCCGGCGATGGCGCACCAGGCTCCATCCGAGCAGGCGCCCGCCGCCAGCGCCAGGCTGAGCAGGCCCCAGTCCCCGGTCATCACTACCGACCCGCGCGCCAGCCCGCCCGACGGCAGCAGCG
>DASPWG010000211.1:0-24590 GCA_035621915.1 Streptosporangiaceae bacterium
TACGGCTTCGCCGATCACGCCCCTGCGCCGCATAATGTGCCGATCGCCGTGGCAGCACCGGCAAGGTTCGTCCAGGAGCTAAAGACGGGGCTCGCGCATGCGGCACCCGGCGGATTCACCGTCGTGGCCGAGCCGTCTGCGCACGCGGTCATCGGCAGCGTGCGCTCGCAGTCGGCGGCCGGGGGCCTGGTGGCCGGCGCGACCGGCTCCGCGACGATCGTCACGGCAGGCGCGGCGGGTTTGAATCAGCAGCAGGCAGTCACGGCGGCCCTCACCGCGGCAGTCACCGCGCTTCATCACCAGGCCCGTCCCCTTGACGTCGCGCCGCCGTCGGCCGGAGACCGGGCCGGCCTGTCGGCCTTCGTCTTCGAACTCGGCCTGCTCATCCCGAGCGTGATCGGAAGCATCGGCCTGTTCCTGCTCGGGCGGCGGTTCCGGCTGTGGTGGCGGGTCGCCGCCGCGGTTCTCTTCGCCGCCCTGGCCGCATGCGGCAGCGTGCTCGCACTCGACGCGATCTACGGCGGCCTGACCGGTGCGAGCGCCGCGCTGATCGGTATCGGCTTCCTCGGCTCGCTGACGTTCGTAACATTCGTCACTGCCTGCCAGGCGGTCACGGGTTTGCCGGGAACGGGCCTGGCCGCTCTCGCCTTCGTTTTCATCGGGAACGCAGTGTCCGGCGGAACGGTACCGTTCGCGTTCCTGCCCGATGGCTTCCGCCAGGTGGCGCCTTGGCTGCCTAACGGCGCCATCGTGTCCGCCGCTCGGGACGTGGTCTACTTTCCCGCGAGCAGCCTGGGTCATCCGCTGCTTGTTCTCGGGATCTGGCTAGCCGCGTCACTGGCAGTGCTGGCCGGCGTGGACCTGCTGCACCTGGCCGAACGGCGCCGCGCGCCGGAACGGAAAGCCGAAATCTACGCGACGCCCGGCAGCACACATGCGCGGCAGCGGCTCGCACGCCGGCAGGCAGCGGCCCCTATCCCGGCAGACAGCCGCGCTCACGACGCAGTTGGGTCCCGCGCCTAGACCAGGCCGCTGGGTGCGGCAGGAAGTGCTGCCGTAGTAGCCCGGAGGTGTACGTAGCGCGTGCAGAGGGCACATCTTGGCCCTAGCGGCTGTCCTTCCGACGAGGGGACCTGATGCAAGCGGCGGATGAACCGGCCGAAAGTCAGGGGGGAACTCTCCATCTCACCGCGAATCTCTTCGCTGTCGCCTTCGGGATAGCCGGGCTGGCGCAAGCTTGGTCAGCAGTGACCCGGCTGGCCGGCGCCTCGGACTGGCCGGGAGACGTGCTCTGGATCGCCGCCGCCGTCATCTGGCTGATCACCCTGGCCGCCTATCTGGTAAACGTCGCCGCGCACCGCCGCTGGAAGACTGAGCTATCCGATCCGACGTTCGGGCCGTTCACAGCGCTGATCGCGATCGTGCCCATGCTGCTGGGCGCCCGGCTGGCGGAGCAGGCCAGAGGCGCCGGAGAGACCGTGTTCTGGTGCAGCGCCGCCCTGGTGGTGCTCGGCGGGGCGTGGATGACCGCGGACTGGATCATCGTCGACAGTTCCATCAGCCGCTGGCATCCCGGCTACTTCCTGCCGACGGCCGCCGGCGGCTTGCTAGCCGGGGGAGCGAGTGCCGCGCTGGGCTTCACCACCCTGTCGCACGTGCTGTTCGGGCTGGGTATCGCCTCGTTTGTGGTGCTGGCATCGATCATCTCGCTACGGCTGTACGTCGTGCCTTCGTTGCCGCCGCCCCTGTTGCCGACAATCGCGATCGAACTCGCGCCACCAGTGGTGGCTGGTAGCTCCTGGTTCGCTATCAATGGTGGCAAGGTGGACATGACCGCGGCCGTCCTGGCCGGGTTCTCAGTGCTGATGCTGCTGGTCCAGGTGAGGCTGATTCCTCTTTACAGGCGGGCTACGTTTGGCCCTGGCTTCTGGGCGTTCTCGTTCCCTTTCGCGGCTGCCGTTACCTACGGCGTCCACTGGCTGGCCGTCGAGCACGTGCACAATGGTGCGGCCGTCGGGTACGCCCTCGTCGGCCTTCTCACCGTCGGGATCGCGCTGCTCGCCGCGCGGACGGTCACCGGCCTGATGCACGGCACGTTCCTGCCGCGCGTCCAGGCTGCCGATCAGGCCCCTGGCTAGGGAACTGGCGCGGCGTCACAGGCGGGAGGTCAGCTCCGCCACGATGTCCGCCGCTGACTGTGCCTGCCTGGCCAGCGCGACGCTTTGCCCGGCCCACATCGAGAGCGCCTCGATCTGACCCGTGGTCCCTTCCATCGGGGGCGCCGGCTCGTAACGAACGATGGACTCGCCGGAGGCGAAGTGCGCGATGACGTCGCCCGCGCCAGGCCGCTGCGCGAGCGGGGGGCGGCCGGCGGCTTCCCACGTATCGGCCGTTGAGTTGCGGAGCGCCCGGTGCGGAGAGTCGGGCCACCCCACCTCGTACAGGTTCGGGTACAACTTCGAGTCGGTCTCTGCCGCGGCTATCAGCCGGCGCCGGTAGTCCTCGTGGATCGGCATCTCCTCGGCCAGCAGGAACCGCGTGCCCAGCCACGCAGCCTGGGCCCCCAGGGCGAGCACGGCGGCGACTCCGCGTGCGTCACCGATCCCGCCCGCCGCGATCACCGGCACCGGCGCTACCGCATCCACCACGGCGGGCACTAGCGGCAGCGTCGCGACGGTACCCCACACGTGGCCGCCGGCCTCCCAGCCCTGCGCGACGATTACGTCCACGCCGGACGCGACTGCCCGGCGTGCCTCCTCGGCGGTGCCGACCGTCAGCATCACAATCCCGCCGGCTTCGTGCACGGCCTCGACGTAGTCGCTGGGAGCCCCCCACATGAACGAGACGATCCGCAGGCCCGCGTTAAGCGCCTGGTCGAGCCGACGGTGCTGATCCTCGGTGAGGACGAGGTTGCCGCCGAACGGCCGCGTGGTCAGCGCCGCGGTCTGCCGAACTGTGTCCCCGGCGTCATCGGACCAGGTCAGCGTCACCATGCCGAGCGCTCCGGCATTCGAGACCGCCGCGGCCAGCTCGGGAATGGCGGCCATGGGCGCCTGGACGATTGGCTGCTCAATCCCGAGCATCTCGCATACCGGTGTGCGCACTGGTTTGTCCCCTCTGCGATCTATGTCGGCGGCTACGCGCTCGCTGCCGTGTCACTCATACGAGGACGGCGTCGACTTGGGGGACCGCCGGTCCCAGCCGTGGAACTTCGAGTAGTCGCCCGCGTCCCAGGCCTCGCGGAGGCCGGGAACGCTCAGGTCCCAGTCAGGGCGGATCTCGCTACTGGCGGCACGCAGGTCGTGCCACAGGTCGTTGAACGACGGTCGGCCCCAGAACCAGTAGCCGTTGTAGATGCTGTGAATGATCAGTCCCGGCTTGAGCACGAGCGTGTGCGGGATCATCGGGTTGTGCACGGGGTCGGTGTATTCCTGGATGTCGAGGTCCTGCTGGACGGTCCGGCCGGGATCGGACAGGAAGGTCCACTGGGCGCCCACCGAGGCGCGGAACTCCTGCAGGGTGTGGTGGTCGTCGGTGGCGATGGTGGCCACCTGGGTATAGGCCACCGCGATCTTGGAGTAGTTGGCCGCCAGCTCGAGGTGCTGCTGATGCTCTTTGGGGCAGTAGCTGCCGCGGGCCAGGGTGAGGACCAGCGGATCGCGGCCCTGAAGCTCGCTGAGCTTGCGCACCGTGCCGGTGTGGTCCGGGAGTGCGTAATCAGGGAAGATGCCGCCAGGTCTGATGTCAGGACGCATCGGAGGACTGCCTCTCACGGCCTCGAGTGCCAGTCTGCGGTGGTGGCGCCGTCACCTGGGTGACAACGTCCCTGTTGTACCCAGAAGCACAGGACGACACCCGGAGCCCGCTCGGCGCGCTTCTACGATTTCGGCGCCGGACGCATGCCTCCTGACCAGGCTCACCGGCGACCACTGACGGTGGCTCGTGGCCAGCAAGCCTGACTGCGCACGCCAGGACTCAAAAGGACATTCAAGGCTAGGGTAGGAGAATGCCGGTCACCGTTTCCGAGCTGACAACCGCGCCGGTCAAGGGCATGCGGCTGCAGCGCACCCATGAGATCCAGCTCGGGGAGCAGGGCATAACGGGCGATCGTGAGTTCCTGGTCGTCGGCGCGGACGGCATTCTGCTGATCACCGGCAAGACCCCGGCGCTGCTGCAGATCGAGCCCGCCTGGGACCGGGAGCGAGACGTCCTGGCGCTGCGCTTCCCTGACGGCACGGTCGTACAGGACACGCCCAAACCGGGGGCTGCCGCGGTCACCAGGATGTATGACGGCCGGGAGATACCCGGCTGGATTGTCCCGGGGCCGCTCAGCGCCGCGCTGTCCGACTTCCTCGGCCGGGACGTGCACCTGTTCAAGCGGGAGCCAGAACACATCGGCCACGATGACGAGCCCGTGACGCTGATGTCCGAAGCTACGCTCAGGGCGCTCGCCACGGAGTTCAACGGCACAACCCCGGACCCGCGCCGGTTCCGCATGACGATGACCGTGACCGGCACTGACGCATGGGCCGAGCACGGCTGGGGTGACCGGGAGATCTCCGTCGGCGAGGGCATCCTGCGCGTCCTGGCCCCCGTACCGCGCTGCGTCGTCACCACCAGGAACCCGGACTCGGGCGCGACCGATGCGAAGGTCCTGCATGCGCTGGCCAGGCTGCGCGGCAAAAACGACATCACCTTCGGCATCTGGTGTGCCATCATCCGCCCCGGCAGCATTCACGTCGGTGACCTGGTCGCGATCGGCGACGACGCATAAGCTCCTCAGCCGATGCGTCGCCGTGTCCACCACAGGCAGCAAGCGCTAAGCAGGACCGCGGCGCCGCGGCGGCTGCGCCGCGCCGCGCCCGTGGACATCGGGCGATGTCGCCGCGACACTTTGAGAGGTGCTCCTGGCGGCGTTGCTTGCGTCAGGAACAGGCACGCAGAAATCCGCACGCGGTCGGCCGGCTAGCGAGGAAGCCATGACGGTGTACGTGTACAAGCTGGAGCATCAGGGCGGGTTCCTGTTCGGCAGGACAGCGGCCCCTGATCCCTGGTTCGCCCTGACCGCCGACTCCGACGATGAGCTGCACGCCTTCGCTGAGAGCCTCGGTCTGACGCGGATCATGTTCAGGCCAGAGACACCGGGAGGGCGGAAGAAGGCGCCGGTGGCCGGGCACTATGACGTGACCATCGGCGAGCGGGACCGCGCGGTCGCGCAGGGGGCGAAGCTGATCACGGCCAGCGAGGCGGAGAGGATAGTACGGCAGCGCGCGCCATGGCTTTGACCGCCAGCTTCGGAGCGCCTTAGTTGGCTACCGGCACCAGACCCGCGGCTGAGGTGCCGATCGATGCACCGCTGGTGCGCCGCCTCCTCAGCAGTCAGTTCCCGCGGTGGTCGCGGCTGGCCCTGCGCCGCGTCGAGTCGGCTGGGTGGGACAACGCGTTGTACCGGCTCGGGGCTGACCTTGCCGTTCGGCTTCCCCGGCGCCGCATTGGCGCCGACCAGACGCAGAAGGAGCATCAGTGGCTGCCCGTGCTGGGACCGCGGTTGCCGCTGCCGGTGCCGGTTCCGGTCGGGACAGGAGCGCCCGGTGAGGGATATCCGTGGCACTGGACGGTGTGCGCCTGGCTGCCCGGCGAGGTAGCCGCGTCGGCGCCCGCCGCGGACATGAGCCAGGTGGCAATGAGCCTGGCGCGGTTCGTCCGCGCCTTGCAGGCGATAGATCCCGCTGGCGGCCCGGTTAGCAGCTTCCGCGGCGGGACTCTTGCTGCTCTCGATCCGGGGAGCCAGGCTGCGGCCGCGGCGCTGCGCGGCAGCCTCGACGTCCGCCCTGCGCTGGAGGCCTGGGCGGCTGCCGTCGCCGGACCGGCGTGGACCGGCCCGCCGGTGTGGATGCACGGGGACCTGCACCCGGCGAACCTCGTGATCAGCAATGGCGAGCTGGCCGGCGTCATCGACTTCGGCCTCGTGGGCGTAGGCGACCCGGCGTGTGACCTGATGGTGGCCTGGACTTACCTGCCAGCTCGGGCCCGCCAGGTATTCCGCGATGCGCTGGCAGTTGACGACCCGACCTGGGCACGCGGCCGGGGCTGGGCGCTGCACCTGGGGCTGCGAGCCGCGGCCTACTCGGCTGACAATCCTGTCCTGGAGAGGATCGGCCGTTACACGATCACGGAGGTTCTTGCGGACGCTGGTCTCAGCCATTAACCAGTGCGGCGGTCGGCCCCGGCGGCCAGCCTCCGGAGGACCTCGATGTCGCCGATGTCCTTCGGCCGCCACGGCCGGCCGTTGCGCAGGCGGGGGAACTGCTCCTTCATCGCGAGCATGCCGGCGACGCTCATCGTCAGGACCGGCGTCCCATCAAGCGTTCCCGTCTCGTCGCCGAAGGAGCCTGGCGGGAAGAGCCAGTCGGACCACCGGCCTAGCGGCTGGCTGAATGATCCGTCCGGCTGCCGGTCAAAGTAAGCGGTGCTGAAGTCGGTGCCGTCCCAGGCGAACTCGCACGCCTCCTCAGGCGGCTGAGTGGCCAGGGCCGTGGCGCCAGCGGCTACGAGGATGGCCTTCGATCGCTCGGAGTCAGTGCGCTCCAGCCAGAACTCGACATCGCCGTGCTCGCGGGTGATCCGGCCGATCCTGGCATCGAGGCCCCAGCCTCCGAACAGCCACGCCGGGATGCCGGCTGCCGCCAGCGCACTCGTCACAGCCCTGATCACATGCAGCTGCGCGCGCGTTCGCTCGTTCACCGCGCCAGTCTGCCCGGAAGCGCTGAGGTGCGACAACCGAGCAGTGCCGGGCGCGATCTGCCGTCGTACTATTGCCCGCGTGTACGACCACGACCCGGCAGAGGTCACGGTTCTGGGATGGGAAGAGTTTGTCCTGCAGCTGTGGGCGTCGATCTTCGTGGGCTACCAGTCGTGGGCGGGGCTGCGGACACAGGGCCGCCGCTGGAGCGACCTGATCGAGGCGGGGCTTGGCTGCTCGCAGGAAGTGGCTGACGGCCTGGTCAAGGCGATCGTCATCGACGGCCCGGTCCGGCGCCTGGACGGCGCGGTGGATCCCATGGGCATCGTGGCCGGGATGATCGACGTGCTAGCAGCCATCCCGGCGGCGCTGACCAGCGCGGACAACATAGAGCCAGGAGTCATCGCAGGCCTGCTCGACCGGCACGCACGGCTGCTCGGCTTCATCACCGACCAGGTGCTCGGTGACGCAGACGGCGGTGACTCACAGCTGCCGTGACAATGATCACCCTGACGACTCTTGCTGCTCTTGCCGTGCGCGGAACTGCCAGGCTTGCCCGATGGCTGATCAACTGTCCGTTGCCCGCGAGTTGCTGCGTCGCTCACCCCTCATCGACGGTCACAACGACCTGCCGTGGGTGATCCGCGAGCGATTCCGCTCAGATCTCGACCTCATAGACCTGGCTGCGCTCGTCGAGGACACGCATACGGATATCCCGCGGCTGCGCCGCGGTGGTGTCGGCGCCCAGTTCTGGTCGGTGTACGTGCCCAGCACCCTGACGCCCGAGGCGGCGGTCGTCGCGACGGTCGAGCAGATCGATCTTGTCCACCAGCTCATCGCCCGGTACTGCGGGCAGCTCGAGCTTGCGCTGACCGCGGATGACATCGAGCGCATCTTCGGCAGCGGGAAGACCGCCTCGCTGCTGGGGGCAGAGGGCGGGCACTCGATAGCCAGCTCTCTTGGCGTCCTGCGCAGGCTGTACGCGCTGGGCGTCAGGTACCTGACGCTCACCCACAACCACAACGTGCCCTGGGCCGACTCCGCCACCGACGAGCCGGCCTGCCGCGGGCTCACCGCCTTCGGCCGCGAGGTAGTGAGCGAGATGCAGCGGCTCGGGATGCTGGTGGATCTCTCCCACGTGTCCGCCGATACCGCGCGGGCCGCCCTCAGCGTGGCCGAATCGCCGGTCATCTTCTCGCACTCCAACGCGCGAGCGCTGTGTGATCACCCGCGGAACGTCCCCGACGACGTGCTGCGGGCCCTGTCCGGGAACGGCGGCGTGTGCATGGTGACGTTCGTGCCCGAATTCGTGTCCGCCGACTGCAGGTCCTGGGACCTGGATCTGGTGGCGGAGATGGAGCGCCGCGGGCTCGATTACAAGGACCTGGCAGCGCGGGTCGATGTGCGCGAGAGCCTGAAGGCCGCCTCCGCGCTGCCGCCGGTGACGGTCGGCCAGGTGGCGGACCACGTCGAGTACATCAGGGCGGTAGCCGGCCTCGAACATGTCGGCATTGGCTCGGACTTCGACGGCACCGAGCGGGTGCCGGCCGGGCTCGATGATGTCTCCTGCTACCCGCGGCTCATTGCCGAGTTGCTGGAGCGAGGCTGGTCGCAGGACGAGTGCGCCCAGCTAGCGGGCGGCAATGTGCTGCGCGTGCTGCGCGACGCCGAGTCCGCCGCGCGCACGCTGTCCGGGCAGCGCCACCCGTCGGCGGCGCGCATCGAGGACCTCGACCAGGCGGCGCAGGCTACTCCTCGGAGTCCGTGAGCTCCTGCTGCGGGCCGGGGCCGGAGTCGCGCCGCTGCCGCCGCGGCGCGGGGACGATCGAGCCCAGCGGCGTGACCGGCTCCTGCTCCGGCTCGAGCCCGGCCGCCGCCGCGGGCTCGGTTGCCGTCGGCCAGGACCTGATCCAGCGGTCTGCGATCCCGCCGAAGCGCTCGAAGTGCGCGCGTGCCGCATCGCCGAGGCTGTCCGCGACTGCCGTCAGCAGCGTCTCGACCACCGCGATGGTCGGGGTCAGGCTCTCAAACGGCGAGGGCCCGTCGACCTCGGCCGGCAGCAGGGCGTCGGCGATGTCGGCGATCGGCGACAGCCAGGGGTCGGTGAACAGCACGATCCTGGCGCCCGCGGCGTGGGCGGCTGACGCGAAGTCGTGCGTGTCCCGCTCGTAGCGGCGGAAGTCGAAGACCGCTATGACGTCCTTCCTGGACAGGTCGGCAAGCGCCGCGGCGCGCTCGGCCGGGACCGGCAGCACCAGCCGCACTCCCGGCCGGAGCTCGCGCAGCACGCTGACCAGGTAGCCGGCCGCGAGCTGGCTGAACCATCCGCCGATGGCCAGGGCGTGGTACCGGGTGTCGCCCAGCAGGGCCGCAGCCTGGCCGAGTTCGTCCCGGTCGAGGCTCGAGACCGACGCGGCGACGGACTCGCCAAGCCGGGCGCCCGCCTGGCTCAGCAGGTTCGCCGGTTCCTGCTGGCCCTGGTACTGGCGGTAGACCTCCACCGGCGACAGGACCCTGGCGCTTATTTCCTCCCGCAGCGCCCGCTGGAAGGCGGCGTAGTTCTCGAAGCCCAGCTGATGAGTGACGAAACGGCTGATAGTCGGCCCACTCACCCCCGCATGCTGGGCGAGTCGGGCAGAAGACTCCAGCCCGATCGTCGGCGGTCCGGACAGCAGGACCCTGGCGACCCGCCGCTCAGATGGCGACAGCACGGCGAGTCGCTGGCGTATCCGCTCCGCGATGCGAAGTCCGGGTGGCTCGCCCACTGACGACCTCCTTGAAAGGATTCGTTCAGTGTAGGCAATTTCACATGCATATGTGAATGATGTTGTACACTCGCCGCATGCCAGCCGACGAAGTGCCCGTTTTATGGGTATTACTGAGATAGCTCCGGCCCTGGTTGCGGCCGCCAGCCGCTTCGGCACGCCCACCTATGTCATGGACATCAGCGCTGTCGGCTCGGCGGCGAGGCGGGTGGAGGCGGCATTCGGAGCAACGTGGCTGCTTCAGTACTCGCTCAAGGCAAACGACCTCCCGGCCATCAGTTCCTTCCTGCACGGCCGCGGCTGGGGCGGCAACGTCGTCTCGACGGGGGAGTGGCAGTTCGCCCGGCACGGCGGGATGGGCAACGCCGCGATCACGTTCGAGGGGATTGGCAAGACCGACGCGCAGCTTGAGTTTGCTGTGCTCGAGGCGGCAGGCGGCCGGCCGCTGCGCTGGCTCGCGGTCGAGTCCGCGCAGGAGGCTGAGCGGCTGGCCGACCTTGCCGAGCGGCACCGCCTCGGCCGGTCAGGCACGGCTCCGATCGACGTCCTCATCCGGCTGAACCCCGAGGTCAGCCCGGAGACGAGGGCGGAGTTCGCGGTCGGCCGGGCCACTAGCAAGTTCGGCATGACCGGCACGGAGATCATGGCGCTCGTCCGCTCCGGCCTGTTCGAGTGCCCCGGGCTCCGGCTGCGCGGCATCCACGTGCACGCCGGATCGGACCTCAGGGATGTCGTGGCATGGGCCGACGCCGGCGTCCGCGCCACCCGCCTGCTCCGGTCGGTGGCCAGCCTCGCCGGCACTGCCGACACTGTGGACTTCGGCGGCGGCTTCCCGCTGCCCGCCGACGGCGTCCCCGGCCCGCAAGAGTTCGCCGCGGCGCTGCTCGGCGCGCTGGACAGCGCCGGGCTGAACCTGCCCGCGAGGCCCGCCATCGAGCCGGGCCGCTATCTCGTCGGGAACGCGGGCTGGCTGATCGGCAGCGTCCTGCACGCGAGGCCAGCCCATGGCAGCGGCCTGCCGATGGCAGTGCTGGACGCGGGCATGACCGAATTCATCAGGCCCGCGCTCTACGGCAGCCACCACCCGGCGCACGCGATTCCGCTGGACCGCTGGCCGGCGGACTCACTGCGCAGCACCAGCCTGGAGGGCCCGGTGTGCGAGTCGACCGACTCGTTCGGCACCCAGGACCTGCCGCCGCTGTGCCGCGGCGACCTGGTGGCGATCGAGGCCGCGGGTGCCTACGCCGCGTCGTTCACCTCGCGCTACAACGGCAGGCCCGCTCCGACGGAGGTCCTGCACTGGCCGGACGGTTCGCTGGAGCGCTGCTACCGGCCCGACCTGATGACTGTCGCGCCCGCGACGCACCCCGAGTACGTCCTGGCCGGTCTTGCATCGTCGCCTGACCGGCCGGCTCCTGTCACCACATTGCACTGCGGCTAAAAAGGAGTAACCCCTAAATGAAGAACCCTAAAGACGCGCCTGCCCGGACACGGCGGGCTGCGCAGTTTGTGACCGCCGCGGTGCTCGGTCTGAGCCTCGCCGGCGGACTCGCGGTGGCTGGCGCCGCCGCTCCCGCGTCCGCCGCTTCGACATCGTCGTCGACGCTGCGGGTCGAGGCCGACACCGCCTTCTCCACGTTCAACCCGTTCCTCGCCTACTTCAACGGCGACCTCAACGTGATCGGCAACATCTACCCGGCGCTGACCACGATCAACGAGCAGGGACAGCCTGCGCCGTACCTGGCGACGTCCTGGTCGGTCTCGGCGAACAAGCTGACCTGGACCTTCAAGATCCGGTCCGGGCTCAAGTGGAGTGACGGTACGCCGATCACGGCGCAGGACGCCGCCTGGACGTTCAACCTGATCATGCACAACTCGACGGCTGCCACCGCGAACGGCGCCCTGGTCGCCAACTTCGCCAGCGTGACCGCGCCGAACGCGACGACGCTGGTCATCACGACCAAGCAGCCCGAGGCGAACATGCTCTACGTGAGCAACCCGATCACGGGCATCCCGATCGTGCCCGAGCACATCTGGGCCAAGGACGTGTCCAATCTCGGCAACTTCAAGAACATGACGTTCCCGATCGTGGGCTACGGTCCGTGGATCGCGACCGGGTACGTGCCCAACCAGTACGCGACGCTCACCGCCAACAAGAACTTCTTCATGGGCGCGCCGAAGTTCCACACGCTGATCATCCAGTACTTCACCAACGGTGACGCCGCCGTCGCCGCGCTGCGCAGCGGGCAGATCGACGAGATCGACGACCTGACCGCCACCCAGTACGAGGCGCTCAAGAGCGACAAGGACATCCAGCTTGTGCCGTCGGTGTCCAACAGCTGGACCGCGATCGAGCTCAACCCCGGTGCGCAGACGCAGTCGGGCAAGCACTTCGGTAACGGCAACCCGGCGCTGCAGAACCCGCTGGTGCGCGAGGCGATCGAGCTGGCCGTCAACAAGCAGGAGCTGGTCTCCAAGGTCTGGGACGGCCTGGCCGTGGCCGGCTCTGGCTACCTGCCGCCCGCCTACCCGCAGTGGCAGTGGACCCCGCCCGCCTCGGAGTCGCTGAGCTACGACCCAGCCAAGGCGGACCAGCTGCTCAACGAGGCCGGGTACAAGATGGGGCCGAACGGCGTCAGGATCGACCCGAAGACGCACCAGCCGCTGGTCCTGAGGCTCGGCATCCACTCCGACGAGACCAGCGACGCCGAGATGGCTCCGTACCTGCAGGAGTGGCTGAAGGCGGTCGGCATCGGCGTGGACGTGCAGTCCATGAGCTTCAACGAGCTCAACGCCGAGCTGCCCAAGGGCGACTGGGACATCCTGTCGGATGCCTGGTCCACCGGCCCTGACCCGACCTACCTACTGTCAATCCAGACCTGCGGTGACCTGCCGTCCAACAGCCAGTCCGCCGGTAACACCGACGCGTTCTTCTGCAACCCGTCTTACGACAAGCTGTTCAACCAGCAGGCCACCGAGTTCAGCACGTCTCAGCGGGTGGCCACGGTCGACCAGATGCAGCAGATCCTGTACCACAACGCGGTCGACGTCGTCCTCTACTACCCCGACAACCTGAGCGCCGTGCGCACCGACGATGCCAAGAACTTCTTCTATGGCACGCCGGCCGCGCAGGGCTTCTACCCGCAGCAGAACCTGTTCATCAACTGGAGCACGGCTACCCCGGTGGCCAGCGCCAGCGACTCCTCGAGTGCCGCACTGTGGGTGGTGCTCGCGATCGTCGTCGTCGCGCTGCTGGCCGGCGGAGGAATCCTGGTCCGGCGCCGGTCGACGGCAGCGGAGCGGGAGTAGCGGTCTGTTGAGCAGTACTGCAGCGCCGCTATCGCCGCAGGGCCTTGCCGCGCTGGAGTCCCCGCCTGCCGGCGGGGGCTCCAGCGGGCGGGACTTCGTGACTTACCTGGGCAGGAAGATCGCCGCGGCCCTGGTCAGCTTCGCCCTGTTGCTGGTCGTCGGCTTCGTCATCTTCAGCCTGATGCCGTCCGACCCGGTCGCGGCGCTGACCAGGGGCCGGCCGACGAGTGCCAAGCAGATGGCCTTCCTCATCAAGCAGCTGGGGCTGAACCAGCCGGTGTGGGAGCGGTTCGGGCACTTCGTGGCCAACACCCTGCAGGGCAATCTCGGCTACTCCTGGCAGTTCCAGGCGCCGGTCTCGACGCTGATCATGCAGCGGCTGTGGCCGACGCTGCTACTGATGGGCAGCTCGACGATTGTCTCCATCGCGCTGGGCATGTGGCTTGGCATCCGCAGCGGCTGGCGGCCAGGCAGCCTGCTGGACCGGACGTCGACCGGGACTGCGATCACGCTCTGGTCAGTGCCCACGTTCTGGCTCGGGATCATCCTGCTCGTCGTGTTCGCCTCGGGCCTCGGGCCCATCCCGGCGATCTTCCCGGCCGGCGGCATGTCCACGCCGGGCACGGCCGGCGGTCTCACGCCCGCGCACATCCTGGATGTGGCAAGGCACCTGGTGCTGCCCTGCCTGACGCTCGTACTGGTGATCTTCGCCCAGTACCAGATGATCATGCGCTCGTCGATGATCGACGAGCAGGGCAACGCCTACCTGCTCACCGCCAGGGCGAAGGGCCTGCGCGACGATGACGTGCGCCGCAAGCACGTCGTGCCGAACGCGCTGCTCCCATCGGTGACGCTGATCTTCCTCCAGGTCGGGACCATGGTCAGCGGGGCTATCACGGTGGAGACCGTGTACTCCTGGCCTGGTCTTGGCTATCTCACCTACCAGGCGCTGCAGATCCCCGACCTGCCGCTGCTAGAGGGCACGTTCCTGGTGTTCAGCGCCTCGGTCATCGTGTTCAACCTGATAGCCGACGTGCTATACCGCTACCTCGACCCACGGGTGCGCCGATCATGACAGCGACCAGCCAGGTTCCAGCCGTCGCCGCGAGCGCGCCGCCGCGCCTGGTGGCATTCCGCCGATTCGCCCGTGCGTTCGCTGCCAACCGGACCGCCATGGCCGGGCTGCTGATCCTGGTGGCGATCACGCTGCTCGCCATCGCGGCGCCGCTGTTCATCCACCCGAGCGACCTGAACGTGATCAGCGCGACCGGACCGTCGCTGGCACCGCCGTCGGCACGGTACCCGCTTGGCACCGACCAGGCGGGCCGGTCAGTTCTCGACCTGCTGATCTGGGGCACCCGCCCGTCGCTGCTCATCGGGGTGATCGCCACCGTCCTGACAATGGTGCTCGGCAGCCTCATCGGCCTGCTGGCCGGCCACTACGGCGGCGCCACCTCCCGCGTGCTGATGGCGATCACCGACTGGTTCATCGCGCTGCCGGCGCTGCCGCTCGCGATCGCCCTCGCTGCGGTGCTCGGCCAGGGCGACTCGTCGATCACC
Source organism: Streptosporangiaceae bacterium (assembly GCA_035621915.1). GTDB lineage: Bacteria > Actinomycetota > Actinomycetes > Streptosporangiales > Streptosporangiaceae > JAJYUU01. Next base: position 14,377 of record DASPWG010000211.1, read on the forward strand.
ATCGCGATTGCCGTCACGTCGTGGTCCGGCACGGCGCGGCTGATCCGGGCGCAGACCCTGGCGGTGGAGGCGCGGCCCTTCATCGAGCGCGCCAGGGCCCTCGGCGCCCGCGACAGCCAGCTGCTGGTCCGCCAGGTGCTGCCGAACGTCGCGCCGTTCATCCTCGTCTCCGGCACACTGACGATCGCCAGCGCGATCATCTCCGAGACCACGCTGACCTTCCTCGGGCTCGGCAACCCGACCGAGGTGTCGTGGGGAGCCATGATCAATCAGGCTTTCAACCAGGGCGCCGTCACCAGCGGCGCGTGGTGGTACATCCTGCCGCCTGGCATCGCCATCCTGATCGTCGTGCTGGGCTTCACGCTCATCGGCCGGGCCGTGGAGAACATCCTGAACCCGAGGATGGCGAGGTAACATGACCAGCCCCCTTCTCGAAGTGCGCGACCTGACCGTGACGTATCGCAGCGGGGATCAGCTCGTGCGGGCCGTGCGCGGCGTCGACTTCACCCTCGAGGCCGGCCAGACCCTCGGCATGGCCGGCGAGTCAGGCTGCGGCAAGACCACAGTCGCACTCAGCCTGCTGCGCCTGCTGCCAAGGTCCGCCGAGCTCGGCGGCCAGATCCTGTTCAAGGGCGACAACGTCATTGACATGGGCTGGCAGAAGCTGCGCACGGTGCGCTGGGCCGGCGCCTCCGTCGTGTTCCAGGGCGCGATGAGCTCGCTCAATCCCGTCCATACCATCGGCGATCAGATCCGCGAGCCGATCCTGCTGCACGAGGACGTGTCCAGGCAGGAGGCGGACCGGCGGGTCGCCGAGCTGCTCGCCAGCGTCGGCGTGCCGGCAGGCCGGCGGGCGAGCTACCCGCACGAGCTGTCCGGCGGCCAGCGGCAGCGGGTGATGATCGCGATGGCCCTGGCCTGCAGGCCGGACCTGATCATTGCCGACGAGCCGACGACCGCGCTGGACGTGATCGTGCAGGCGCAGATCCTCCGGCTGCTGACCGATCTGGTGCGCGAGCGCCAGATCGGCATGATCATGATCAGCCACGACCTGTCGGTTCTCGCCGAGACGTGCGAGCGGCTGGCGATCATGTACGCGGGCCGGGTCGCCGAGATCGGCCCGTCCCGGCAGCTGCTTGGCACGCCGCTGCATCCTTACACCGGCATCCTGTCCAGGGCGTTCCCGCAGACGGGCGATCCCGCCTCCCGGTTCGCGCCGGCTGGCCTGCCAGGCGAGCCGCCCGACCTGCGCGAGGAACTGGCCGGATGCCCGTTCGCGCCGCGCTGCCCCGAGGTCATGCAGGAGTGCAGGACCCGCGAGGTGGAGCTGTGGCCGTCCGGCGACCGCCGGGAGTCTGCCTGCATCAAGGTGCTCGACCTGGCCTCGGCGCCCGGCCGGGCCGCAGCGGCAGCCGTCGCGACGGCGACGGCGACCGACCGCGCTAGCTGGAGCGAGGGCGAGCACCGGCTCGACGCGGGAAGCGACCCGGTCCTGCAGGCGCGCAACCTGAGCGTCGTCTATCCGGCCACCAGGGGCCGCGGCCCGGCCCGCGCGGTCGACGGGGTGAACCTCAGCATCGGGCGCGGCGAGATCGTCGCGCTCATCGGCGAGTCTGGCTGCGGCAAGAGCACGCTGGCCAGGGCGCTGGTCGGCCTGATCGAGCCGACTGCCGGCGAGATCAGCTATGAGGGCAGCCCGCTGCGGTACTCCGGTGCGGCGCTGCGGGAGTACCGGCGTCACGTTCAGCTCGTGCTGCAGGATCCGGCCGGCGCGCTGAACCCGCGGCAGAACGTGTACGACAGCGTCGCCGAGGGACCGCGGCTGCACGGCATGCGCGCCAAGCTTGACGAGCGCGTGCACTCGGCCCTGTCTCGTTCCGGCCTGCGGCCGCCGGAGAACTTCATCGGCCGGTACCCGCACGAGCTATCCGGCGGCCAGCAGCAGCGAGTGGTCATCGCCGGCGCGCTTGCCCTGGACCCGTCGGTGATCATCGCAGACGAGCCGGTGTCGTCGCTGGACGCGTCGGTCCGCGGCGAGATCCTCAAGCTGATACTCGACCTGCGCGATCAGCTCTCCCTGTCGGCCCTCATTGTCAGCCATGATCTCGGCGTCGCCTGGAACATCGCCGACCGCGTCGCGGTGATGTACCTGGGCCGCATCGTCGAGGTCGGTTCCGTCGCTGACGTGCTGCTGCGGCCTCAGCACCCCTATACCCAGGCACTGATCTCGGTGCTGCCTGACGCCCAGCACGACCGGCAGCGAACGATCCTCAGCGGTGAGCCGCCGGACCCGACGAGGATCCCCGGCGGCTGCCGGTTCCACCCGCGCTGCCCGCGTTATGCCGCGCTCGCCCAGGACGACCCGCGAGGCGAGCTGTGCCGCGGGCAGGACGTGCCGGTGCTGGCCGTCGGCGCATCCGGGCAGCGGCTCATTGCCTGCCACCTGGCCGACCCGGCGGACGAGACTGATTCGCGGCAGCTCGTTTCGAATAAAAAAAGAGGAGACGTTCTAGGTTGACCCACGCAGACAGTGTCGTCCGGCCGACGTCCCTGGCACGTCCGCCGGCGCTGCGCCCAGGTGACCGCGTTGCCGTGCTGTCGATCAGCAGCCCGGCCAGTCCCGCGGAGCTTGCCGTCGGGCTTGACGCCCTCCGCTTCGCCGGCCTTGAGCCGGTCGTCTATCCGTCGGCGCACGACCAGGGCAGCATGCGACCTTACCTGGCGGGCGACGACGCGATGCGAGTCGCCGACCTGCGGGCGGCGCTCACGGACCCGGACATCGCCGGCATCATCTTCGCGACCGGCGGCTCCGGCTCGCAGCGCACCCTCGAGGCCTTCGACTTGGACCTGATTGCTGCGCATCCGCCGAAGGTCCTGGCCGGGTACTCGGACGTGACGGGAATCCTGGAGGCCGTGGGCCGCAGGCTTGGCTGGGCCTCGCTGATGAGCCCCATGGTGACCTCCGGCGGTCCGACGGGGCACTACTCGTTCGCCTCGATGCTGCGGGCGCTCATGCACCCCGAGCGGTCGACGGAGCTCAGCTATCCGGAGGCGACGACCCTGGTCGGCGGTACCGCGGCGGGCAGGACGATGGGCGGAAACCTGACGCTGCTTGCCTCCTCGATCGGCACGGCCACCTCGTGGCCCGCCGACGGCGGGATCCTGCTGGTCGAGGACGTGGACGAGCAGGAGTACCGGATCGACCGGATGCTCACGCAGCTGCGCCGCTCTGGCTACCTCGCCGGGGTGGCCGGCGTCGTGGCCGGGACTTTCGTCGGCTGCGGCGAGCCTGAGCTCATCCAGCAGATCCTGGCCGAGCGGCTCGGGGACCTCGGCGTGCCGATGATCGCCTGGGCGAACATCGGCCACGGCGGCTACTTCCAGACGTTCCCGATCGGCGTCGCCGCGGAGCTTGACGCCGACGCCAGGACGCTGCGCCTGCTCGACCCGCCGCTGCGGCCGGCGGGCGAGCAGCCGGGCCACTAAAGAAGGGGAGGCAGTCATGAAGATCTTGATCTCGGCCGACATGGAGGGCGCGACCGGCGTCACCTGGCCGGCCGACGTGGATCCGGGCACCGAGCAGTGGCAGCGGTGCCGGCGGATGTTCACCTCGGACGTGAACGCCGCCGTGGCCGGGTTCCTGGAGGCGGGCGCGGACACAGTCGTGATCAACGAGGCGCACTCAACGATGCGGAACCTGCTGCTCGAGGAGCTTGACGACCGTGCCGTCATGCTCACCGGCCGGCACAAGGACCTCAGCATGGTCGAGGGGATCCAGCACGGCGACGTGGACGGAGTCGCGTTCCTGGGGTATCACGCGCCGGCCGGCGCGGAGGGCGTGCTCGCGCACACCTACCTGGCGAACTCGATCACCGCGGTGCGGCTGAACGGCGTGCTGGCGAGCGAGGGACTGCTCAACTCGCATGTCGCGGCGCAGTACGGCACGCCGGTGGTCCTGATCACCGGCGACGACCGCACCTGCGCCAATGCCGCCGGGTACGCGCCGGACGCGCCGGCGGTGGCGGTGAAGGACTGCGTCAGCCGGTACGCGGCTGTCTGCCGGCCGCCGGCGGTGACCGCGGCCGCGATCAGGAAGGCAGCGGCCGACGCGGTCGGGCTCGCCAGCCGGACGCAGCCGCTTCCCGGCGACGAGTTCCGGGTCGAGGTCGAGGTGGATGCCGCGCAGCTTGCCCAGGCCGCGGCGATCGTGCCGGGCGTGCGGCGGACCGGCGACCGCACCGTCGAGTACGACGCCACCTCTGCGTACCAGATGATCCGCTGCTTCAAGACCGTGACCACGATGATCTCAGCGGCGATGGAGGAGAAATTTGGCTGAGTCAGCCACGCTCGCTGCGCAGGAGGTAACCAGGATTGCCTCCGAGCTGATCGGGTTCGACACGACCAACCGCGGCGGCGGCGACTGCTGCGAGCGGAAGGCCGCCGAGCACGTCGCCGGGCTGCTGGCCGAGGCGGGCCTGGATCCGGTGCTGCTGGAATCGGCGCCGGGCCGGTCGAACGTGGTCGCGCGCGTCACCGGCGCCGATCCTGACCAGCCGGCGCTGCTGCTGCACGGCCACCTTGACGTCGTTCCCGCCGATCCGGCTGCATGGTCGGTCGATCCGTTCGCTGGCGAGGTGCGCGACGGCGTCATCTGGGGCCGCGGCGCCATCGACATGAAGAACGCGGTCGCGGTGCTGATCGCGCTGGCCAGGGAGTGGTCGCGCAGCGGCCGCCGCCCGCAGCGCGACCTCGTGCTCGCGTTCACCGCGGACGAGGAAGACACCGCGGCGTACGGAGCCAAGTGGCTCGTGGACGAGCACGCGGACCTGTTCGCCGGGTGCACCGAGGCGATCGGCGAGTCCGGCGGGTTCACCTTCCACGCCAGGCCGGGGCTGCGACTGTACCCGGTGGCATCGGCTGAGCGCGGGACCGCCTGGCTGAAGCTCACCGCGCGTGGCACTGCCGGTCACGGCTCCAAGCCGAATGGCGCCAACGCCGTCGTCCGGCTCGCGGAGGCGGTCACCAGGATTGCCGACTACCAGTGGCCGCTGCGCCTCATCCCGACCGTGCGGGCCGCCGTCGACGCTATCGCCGAGGCCATCGGCTCGACCGTCCCTGACGACCCGGCCGACGCCGCCGACCTGCTGTCCCGGCTCGGCCCAGGCGCACCGCTGGTGTCCGGCACGGTGCGCAACAGCGCCAACCCGACGATGCTCCAGGCCGGCTACAAGGTGAACGTCATCCCAGGCGAAGCAGTGGCGTACGTCGACGGCCGGGTCCTGCCGGGCTTCGACGACGAGTTCGTGGCCGCCCTCGATGAGCTGACCGGTCCCCACGTAACCTGGGAGTATGCGCATCGGGAACGGCCGGTCGAGTCCCCTGTCGACAGCCCGCTCGTGGCGGCAATGACCGCGGCGCTGCTGGCCGAGGACCCCGGTTCCACCGTCATCCCGCACTGCATGAGCGGCGGCACGGACGCCAAGCAGTTCGCCCGGCTGGGCATGGCCTGCTACGGCTACACGCCGCTGGTGCTGCCGCCGGGCTACGACTACTACGCCATGTTCCACGGCGTGGACGAGCGCGTTCCGGTCACCGCCCTGGAGGCCAGCCTGCGCATCATGGACCGACTGCTGGCCGCCGACGGCCTGACCGCGCCGGGGGAGCGGGGAAGCTCGCCCGCATGAGAGCTGCCGAGCCTGCCTGGCCGCCCGCCGCGCTCCTGCGCGATCTCGCCGCGATCGTGGGAAACGCGCATGTCCTGACCGGAGACGCGGCAGCGGGATACGCAGTTGACTGGACCGGGCGGTTTCGCGGCTACACGCCGGCGGTGGTCCGCCCGCGCGACACGGCCGAGGTTGCCGCGGTCCTGTCGCTGTGCAACGAGGCAGGCCAGCCGGTCGTCCCGCAGGGCGGCAATACCGGGCTGGTGGGCAGCGGCGTACCGCTGCGCGGCGAGGTCGTGCTCAGCCTCACCAGGCTGGACCATCTCGAGCCGGTAGACGTCGACGCAGCGCAGGTCACCGCCGGAGCGGGCGTCACGCTGCAGCGGGTCGCGGATGCGCATGCAGACCTCGACCTCGGCGTGCACATCGCCAGCCGCGCCAGCGCCACCGTCGGCGGGGCCGTGGCCACCAACGCCGGCGGCGTCCGGGTGCTGCGCTACGGCCCGATGCGCAACCAGATGCGCGGGCTGGAGGCGGTGCTGGCGGATGGCACCGTCGTTTCCCACCTGTCCGGGCCGGTCAAGGACAACACCGGATACGACTACCCGTCGCTGCTCGCCGGCTCGGAGGGGACGCTGGCGGTGATCACCAGGACCCGGCTGCAGCTTGTCCCGCGGGCTCGCGATCCGGTGGCCGTGATCATCGGGCTTGGCGGCCTGGCCGAGGTGCGCAGCCTCGCACTGCGCGCGACCAGACAGGTGCCGGGCCTGCTGTCCGCCGAGTTCTTCACCAAGACCGGCCTGGACCTGCTGACCCGCCACGCCGGCCTGAAGCCCCCGCTGCCTGCCCCGGCCGCGGCTTACCTCCTGCTCGAGGCGTGCGGCACGGGCGCGTTCGAGGATCTTGCCGCGCTCATCGGCGACCTGCCCGCCGCGGTGGCGCAGACCGAGGCCGACAGGGCCAGGCTCTGGTCATACCGGGAACGGCAGCCGGAGGCGGCCAGGTTCATCGGCCCGCCGATCAAGCTTGACCTCTCGGTGCCGCCCGGGCAGTGGATGGCCCTGGCCTCGGCCGCTCCCCGGGTCGTGGCCGCGGTCGACCCCGACGCCAGCGTGATCATGTTCGGCCACGTCGCTGACAGCAGCGTGCACGTCAACATAGTTCCGGCGTCCGCCGCGGACGGACGGCACGAGGACGCGATCTTCTCGTTCGTCGCGGATCTCGGCGGCTCGATATCGGCCGAGCACGGCATCGGCGCGCTCAAGGCTCCGTGGCTGCGGCTCGTGCGGTCGGAGGCGGAGCGCACGCTGTTCACCAAGATCCGGGCCGCCCTGGACCCGTCAGGCACGCTGAACCCGCACGTTCTGCCGCGCTGACCGGGCCGCGGCTGGTGGCGGAGAGCGGACGCCAGCCTGGCCGCGAGGTGTCCGGCAGCCAAATAAGCCCGCGGCAGCTGGCTTAGGTCCGGCCGTGCTCTTGATCGGAGCACGGATTGTGGGTGTTCTAGTGACGTGACTGGTCATTCTGATCTCGAGTTCAATGCGCTGCCTGAGGACTGGGCTTCAGATCCTGTCCTGCTCGCGGGACTGACGGTTGACGACGACGACGAGCATGACGACCCGGTCCTGCGCTGGCCCGACGGTCGCGTTGTCGACACCTGGCGCGAGGACTACCCGTACCCGGACAAGATGTCGCGGGACGAGTACGAGTACCTCAAGCGGCCGCTGCAGGTCGAGCTAGTCAAGCTGCAGAACTGGGTCAAGTCCGCAGGTGAGCGCATCCTGCTCGTGTTCGAGGGGCGCGATGCCGCGGGCAAGGGGGGCACGATCAAGCGGTTCACCGAGCACCTGAACCCCCGCGGTGCCACTGTCGTCGCGCTGACCAGGCCCACAGACCGGGAGCAGTCCCAGTGGTACTTCCAGCGCTACGTGCCGCACCTGCCGGCGGCGGGCGAGATCGTGATGCTCGACCGCTCCTGGTACAACAGGGCGGGCGTGGAACGGGTGATGGGCTTCTGCACGGACCAGGAGTACTGGGAGTTCATGCGGGACGCCCCGGAGTTCGAGCGCATGCTGGTCCGCTCCAGGCTGCACCTGACGAAGTTCTGGTTCTCGGTCACCCCGTCGGAGCAGCGCACTCGCTTCATCATCCGCCGGGTCGACCCGGTGCGGCAGTGGAAGCTGAGCCCCATGGACCTCGAGTCGCTGGACAAGTGGGACGCCTACACCGACGCCAAGGATGCGATGTTTCACTACACCGACACTGAGCACGCGCCCTGGACCGTGATCAGGAGCAACGACAAGAAACGGGCCAGGCTCGAGGCGATCAAGCACGTGCTGCGGAAGTTCGACTATGACGGCAAGGACGAGGAGGCCATCGGGAAGCCGGACAGGGCCCTGATCGGCCCGCCGTCAGCGCTCTCCGAGCACAACGCTGGCCGGTCGTTTCCCGCACTGTGAGCGGTGCGCAGGTGCCGGGGCCGCGCGGCAGCAGTTGCGCAGCCCCGGCCCCGACATCAGCCTGACGCCGTGCTCAGCACGGCCGGCGCGGTGACCGCGTTCTCCGGGTAGTAGTAGCCGGCGAACCAGACATATCCCGGCGACACCACCGCGTGGGTGGTGACGACGTTGATACCCGACGGCACCGCGGTGGTCGTCCAGCTTGTGCCGTTGTAGTTGGCTAGCTGCCCCACCTGCGCGACCCAGACGTCCGATGGCGACAGCGCCGCGATCCCGGCAGTGTTGGACAGCTCTAGGGTCGTCGACACCGACCAGGCCGTGCCGTTCCAGTTCAGCACCGCGCCGTCGGTCGCGATCGCCCAGGCGTCCGTCGGCGAGACCGCGTCGACGTCCAGCAGCCCGGAGTTGTCCGGTGCGGCGACCTGCGTCCATGCAGAACCGTTGTAGTGCAGGATCACCGACGTCCTGGTGCCGCCGGTGTACCCGCGGGTGGCTGTCTCGCCGACGACCCAGATGTCGCTGGCAGTGTCGCCGGAGATCGCGTTGACGGTCAGGTTGACCGTGGTGGAGAACGGCGTGGCCACCTGCGTCCAGGTGCTGCCGTTCCAGTTCACCGCGGCCACCACCGATCCGGTATCCGCCGCGTTGGGCGCGGTCCCGACCGCCCATGCATTGGTGGGTGAGAACACCTGGATATGCTCCAGGGCGCTGTCCGGAATGCTGGCGGGCACGGTGAGCGGCGACCACGCGCTGCCGTTGTACTGGTAGGCCAGCGTCTCAACCTGCCATCCGCTCGAGGTGGGGATGGTCCCGTTCCCGATCGCGATCACGTCGCTCGCGGAACTGCCGCTGACACCCGTCAGGTTGCAGTCGGCCTCGAACAGGCTGCACGGGCCTGACGGCAGCGTGCTCTGGGACCAGGAACTGCCGTTGTAGTGGTCGATGAGCGGGGTTCCGCTGCTCTGGCCGACGGCCCATATGTTGCTCGACGAGATGGCCGAGATCGCGTTCAGCGGGGCGTAGGGGACGTTGTCCTCCGCGGTGTATGGCGGGTGTGCGACAGTCCACGAGGTGGCCGCGTACGCGGCGGCTGGGATGGCCAATAAGGCCAGGGTCGCGGCGCTCGCGGCTGCCGCTAAGACGCCAGTTTTGTGCCTGAGTGTGCTGCTAGGGCCCATGAGCGCTCCCTCAGATGTTCCCTTGAAGTGGTCAACGCGGCTTACAGCCCAGGCACGTACCAGCGGTGCCGCTGGTTCAGCGCGTCCGGCAGTTCGTCACTGCCCTGTCCCTCCGACGTCACAGCCGACCAGGACACTGATCGCCGACCGATCGCAGCTGCGAGAAGGAGGATCATGTGAGTATCAGCAACGCCGACGTCGCCGGGCGCGCCCTTGATCTGGCGGAGGAGCCAGCGGGCCTGCGGTGCTGGGCGGCACTGTGCGTCAGCTTCGCCGCGGGCACGACGGGCACGGTCATCAGCGCGCAGCAGGTCCTGGAGGTCATCCCGATCGCAGACCTGCGCGGCGCGGCGCAGTCACTGCTGACTGAACTCGCCGAGGATCCGGCCACTGCCGGGAGGGCAGCGCCGGCACCGCGGCATGCGCGAGAGCCGTGAAGTGGCTGCCGCTTGCTCATGCGCAGGGAAGCGGATCATGCACGGACGTAACGTGGTGGACGGTCGCTGTCTGAGGCCGCTTTACTGAGACGTGCGGGCCCGGAAGAAAGCGGCTCGCGAGCGGCGGGCATCAGCCCGCTCGTAGGGGATTGCAGGTGAGCCGTAATGATCCGGCGGATGCGAAGGTTCGGACTACCTTTCGGCAGCGGCCCGGAGATTATTCTGCTGGGCGGTGCCGTGTACTTCGCCTGGGAACATGAGCAGGGCAAGCACGCTCCTGGGCACATACTCTGCCCGATCTGCTGGCTGAACAGGATCGCTCCCGCGCCTGAGCCGCCGGACGAGCCCCCGGCGGCCTCGGAGGAGTAGATAGTCGGCAGGTTCGGCCTCTGACAGCAGGTCAATCACTAGCCGGACGGCCAGAGGTGCTGTCATGATTGTGACGATTTATGACGGACCTATGGGCGAGGTTGCCAG